>CAYVDI010000024.1:9428-15978 GCA_964450795.1 uncultured Bdellovibrionales bacterium
CTCATGGCGGCGGACATCCTGCTCTACGACACGGCGGTCGTGCCGGTAGGCGACGATCAGGTCCAGCATGTGGAGCTGACTCGGACGCTTGCACGGCGGTTCAATGATCGTTTCGGCGAGACGCTGATCGTGCCCGAGTCGCGGGTGATGAAGGAAGGCGCGCGCATCATGGGCCTCGACGATCCGACGAGGAAGATGTCCAAATCCGCCGCGAGCGCGTACAACTACATCGCGCTTTCCGACGATCCGGAAACGGCGAGGAAGAAGATCATGAAGGCCGTGACGGACAGCGGGTCGGAAATCGCCTATCAGGACGACAAGCCGGCATTGAAGAATCTCATCAATATCTATTCGCTTCTCGGCGGGAATAGCACGGACGGGATCGTCGCGATGTACGCGGGGAAGGGGTATGCCGATTTCAAGCGCGACTTGGCGGAAATCGTAGCGTCGTTCCTTGCCGATTTCCAGAAGCGATTCGCCGCCATTTCCGACGAGGAGGCGATGAACGTTCTCCGGACCGGCGCCGAAAAGGCGCGCGCGGTCGCGTCGGTGAAGATGAAGGAGGTACGGGAGCGTGTCGGATTTCTTTCATAGGGAGTGAACGATCCGTTTTTCTTTTTGACATATGAACGCGGAAGAACTGCGCAGAAAACTGAAGGAAGAAAAGGGGTCATGGCTTCTTGTCGATGTCCGTGAGACGGACGAGGTCGCGGACGAGCCGTATTTCCGTGATTCCGATCCCGCGTATGTCAACATCCCGCTCTCGATTCTCGGAATGCTTCCGAAGGAGGAAATCGTCGGGCGGCTCGAAACGGCTGCGGGAAGACTCGGGAAACCGCTTGCGGATATCCGGATCGTCATGGGATGTCGGTCAGGCGGACGTTCGCGCGTCGCGCAGGAGCATCTTTCCGGTCTCGGCATCGTTGCGGAAAACCTCGAGGGAGGACGCATCGCCTGGGGCGAGCCGCTGTAGCTTCCGTTCCATATGAAAAAAAAACGCGCCCACGGGATTTTCCCCGGTGGGCGTTTCGTATTCCGTTCCTGATCTCAGGCGGCCCGTCGTTTTTGCCAGTCGATACGTCTCAGCTCCGCTTCGTGTGCCTGCATGAGCGGGATGATTTTCCGGTGTTTTCCGATTGGGCACCGCGATTGATCTTCGCAGGTGCGGATATCGAGCGCTGCCCGAAGGTGCGGCGCGTCGCATTCGGTTCCGGTCAGGGGACATGCGCAGCGCCCCGCGGGAAGCTGGAGAAGACGATGTACGAGTTTGGTGGCTTTCATGGTGCTCTCCTTGTGAGAAAATGAATCGGTGATTTGTGAATGAACCAGAAAAAAACCGCCCCATGGGCGGTCTTACGACGCTTTTGAAAACTTCCTGAAATGGATCTTTCTCGTTTCCATTATCGGAAGTATAGCTCTTTCGGTATACACCGTCAACTCCCGCGGATGATACGGAGAAGTTCGGTTTCCTTTTCCTTCATCATTTCCGGCGTTTCAGCCTCAAGATTGAGTCGGAGCAGCGGTTCGGTATTCGAGGGGCGGACGTTGAACCACCAGGTCGGGTATTCGACCTTCAGTCCATCAAGCCCCGACTGCTTTCCGTCGGCGTAAGTCGCACGGAGGCGGGAAAGGACGGCGTCCTTGTCGTCGACTTCGCTGTTTATCTCGCCTGAATGGAAGTAGCGTCGCGCACCCGAGACGAGCTCCGAAATCGGTTTTCCGGTTTCGGCCATGAGGTTGAGGAGGAGGACGGCCGGCAGAGTTCCGGCTTCCGCCGAGGAGTTCTCTTCGAAGTAGTAATGACCGGAAAGTTCGCCCGCGAACACGGCGCCGGTTTCGCGCATCTGCCGCTTGATGTTCGCGTGACCGACCTTGCACTCGAGCGCTCGCCCGCCGTGCTCCTCGACGATTTCCCGGACGGCGCGCGAGGACCGGAGGTCGTAGAGAATGGTCGCTCCCGGCTTCTTTTCGAGGATGATTTCCGCGAGGAGCGCCGTCATGAGATCCATCGGGATGATCTCTCCCTTCTCGTCGACGAATCCGACTCGGTCCGCGTCGCCGTCATAGGCGATACCGAGGTCCGCGCCGCTTTCGGTGACCTTCGCGCGGAGTTCGTCGAGCGTCTCGAGCTTGAGGGGATTCGCCTCGTGGCAGGCGAAGGGACGGGTGAGGTCGTTCCAAAGATTCGAGACGGAAACGTTCCCGGCGAGCTGGTCGTAGATGGGGAGCTCGAGGATGCCCATCGCGTTCGCGGTGTCGATGACGACGGAGAACCGGCGGTCCTGCAGGTCGGCGAAGGAAGCGAAGTACGAATAGTAGGCGGGCTTGATATCGGTCTCGGTGACGGTTCCGATTTGTTCCGGCGTCCCGAACGATCCTTCCGCCACGAGATCGCGGATTTCCGAAAGTCCGCTTTCGAGTCCGACGGGGATCGCCCCCCGCAGGGCTATCTTCATGCCGTTGTATTCCGGCGGGTTGTGCGAGGCGGTCACCGAGATGGCGGCGTCGACGTCGAGCCGGTTCGAGGCGAAGTAGACCATCGGGGTGGTGACGAGTCCCAAGTCGAGCACGTCCGCGCCGCCTTCGGTGAGTCCTCTCGCAAGTTCCCGAAACAGGGCCGGACTCGACGCCCTGATATCACGCCCGATCGCGACGATCTGGAGCGAGAAATGCTCCGCTACGGCACGCCCGATCCGGTACGCGACTTCCTCGTCGATCTCACCGGGATAGACTCCGCGGATGTCGTATGCCTTGAAGATTCCGGGGTTCATAGGTTTCAATCATGAATTTTCCCCCTCTTCGTCCATTCTATCACGTTTTCGGGCATGAAAAAACCGCCCTGGAGTTCCGAAAGGCGGTCTTCATGTTCTTGTTGGCTCACATCGCTATGGAAGCGCGAGCCTCATATTCCTTGAAGAGTGAAGCTGCGGCTTTCACGCTCCTGACGTAGTCCCGTTTCGACGGGTCCGTGCCACGTTCGATCATTTTCTGCGTGAGCCAGGGGGCGTTGTATGCCGAGATGGCGGCACCCGTGTTCCTGCCGAACGCGTCGTACTGCTCACGCAGATACTTGGTTCCGGCGAGGATCGCCTTCTCCGGATCGTGAGCCTCTTTCTTGGTCAGTCCGAGGCGGATTCGGGTTGGGTCATGCAACTGCATGAGCCCGCGGGAACGGCCTCCGTCGCCGATAGCATTCGGATTCCCTCCGGACTCGTGGTAGATGAGCCCGTAGATGTAGTGCTTCGGGACGGCGTACTCCGATGATGCTTTCTCGACGATCGGACTGTACGTCCTGACGATCGTCTCGATTCGCGTGAGATTCATCGAGAGCTTGAGCCGCAACGCGGTTTCCGGGTGGCGGGATGCGCCACGGCGCTCTTTCTGGGCGATACGCTTCGGCGTACCTTCCTTCGAAAGAGCGCGGTGCTTATCCCGAGGGACTGCCTTCGCAGTCGTCTCCGGATAAACATTCTGTTTTTTGAGGACAGATTTTTCCGGAGAGGAGAGGGTGGCGGTTGCAGAGGCGATCGGGATGATCAGGGTCCATCCGGGATGGATGAGGCCGGGATTCTTCGCCAAGGAGGGATATAACTCCCTGTTGGCTTTCACCAGCGCTTCGATCGAGACATTCTTCGACACCGCGATCTTCGAGAGCCAGTCACCACGCCTGACGACGTAGGTTTCGGGTTCGGGAATCGTGACAGGTTTTTCTTCCGCGATCGGCTGAACGTCGTCTTTGGGGACGATTTCGTTCTTCGCCGCCACGGCACTTTTCACCAGGAGCTCCTCGGCCTTGGCCAGGAGCACACCGGGGACTTCGTGCCCGATCCCGGCTTCCCAGAGGAGACCGGAGATCATGGCGAACGTTGCCACGAGCGCATAAAACGAGAACTTCAGGGGTGTCATGATGTACCCTCCTCTTCAAATTTCAAGGTTTGAGATGTAAAAGATCCGGAGGGAGAGTATAGCAGATATTTTGTATCTTGTCAAGAGCCAGAGGCTTCCGTGAGCCAAGAACGCCATTCTTACGCATTGATTTCTTTTCCGATACCTTATAAGCTGGAATCTGAAATCTAAAGCTATTCCTATGAAGGCTGGAATCGTCGGACTTCCGAACGTCGGCAAATCGACCCTGTTCAAGGCGCTCACGAAAAAGGCGGTCGACATCAATAACTATCCGTTCTGTACGATCGAGCCGAATGTCGGCGTGGTCGAGGTTCCGGATGCGCGTCTTTGGAAACTTGCGGAGCTTTCGAAGAGCAAGAAGACGATTCCGGCGGTGTTCGAGTTCGTCGATATCGCCGGGCTCGTGAAGGGCGCAAGCGAGGGCGAGGGACTCGGGAACAAGTTTCTCGCGAACATCCGCGAGACGGACGCGATCGTGCAGGTGGTTCGTGTTTTCCAAAACGGCAACATCATCCATGTCCACAACCGCGTCGATCCGAAGGAAGACATCGATATCGTGAATACCGAGCTCGTCTTGGCCGATCTCGAGACGGTGATCAAACGCAAGGAGAGGACCGTGAAGGATGTCCGGGCGCGGGCGAAGGGCGCGGAACAGGAGATGAAATGGATTGAGGAGATAGAAAGTGTTTTGCAAGACGGCGGATTGGCGAATCGTGCCGTACTTTCCGGCGATCCGGAGGAGGCGAAGAAATTCCTTCGGGGACTTCAGCTCTTGACCAGCAAGCCGTTTCTCTATGTCTATAACATGAGCGATACCGGTGCCGCGCTTCCGGCCGAGCTTGCCGCGCTTCCGCATGTGAGGCTCGATATCAAGCTCGAAGAGGAGCTTTCAGGGATGTCCCGGGAGGAGGCGACGGAACTCGGGATGGAATCGCGGATCGGGGATCTCATCGTGGAGGCGTATTCGCTCCTGGGTCTCGAGACGTTCTTCACGACCGGAGAGGACGAGACGCGCGCCTGGACGATCAAGCAGGGATCGACCGCGCCACGTGCCGGCGCCGCCATTCATGGCGACTTCGAGGAGCGGTTCATCCGCGCCGAAGTGATCGGCTGGGAGGAACTTCTCGCCACGGGTTCATGGTCCGCCGCGCGCGACCAGGGGACGCTCCGGCTCGAGGGGAAGGACTATGTCGTCGCGGACGGGGATGTCATCATCTTCAAGATCTGAAGCGCTCTTTCCGTGTCGACAACGTTCTTGACAATCCATTCTGGCAGTCTATAATGAAGAGTGCCAATATGATAATACATGTAACCACACGAATATGGCGAAACAGATCGCATACAGCGAGGACGCGCGGAAGCGCATAAAGATCGGCGTCGACAAGGTCGCGAACGCGGTGAAAGTGACACTCGGTCCGAAGGGACGCAACGTCATCTTGGGCAAGTCGTTCGGCGGACCGACCATCACGAACGACGGCGTGTCCATCGCCAAGGAAGTCGAGCTTTCCGACAAGTACGAGAACCTCGGCGCCGAGCTCATCAAGCAGGTCGCCGAGAAGACGAACGATATCGCCGGTGACGGGACGACGACCGCGACGGTCGTGGCGTCCGCGCTCATCCGCGAGGGACTCAAATTCGTCGAGACCGGCATCAATCCGATCGGTATCCGCCGGGGGATGGAAGGCGCGCTTCGGGAAGTGACGGCGGCGCTCGCGAAGAACTCGAAGAAGATCTCGTCCAAGGCGGAGGTCGCGCAGGTGGCGACCATTTCCGCGGAGTCGCGCGAGATGGGAGAAATGATCGCTTCCGTGATCGACGAGGTGGGCAAGGACGGCGTCGTGACGACCGAACAGTCCAACACGCTTGGACTCTCGAAGGAGATCGTGAAGGGGATGAATTTCGACAAGGGATTCATCTCGCCGTATATGATGACCGACGCGGAGTCGCAGGCGGCCGAAGTGAACGAGCCGTACATCCTCATCACGGACAAGAAGATCTCCGCGATCAACGACATCGTGCCGATTCTGAACGCCCTGGCGCAGGCCGGAAAGAAGGACGTGGTCATCATCGCCGAGGACGTGGACGGGGAGGCGCTTGCGACCTTGGTCGTGAATCGGATCCGCGGCGTGCTCAACGTACTCGCGGTGAAGGCGCCGGAGTTCGGGGAGAATCGCAAGAACATGCTCCGCGATATCGCCATCCTGACCGGGGGAACGGTCATTTCCGAGGAGACGGGGATGAAGCTCGATGCGACGACGATCGATCAGCTCGGACGGGCGTCCAAGGTGATTTCGACCAAGGACGACACAACGATCGTTTCTGGCAAGGGAAAGAAGAAGGATATCGATGCCCGCGTCGCCGAAATCAAGGCGCAGGTTGAGAAGACCGACAGCGAATACGACAAGGAAAAGCTCAAGAAGCGGATGGCGAAACTCCAGGGCGGGGTTGCGGTGATCCGCGTCGGCGCTCCGACCGAGACCGAGCTCACCTATATGAAGCACAAGATGGAGGATGCGGTGAATGCCACGAAGGCGGCCATCGAGGAGGGTATTGTCGCGGGTGGCGGGACCGCGCTCGCGAAGGCGGCGGCGACCGTGTCGGCGGCGCACGCGAAGAAGGAGTACGAGAGCCATGAGTACAAGGC
>CAYVDI010000025.1:0-13524 GCA_964450795.1 uncultured Bdellovibrionales bacterium
TCGACGCGGGAACGGGAGCGGGAACCGAATATGCGGGTATCTTCATGAACGGGAACGTGGGGATTGGTGACACGACTCCGGACGCACTTCTCGATCTCGACGCGACGCAGACGAGTGGGACACTCATCGGCACCGCCGCCCCGTCCAGCGTCAACCTTGCCGGCGCATTGACCGGAATCAATCTCAATCTTTCGACGAATTATACTCCCAGTAACAATAATATGACTGGGATGTCGGTGGCATTTCCATCATTCAGTGCGACTGTGGCTGGAACGCTGTACACTGGATATTCAGTCACTGGTGGTACGATTACGACCGGCGGTGGTGTCGGGACATCTGTCTTCACTGGATTTTCGGTGACGAATGCGAACAATAACCAGACAAGCGGTACGGCGACTGCGAACGGTGTTACCGTTACGACCGGAACGAATTCATCGGGAGGAACACAGAACGGACTCAATATCGCTGCTGCCGGTGTTTCCGTTGGCTCTCTGAATGGTATCAATATCAGTGGTATTACGCCTGGAGCCGGAACGGAAGCCGCTATATTGATCGGTGGCAGTGGTCCGAATATCTGGGATAAGACGCTCGACACTCCGAATCTTGACATCTCCGGTGCCGGTGCGATCACCGGTGCGAACGGTATCACCTCCTCCAGCACCATCACCTTCTCTGCGCTCAATACCAACGGCGGACTCCTCTGGGCCAACGGTTCCGGCGTTCTCGCACAGACCGCGGCGGGAACGGCGGGTCAGGCGCTCATCTCCGGCGGTGCAGGATCTCCGACTTACTACGCCCCGACCGCCGGCTCCGTCCTCTTCGCGGGCACGAGCGGTGCACTTACCCAGGACAACGCGAACTTCTTCTGGGACGACACAAACAACCGTCTCGGCATCGGCGATACCACCCCCGACCAGCTCCTCGAAGTGATGTCGAGCGCCGCGGCGAATAGTCAGATCACCGTGAGCAACACGAACGCCGGCGACTACGACTCACAGATAGGATTCGAACTCGCCGACGGCACGAACACCTTCACGATGGGTGTCGACGATTCCGATTCCGACAAGTTCAAGATCTCGACGACCGGACTCGGCACGAACGACCGCTTCGTGATCGACTCGACCGGAAATATCGGTGTCGGCACATCCTCTCCGAACGCGCTTTTCGAGGTATACGGCACGACCAACAAGATCCGCCTCTCCTATGACGGTTCCAACTATGTCGACCTCTCCTCGACCTCGACCGGTGACTTCTCCATCGCGAGCTCGAGTTCGAGCGAGGCGCAGTTCATCGTCGGCAATAACTCCGCCATCGACGCCTCCGTCGCCTTCGACAACGCTTCCCAGGACTACTTTGCCGGTGTCGACAACACTACCGGTTCCTTCATGATCGGTTCCGGATTCACGGTGCAGTCCGCGAGCGCGTTCCTCACGATTTCCTCGACCGGAGGCGTCACTCAAAACACCACCCAGACAAGCGGTACTGCATACAGCGTGGCCGCCCCGTCTTCCGTCACCCTCGCCGGAGCGCTCACCGGACTCAATCTCGACCTCTCCACGAACTACACCGCGACCGGATACAATGTCACCGGAGAGAACGTCGCGCTTCCGGCGGTCACGAACACCGGCGCCTCCACCTATAACTACCAGGGACTTACGGTTACGGGTGGCGCACTTGTCCAAAACACCGGCGCCGGAACCGATACCTGGAACGGAGCCGCCATCACGAATCCGAACATCACGCAAACCACGGGTACGGTCACGGCGAACGGTGTCGCTATTACGACCGGAACGATCACGACCGGCGGAACGCAGAACGGACTCAATATCACCGCAAGCGGTGTCGGCGCGGGGAACCTCAATGGTGTCAACATCTCCGCCATCACCGCGGGAGCGGGGACGGAGACCGCGATCAAGATTGGTTCCAACTGGGACACGATCCTCGACTCCGCCACGCTCGACATCTCCGGCGCGGGCGCGATTACCGGCGCTACAGCGATCACTTCCTCCGGAACGATCACGTTCTCGGGGCTTGTCTCCTGTGGCGGTATCCAGACGAATGCCGGCGGCGTATTGAGTTGTATGTCCGATGCTACTCTCAAGGACATCCACGCTCCGTTTACCGCCGGATTGAGCGCGATTGTTCAGATAAATCCACAGACATATTCATGGAAAGAGACTTCCGGACTATATGACGGAGGTGTTGAATATTCCGGATTCATAGCGCAAAACATCGCGAGCGCTATTCCGGAAGCGGTGAATACGAATCCGAACGGATTCCTGCAGGTAAATACGACCACCATCCTCGCGGCCACCGTCAATGCCATCAAGGAGCAGCAATCCATGATAAACGACCAATCGACGGACATTACCGAACTCGATCTCAAGACCGATCAGAGCATCACGACGCTTGGTGCTCTCCAGGCATCCGTCGATACCCAGCTTACGGTCATCGGCGACGCGCTTTCGGTGCTCGGAACGGAGAGCGAGACCGCGAAGGCGAGCCTGACGACGCTCGATACCCGCGTGCTCGCGACCGAAACCGCGACCGCCGCCATAGTGGCGCAGGTGAACGTGGAAGACGCGAAGATCACCGAACTCGAAACGCAGATGGCGACGCTCTCCGATCAGACGCTGGCGCTCACCGAATTCTTCAACACCTTCGAGCTCGGGAACGTCGTCGGGAAGGACGCGGACGGGAACGTCGATCTGCTCGGCGGCAAGCTCAAGGCGCGTGTCATCGAGACCGGCGGCATCGTCGTCGAGAACGCGATCGAAACCGCGCCGACCATCGGTTCGACTGAGATCCTTCCGGTCGCGACGGACGCGGATGCGGACGGCAACGACGACTGGAGCGGAAACCCGATGACCGATCCGGCCGTCATCGCGCGCGACGGCAAGACGGTCCGGGTGATGACGGACGCCATGATCCCGATGGTGAAGGGTTCGCGCATCTTCACGAGCTTCCGCGGCAATCCGGGAAGTTTCTCCTGGGTGGAGAAGTATGTGGACGGAAACGGGGACTATGTCGGCTTCGATATCCGTCTCGAGAATCCGGTGACCGACAAGACGAAGGTCGACTGGTGGCTTGTTGAACAGAAATAGGAAGACGAAAATGAAAAATTACCGATCACTTCTCCTTTTCCTCTCCCTCGCGACCCTCCCGCTCTTCGGAGTCTTCTTCTACCGCGCCCTCTCGACCGAACCCACCCTTCCCTCCCTCACGGAGAAGGCGGACAAGGCAGGGGAAGCGATGCTTGCCGACCTTCGTTCCCTCCCCGCCAGGGAAATAAAGGAAGAGAAGGACGCATACGTCATCGAAGAGAACGGAAAGGACGGGATAGAGATCTCCTTCGCGAACCAAGCCGAAGCCGCTTCCCCGAAGGAGGAAAAACCGAAAACCACCCTCTCCCTCCCCAAGGACTACGGCAAGCCGATTTCCATAGATCTCGGCGAAGGGAAGACTGTCCTCATCACCGACCTTTCCGGAAACAAGGACTACGAGACAGGCATTCTCTCGGACGGACCGTCGGAGAAGGACAAAGGAAGCTTCCTGAATCGGAAATCGGAGGATGCTCCGAAGACATACCTCTCCTACACCTCTCCCGACGAGCGCACGACGCATCTTTACGCCTATCAGAAGGATCAGGCATCAGGAGAGAAGAAACTCAAATCCTGGACGCTGTACAACTACGGTCTCGGCAAGGAGACCGAGTCCTATAAAATTGAAAACGCGAAGATCAAGATCGACGACGGCAACGCCAAAGTCTTCTTCTTCGGGCAAAACGATATCCAGAGCGAGCAGGCGAAAGCGGATGTCGATCCCAACCTTATGGACCGCGCCCAGAGGTTCCTCAAGCAGGAGACCGGGAACGATATCATGAACGACACGGACCGGACTCCCGACTTCACCATCCCGAAACCGACCTACTTCACGAAAGACGGGAAAGAGAAGGAATCCGACTGGAAGTGGGACGAAGATACGAAGACCCTTTCCGTCGCACTTACCGAAAACCCGCAAGATTATCCGATCGCGCTCGACCCGACTTTGAGCTTTACGGCGCCGGGGAGCGTGGCTGGCGGAAGCACGATCACGGGGGAGAACGTGAATAATTATTTCGGCAGTTTGATGATTGCTGGTGATCTTAATGCTGATGGACGAACCGATCTTGTTGTGAGTGCGTCCGAATATGATACGGGAAACTTGAATGTTGGGAGGATATATGTGTTTTATAATGATGGATCGTACACGGAAAAAGCTGCGAGCGCGGATGCGATAATCACGGACTCATTGGCAAATTCCTACTTTGGGCGTTCGCTGGCTGTCGGGGATTTCAATTTCGATGGCAAAACGGATCTCGCTGTCGGCGCGACCGGTAACCCGGCCTTTACTGGACGGGCGTATATTTTCTATAACGACGGAAGTTATCCGGCGGACCCGGCCAATGCCGATGTCATAATAGCCGGGGAATCGAATTCCAGAATGGGGAGATCGATGTCGACCGGCGACTTCAACTCCGATGGTCGTGTCGATCTTGCTGTCGGTTCTGAATATTATCCCAATACAAACAAGGGGCGAGTGTATATCTTCTACAACGATGGAAGTTATCCGGCTACTGCCTCATCTGCCGATGTTGCGATTACCGGTGAAACCGATGGAGATTATTTCGCAAACATTCTTACTTCGGGCGACTACGACTCAAACGGGAAGACCGATCTCGTAGTCGGAGCATATGGGTATTCCACATCAGCTGGTCGCGCGTATGTCTTCTACAACGACGGCAGTTTCGGGACCGTCGCCTGTACGACCGACTGTCTCGCGTCGAACGCCGATGCGAAGATCACCGGAGAAGCGAGCAGCAACAATTTTTCCTCGACTTTCGCCTCCGGCGACTTCAACGCGGATGGCAAGACCGATCTCGCGGTCGGGGCGTATGGGTATTCCACATCAACCGGTCGCGCGTATGTCTTCTACGGCGGTTCGATAGCTACGGAGGGAGCGATCGGAGCGGACGTCATCATTGGCGGAGCTTCAAGTAGCTCCGGTTTCGGGTATCATCTGAACGGTTCGGACCTCAATGTTGACGGAAGAACCGATCTTGTTGTCGGAGCATCAGCAATTTCGAGTTCTACCAATGACGTTTATGTCTTCTATAACGATGGCTCCTATCCATCGACGGCGTCAACGGCAGATGTCTATATAACGGACAATGTTTCCAGTTATTTTGGATATTCGCTTGTTTCTGGCGACTTCAATTCCGATGGCAAGACTGATCTCGTGGTCGGTGGCACGAGGTATTCGATTGCTGATTATATTGGCAGGGTCTACATTCTCTACTCCCAGAACGGGACGGTGAATACGAACAAGTCGATCGCGGGGGAATCGACGAACCAGGACTTCGGCCGGTCGTTCGCGGCAGGGGACTTCAATGCGGATGGCAAGACCGACCTCGCCGTCGGCGCGGAAAACTACGACACCGGCAGTTCCAATGTCGGCCGCGTCTACGTCTTCTACAACGACGGCTCATACCCGACCGGAGGCGCCTCTGCAGACGCGATCATCGAGGGCGAAGCTGCGAGCAATCTTTTCGGATCGGCAATATCGGTTGGCGACTTCAACGCGGATGGCAAGACCGATCTCGCGGTCGGGGCGTATGGGTATTCCACATCAACCGGTCGCGCGTATGTCTTCTATAATGGTTCTATCACGACCGAGAACGCTTCCGGTGCGGACATTATCATTACTGGGGAAGTCGGATCAGATGCGTTCGGAAAACGAATCTCGTCGGGAGATCTCAATGCCGACGGAAAGACGGATCTCGTTGTCGGCGCTTCCGGGTATTCTTCGTCTTCCGGCCGTATCTATGTGTTTAATAATGACGGCTCGTATCCGACCGGAGCTGGAAGTGCTGACACGTTCATAACTGGGGCATCCAACAAACGGATCGGTGGAGCCGGTCTTCTGACTGCCGATTTGAATGCGGACGGAAAGATTGATCTCGCGGCGGGATCGACCGATCCGGGAGGCGGATGGTCGTATGTGCATATCTTCTATAATGACGGATCATACCCGACCGGGGTTGGTAGTTCCGATGTCACTATTTCGGACGATCTGACGCAGGACTTCGGCGCGGCTCTCGCGGCGGGAGACTTCAATACCGATGGGCGCGTCGATCTTGCTGTCGGGGGGACCTATTTTTCCGGCGGATCGTATGGGCACGCGTTCATTTTCTGGAACGATGGATCATATCCCACGACTCGGGCTACGGCGGACATCAATATAAGGGCCGAAGCTACGTCCGATTCTTTCGGTCAGTCTCTTGTGGCAGGGGATTTCAATGCCGACGGCAAGACCGATCTCGCGGTCGGCGCGTACGGGGTGACGACGAACACCGGCAAGGCATACATTTTCCACAACGATGGTTCGAGTTTCGGGACCGTCACCTGCACGACCGATTGTCTCGCCGCGAATGCGGACGTGATTATCACCGGAGAGACGACCTCCAACTACTTCGGCGCGGCACTTGTATCGGGAGACTTCAACGCCGACGGACGGACGGATCTCGTCGTCGGGGCGTATGGCAACTCGACGAATACCGGCAAGATTTATTTCTATGAGACCCGCGAGAACTTCGCGTGGACGCTCCAGCCCGTCTCCGGCCTCCGCACGAGTCCGAACTTCTCCGGGGAAGAGATGAAGATTTCCGGCGAAATCGGCACGACCGGACAATTCGGAAACGCCTTCGCGACCGGAGACTTCAATGCCGACGGCAAGACCGATCTTGCGGTCGGCGCGAGCGCGTACAATTCCAACGCGGGACGCGTCTTCCTCTTCTACAACGACGGCTCGATATCATCTGGCGCACCGAGTGCAGACGCCATCATTTCCGGGGAATCATCGAGCAGTTTCGGGAAATCCCTGGTTGCCGGCGATTTCAATGCTGATGGAAAAATTGACCTTGCGGCTGGGGCATCCGGGTATTCCTCCTCCAATGGTCGTGCCTACATCTTCTATCAGGACGGAAGTATCCCGGCAACCGCCGCAACCGCGGATGCCATCATTACCGGAGAATCCGGAAGCCTTTTCGGTTTCGCTCTCGCCGCAGGCGACTTCAATGCTGATGGCAAGACCGATCTTGCGGTCGGCGCGTATACATTCTATGGAGGTAGCGGTGATACCGGCCGCGCGTATCTCTTCTATAATGGTGCCATCATAACTGAAGCCGCAACCGGCGCGGACACCATAATCACCGGTGATGGTACTTTCCGTCGATTCGGGTACGCTCTTGTTTCCGGCGATTTCGACGCTGATGGAGACGTCGATCTTGCCGTCGGGGCGTATGACTATCCGGGAAACGGTCCTGGAAGAGTGTATCTCTTCTGGAACGACGGTTCATATCCGTCGGTGGTAAGTAGCGCTGATGTAGTCGTTTCTGGCGAATCCGACGGGAACAACCCGGTCTACTTCGGTACCGCTCTCGCTGCAGGAGATTTCAATGCCGATGGGAAAACCGACCTCGTCGTCGGTTCGTATAGCTACAGTTATACGAATACCACCGGTCGTTCCTATATCTTCTATGCCGATGGGACGAACAATTTCGGTACAGTCGCATGTTCCGGTACTCCAGCGGCATGTTCGGCTGCGAATGCCGACGTCATCATTACCGGCGAATCCGGAAGCGCATTCGGGATAACACTTGTCTCCGGTGATTTCAATGCCGATGGTCGTACCGACCTGGCAGTGGGAGGATCGTATTATTCCACCAACACCGGTCGCACGTACGTCTTCTACAACGACGGCAGTATCCCGACGACCGCGGCGACGGCGGACCTGATACTGCAGGGCGGAGCGACGGGCAACTACTACGGTGCCGCGCTCGCCGCGGGCGATCTCAACGCTGACGGCAAGACCGATCTTGCGGTCGGCGCATACGGCTACAACTCGAGCCAAGGCTGTGCCTATCTCTACACCTTCAACGACGGCGTGATCACCGGCGAAGCGACGGGAAACTATTTCTCCGAAAAAGGCGGTTTGATTACCGGCGATTTCAATCAGGATGGAAAGACGGACCTCGCTGTCGGTGCCTACGGTTATTCTTCAGACACCGGCCGCGTTTACCTCTTCTACAACGACGGCTCGTATCCGACTACGGCCGCGAGTGCCGATGTCATCATCACCGGCGAAGCGGGCAGTTGTTTCGGGGACAACCTGATCGGAGGGGACTTCAACCAGGACGGCAGGACGGATTTCACTGTCGGCGCAAGCTGCTACTCTTCCAACGCCGGCCGCGCCTATATCTTCTACAACGACGGCAGTATCCCGACGACCGCCGCCTCCGCCGACGTCATCATCACCGGCGAAGCAGGCAGTGGATTTTCTTGGCCGCTTGGATTCGGTGACTGTAATTCGGACGGACGGGTCGACCTTGTGGTCGGCGCCTGGCAGTATTCTTCTTCCGCCGGCCGCGTCTATGTTTTTTACAACGATGGCAGTATTCCGACGACCGCCGCCACCGCAGACGTCATTATCACTGGTGAGGCATCTTCCTCGTTTTCCTACGACGGTATAGCGTCCGGAGATTTCAATCAGGACGGTAGAACCGATCTCGCTGTCGGTGCCACTGGCTACTCTTCTGGTGTCGGTCGTGTCTATGTTTTTTACAACGATGGCAGTATTCCGACGACCGCCGCCACCGCAGACGTCATCATCACGGGCGAAACGACGGGTAATAACTTTGGTTGGGCTCTCTCCGCCGCCGACTTCAATCAGGACGGAAAAACCGATCTTGCCGTAAGCGCCTTCGGATACCTCACCAGCACCGGCCGCGCCTACATCTTCCATAACGATGGCTCCATCCCCACGACCGCCGCCACCGCCGACGTCATCATCCAGGGCGAGGCGACGAACAACTCTTTTGGTTACGCTCTCTCCTCTGGTGACTTCAACCAAGACGGAAAGCTTGACCTCGCTGTCGGTGCCACTGGCTACTCCTCCAATACCGGCCGTGCCTATGTTTTCTACAACGACGGTTCCTACCCGACCGCGGCTACGAGCGCCGACGTTATCATTCAGGGTGGGGCGGCAAATAATTATTTCGGTGGCGACCTGATGGGAGGGGATTTTAATTCCGATGGCAAGACCGATCTCGCCGTCAGCGCGCACGGCCATGCTTCGATTACCGGCCGCGTCTACATCTTCATCACCGAGGCGAAGGCGGTCGCGTCGGATCAGATGGCGCGGCTTCGCGGCTCCGGAAAAATGAAAGGCCCGATGCGATTACGGTAACGAAAGGGTCCTGCATTCAGACAATTTAAGAAATGATGGCGTCTTTCAGGAGAATATCCATTTTTTATGGTGAAAATCACCCAGTTTCTGCGTTTGTCTTTTTTGGTGTTTTTTCCTATAATTTCCTGGTAACAAAGGGAGGCAATAACCCATAGTAAAAAACCGTATGGAAGAGGGAAAGCATCCGTTCCAGATCCGACCGAATGTCGGCGGGAGCCAAGGAGCGGGAAACAACGTGTTCCAGATGCCGCGTGCGGTGTCGCCGGAACCGCGTCCGACCGCATCGGCCGTGCCGGTTTCGAGCAAGTCATCCGAACCACGCACCGGGCTCACGTCGAAGTTCTTCGATCTTCTCATCACCGTGTCGCTTACGGCGCTCTTTGTCGGGCTCCCGATTTTCTTCACGGGGATGACGTTCCAGGGAATCGCGTTCGAGAAACAGCTCTATTTCTACTTCTGGATTCTCGTCGGTCTCGTTTCCTGGGTCTCGAAGGGTGTGCTTCTCGGTGAGATGCGTATCCGTCGGACGCCCTTGGATATCCCGATCGTCCTGTTCGTCGCCGCGTACGGTGCTTCGGCTGTGTTTTCGGTCGACCGGTGGCACAGTTTCTGGGGCTCGTTCGGTGATCCGTCACGCGGATTCCTCTCGATAGCGGCGCTCGCCCTCGCCTTCTATCTCCTCGTTTCGCATTTCACGCCGAAGCGGTTCTATGCCATGTTCGGCGGACTGGTTGCCTCGTCGCTTCTGGTCATTTTGTGGAGCTTCCTCGCGGTCATGGGCATCCGGTTTCTTCCGGCCTCGTTCGAGACCTACGCCCCGCTTTCGCTTATCGGGACCGTTTCGACGCTTTCGGTGTTCCTGTCGATCGTTCCGCCGATCTTCCTGACGGCCATCTTCGTTCTTTTCCGGGAGCAGGGGAAGAAGACCTGGTGGCAGTATGCGCTCCTGACCGGTCTGTTCGTAGGTCTTCTGCTCGACCTCTTCCTTATTCTCGCGTTTTCGCCGTTCATGTCATGGGCGGTGGTTCTCGGCGGACTCGGGTTCTTCCTTATCTTCATCCTGGCACAGATCGTCCGTCCGCCGGAACAGTGGGTATGGGCTCCGATGCTCGTTTTCGTGGCGCTCCTCTCGTTCCTCATGATCGGGAACATCCAGGTCGCGAAGGTCAACCTGCCGGTCGAGGTCCTTCCAAAACTCTCTTTCGCATGGGATATCGCCAAGGATGCGGTGACGAAAGGCCCGTTTTTCCTCGGTTCGGGTCCGGCGAGTTACGGATATGCCTTCTCCCTCTACCGTCCGGTGGCATACAATCAGAACGCCCTCTACACGCTCCGGTTCGATCAGGCGCCGGGACTCTTCCTTGAGGCGCTTCCGACGATCGGAGTTCTCGGGACGGTCATCTTCCTCGTACTCGCGTTCTCATTCCTCTCGCTCGGCATCTATCTCCTCTCGAGCGACAAGGAGAGGAACAAAGTCTTCTCCATCGGACTCTGGAGCGCGGCAGTCATGTTCTTCATAGCGAGTTTCACGACCGCTTTCAACGGAGCGCTTCTGATCATGGGATCGCTCCTCGCGGCGCTCTCGCTTGCGACCGTGCTCTGGGAGAGCGGCTCGGAAGAACGGTATCTCTCGCTCTCGCTCAAGGCGTCGCCGAAGTTCGCGCTCGCGCTCGCGTTCGTCTTCATGGTGGTGTCCGCCGGCGTCGCGTTCCTCTTCGCGTTCATCGGAAAGGCGTTTTTCGCGGATATCTCGGCAGGGAAAGTGCTCCGTGAGCAGGTTGCCACCGAGGAATCCGTCAGGAATCTCGATCGGGCCGCAACGCTTTATTCGCAGGAGTCCCAGTACTATTCCCGGATCGGTCAGACCTACATGGCGATAGCGAATCAGGAAGCGGCGAAACCGAAGGGCGAAGCCGATCCGAACAAGGTGGTCTTCGCCGTCCGCGAAGCGATCGCCCGGACGGAGAAAGGCGCGGCGATCTCCCCGAAGAGCGTCCGCATGGCGGAGGCGCTCGGCCTCATCTATGAGAACAGCAGTCTCTATGCGTCCGACGCGCTCCCGAAGTCGTTCGAGGCGTACGAGAAGGCGCTTGCGCTTGAGCCGAATAATCCGCTTCTTCTCGTGAAACTGGGACAGATCAAGCGTGCCATGGCCGATCAGAAGCCCGATACCGAAGCCGAGGCGAAGGTCGCTCTCTACGGTGAGGCAAGGGACTTCTTCGAGCAGGCAATCGAGAAGAAACAGAATCTCTCTGTCGCGCATTACAGCCTTTCCGTGGTGCTCTCGCGGTTGAAGGAGTATGATAAGGCGATCGAGAGCGCCTCGGCGGCCCTTCGTCTCGAGCCGCAGAACGCGAGTTACCGCTACAGCCTCGGAGCGCTCTATCAGTCGCGTCATCAGGACGGCGATCTCGACAAGGCGGAAGCGGCGTACAAGGACGTTCTCAAGGCGAACGAGAAACTCGTCGATGTCCGCCTCGCGCTCGGTCTCCTCTATGAGGATAAGAAGGACAAGGATGCCGCTCTCGCGGAATACCGGAAGATCCTTGAATTCATTCCCGAGGGAGAAAACAACGATGCGCTCCGGAAGCAGATAGGGAAATTCATCGATGTTCTCCAGAGTGGAGGAAGCAACGTGAGCAAGCAGGCGCAAGCTCCGAAACTTCCGGAAGCTCCGGCTCCGGCTCCGGCCTCTGCCGTTCCTGCGACTCCGGCTCCGACTCCGGCACCTGCCCCGGCGCAGACGCCGGTTCCCGCGACCGAGCCCGCTCCAGCCCCGTAGTTTCAAGGATTCTTTTCCTGAAGAGAAAGGGTCGCCGGCTGGTGATCCTTTTCCTTTTGTTTCCGGTATTTTCCATAAAACCCTCCCGACTTGACAGGTTTTCGTTCATTGCCTATGATGGGAAGCACCTGTCTCAAAAGAAGACGTTTTTATTTTTCTGTCTTTGAGGGGGATTTCACGAAGAAACGACGAGTATGGGAAGGTTCCCGGGTTCCCGTTTCCGCGCGAACGGACTTTGACAAGTGAATACGTTCCGGCAGACGAAACTTTTCTACCCGATTGAAGCGGAAACGGGGGAAGGGGGGTCGTGCCGGAGAGGTCAAAGCAATGTTATCAAATGCAAGTGCAATGAAACGACGACAGGAGACGGAAGTTTTCTGTTGTCAACCGGTTGTCCGCGAGATCCCGATCCGTCGGGGCTTTGCGGACAAAGAAAAAAGAAGAAAGGTTACTGACGCATGTGGTGGATGCCTTGACTCGAACAAGCGATGAAGGACGTAGCAGGCTGCGAAAATCCTCGGGGAGCTGTCAAGCAAGCATTGATCCGGGGGTATCCGAATGGGGAAACCCAGCCGCGCTTCGCGCGGTTAGCGTCATCTGAATTCATAGGATGGCGCGGCACACCCTGAGAATTGAAACATCTTAGTATCAGGAGGAAGAGAAATCATATGAGATTCCGAGAGTAGTGGCGAGCGAAATCGGAACAGCCTAAACCAACGGGCTTGCTCGTTGGGGTTGCGGGGCGATCGGACTCGTTTAATCGGGGTCCCGCAGTATCTTTTAGCGGAAGTGTCTGGAAAGTCACACCAGAGGGGGTAATAGTCCCGTACGCGAAAAGAGATACTGCCGGATGCGATCGTACCCAAGTAGGGCGGGACCGGAGAAATCCCGTTTGAAGCTGGGAGCACTAACTTCCAAGGCTAAATATTGTTCGAGATCGATAGCGAACTAGTACCGTGAGGGAAAGGTGAAAAGTATCCCGAAAGGGAGGTGAAACAGACCTGAAACCACATGCTAACAAAGAGTCGGAGCCCGCGGCGCAAGCCCCGGGTGACGGCGTGCTTTTTGCAGCACGATCCAACGAGTTTGTTCTACGCGGCATGTCTAAGGGGGTGAAAACTCCGGAGACACAGTGAAAGCGAGCCTGATAAGGGCGTTCGTCGCGTGGACAAGACCCGAAGCCGGACGAGCTACACTTGAGCAGGGTGAAGCGCGGGTAAAACCGCGTGGAGGCCCGCACCCACTCGCTGTGCAACACGAGGGGATGACTTGAGTGTAGGGGAGAAATTCCAATCGAGTTCGGCAATAGCTGGTTCTCTCCGAAATAGCTTGAGGGCTAGCGTCCCGACACTCTGCGTGGGGGGTAGAGCTACTGGATGAGAAGTCGCGGGCAACCGTAGGCTTTTCAACCAAACTCCGAATACCCATGTATGTTATCGGGGCAGTCAGTACTCCGG
>CAYVDI010000026.1:0-13499 GCA_964450795.1 uncultured Bdellovibrionales bacterium
TACGGCGTCGCCTTCAAACGTACACTCCAGCTTCGCTGGAGGTTTATAGGACTAATCAAACCGCTTCGGCATATGCCGAAGCGGTTTATTCGCTATTCACTATTCGTCATTCGGAATTCGTCTCCCCTACACTGTCCGGACCATGAGAAGGTTCGTTCCGCCTTTCTTGCCGAACGGCACACCCGCCGCGACGATGAAGCGGTCCCCTTTCTTCGCGAACCCTTCCCGGACGAGGATCTTCTTCGTGAGTTCGATGACCTGGCTCGTATGAGTGAACGGCTTCACCTCGTATCCGGAACAGCCGAAAAAGAGCGCGACCCGACGGATAGCGTTCTCGCGCGGCGTCAGAACGACGATCGGCTGCGTCGGACGATGCCGGGACACCGACCGCGCCGTGAATCCGGACTCCGTAAGCGCTACGATCGCGACCGCACCGACCTCCTTCGCCGTCACAACGACCGCATGCCCGACCGACTCCGCGACGGAATCCAGTCCGATGGAGTCGTTCCGCACGATCGCGTGCTCCTGTCCTTCCTGTTCGATACGCGCCGCGATACGTGCCATCATCCCGACCGCCTCTACCGGATATTCGCCCAAGGTCGTCTCTTCCGAAAGCATGACCGCGTCCGTCCCGTCGAGGATCGCGTTCGCGATATCGTTCACCTCCGCACGTGTCGGCACCGCGGCATGGATCATCGATTCGAGCATCTGTGTCGCGACGATGACCGGCTTCCCAAGCTCCCGCGCCATCTGGATGATCCGCTTCTGAAGGAGCGGCACCTCTTCCATCGGCACCTCGACCGCAAGGTCGCCGCGCGCGACCATCACGCCGTCCGCAGCCCGCAGGATGCTCTCCAGATTCTCGATCGCCTGATCGGTCTCGATCTTCGCGATGATCCGCGCCTGGGATTTCTTCTTATCAAGGATCGCGCGGAGTTCGAGCACGTCCTCCGCCTTCCGCACGAACGAGAGCGCCATGAAATCAACCTTCTCCTTTATCCCGAACTCGAGATCCTTCTTGTCCTTCGCGGTGAGCGAACTGATATTGAGCGCGGTTCCCGGAAGATTCACGCCGCGCCGACCCTTCGTATCGCCGCCGAAGATGATCCTGCACCGGATCTCATTCCCCTTCACCTCGAGCACCTCGAGCTTCTTCTTTCCATCGTCGAGAAGGATGGATTTCCCTTTCTCGATCTCCTTCGGAAGATTCGGATAGTTCACGAATGCGCGATGCTCGTCTCCGACACATTTCTCCGTCGTCAAGGTGAATTCCTCACCCGCCGTGAGCACGACCCGCTCCTTATAGAAATCCCCGATACGGATCTTCGGTCCGGAGAGATCCTGCAGAACCGCGATCGGCGTCTTCGTCTTCCTGGATACCTTGCGGATGACCGCAAGCGACCGCCCGTGCTCCTCATGGTCGCCATGGGAAAAATTGAGCCTCGCGACATTGAGCCCGGCCGCGACCATCTTCGTCAATACCGGCTCCTTTGCCGAAACCGGACCGATCGTCGCGACGATCTTCGTCTTCTTCATCGTTTTCATATGAATCGCTTACGCGGGATTTATCCATCCGCACATTCGCCCATGGTACGCCGTATCGGGGAAAAAATCAAGAGCCGACCGGGGCCGGGCTCCTTGCCGGATTCGCCGCACGCTCCTATAGTGGAAAGAGACGAACGGATCCCCTATGTCGGACATGCTGACCCTCGACGAAATCTTCAAGACCTCGCGACGACCGTTCTCCTCGGATGAGCGGAAGTTCGTCGCGGACGCGCTCGCGTTCGCCACCACCGCTCACGAGGGTCAATTCCGGAAATCCGGCGAGCCCTACATCACTCACGCTCTCGCCGTCACGAAGATACTCGCCGAAATCGGCATGGATAAGGAAACGCTCGCCGCGGGGCTCCTCCACGATGTCCCCGAGGACACCGAGCACACGCTCGCGGAAGTCGAGCGGAAATTCGGCAAGGAAGTGGCATACCTCGTCGACGGCATCACGAAACTCGGAAAGATCAAGCTCCGCGGATCCCGGGAGGAATACTTCCTCGAGAACCTCCGCAAGATGTTCCTCGCGATGGCGGAGGATATCCGCGTCGTCATCATCAAGCTTGCCGATAGGCTTCACAACATGCGCACGCTCGACGCGCTCCCGCCGGAGAAGCGCGAACGGATCGCGCGCGAAACGATGGAAATCTATGCGGCGATCGCGAACCGGCTCGGTATCGGCGAGATCAAAGGCGAGCTCGAAGACCTCGCGTTCCGTCATCTCGAACCGGAACACTATGAGGAAGCGAAACGGATCGAGGAGACCTACATCCGCGAAGGGAAATCCTATCTCGACCGCGTCATCGATATCCTCCGCAAGGAGCTCGCGCAGGACGGAGTGAAGATCGTCGCCGTTTCCGGCCGCACGAAGCACCTCTACCGCCTCTACAAGAAACTCGAGAAGCACGATATGGAAGTCGGACGCATCTACGACCTCATCGCCGTCCGCATCATCGTTCCCGAAATCGTCGATTGCTATGAGACTCTCGGCACCATCCACAAGCGGTACCGCCCTCTCGTCGGACGGATCAAAGACTATATCTCCCTCCCGAAACCGAACGGCTACCAATCGCTTCATACCACCATCTTCGGCCCAGAGGGACGCATCGTCGAAGTGCAGATCCGCACGCAGAAAATGCACGATGAATCGGAATTCGGCATCGCCGCGCACTGGATCTACACCGAGAAGGAACGCGGCGGCTGGCGAACGCTTCTCTTCGGGAAAAAGCCGACCGGCGAGAAACCGAAGGAGCTCGCCTGGGTCCGGCAGCTCCAGGAATGGCAGAACGAAATCGGCAAGGACAACGACGAATTCTGGCAGGGGCTCAGGATCGAATTCTTCAAGAATCACATCTTCGCGTTCACGCCGAAGGGCGACATCATCCAGCTCCCAGAGGAATCGACTCCGATCGATTTCGCCTATGCCATCCACTCCGAGATCGGCGACCACGCCGTCGGCGCCAAGGCCGACGGGAAAATCGTTCCGCTCGATTCGACGATAGCGAACGGTCAGGTCATCGAGATCCTCACATCGAAAGACCGGAAGCATCCGGGGACGGATTGGCTCCGTACCGTGAAGACTTCCTCCGCGAAATCCCATATCCGCCGCGCCATCCGCGAAGAGGAACTGGGCCGCCACAAGAAATAGAAATAGCACGCCGTCAGTCGATGAGTCCGAGCTTCCGGAGACGGGACCGGATACTCCCCGGCTGACGGCCGAACCGGTCGCACAATTCCGCGGTCATCGCGCCCTCCTCATGCATCGCCGCAAGAATGCGATCATCGTCGTCCGTCCACGGAGCGTATGCCTTGGGATGTTTCTCCCGGAGTTTTTCGATCGGACTCTCTCCGGTCTTTCCCGGATCATCACCGGATCCTTTTTTCCGTTTCGTTCCAGATTTTTTCTTTTTCTCCGATCGTTTCCCGCCCGTCACGACAAGAAAATTCTCCCGTTGTTTCGACCGATCCTCGGCGGACATTTTCGCGAACGCTTCCGCTGCGACATCCGACAATGAGCGGAATGACCGATCCTGTTCCGCGACGACCGGGTGCACGAGAAACGCCTTCTCGTTTATCCCAAGAAGATGGATTCCCGACAACCTCCGCACGCGGGAAAGCGCGACGTACCCCTGCCCGAATTCGAACGTCTGCGACAGATCCATCACCGCCGAATCGAGGCTCACGCCCTGGCTCTTATGGATCGTCATCGCCCATGCGAGGCGAAGCGGCAGCTGTGATATCTTCGCAAGCACCTCGTCACCCTCGTCGATCGTCCACTCCGCGGGCTCGACCGTCACCCGCTCACCGTCGCGCGTCCGCACGACCGGATACTTTCGGGTCGTCTCGAATCCCGTCACCGTCCCAAGTGTCCCGTTCACATAGCCTTCTCCCGGATTGTTCTTCGTGAACATGACGGTCGCCCCCTCCTTGAGGTCGAGCCGCTCCGGCGAAAGGCACCCGCGTTTGAGCGTCTCGACGAGATTGTCCGGTCCGCGCGACGACATGACGAACGAATATGTCTTCCCGGGAAGTTTCCGGAGTTCCGCCCCGTTTATGGAATCGACATTGGCGTTGTGCGAGAAAAGCCGGGGTATATCCTCTTCCGGCAGGCTTTCCGCGGTCGAAAGCCTCGAATCTATATGCAGACGGTGCGTCTCGGAAAAAGTTCCCCCACGGATCGCGGAAAGGATATCGAGGAACAGATCATCCTCCTGCCGGTGCTGTTCGGTGAGATAGCAGACCACCGGAGACAAAGCGTCCCACGCGGACGATTGGAACGCGAACTGCGCCGCATCTCCACCGACCGATACCGGCGGCAGCTGGAAGAAATCACCGACAAACACGACTTGAAGCCCGCCCCACGGAAGCCCGGATTTCTTCGCCTTCCGGCAGACCCGTTCGACGAGCGTGAGTATCCGCCCATCGAGCATGGAAATCTCATCGATGATGAGCACCTGAGCCCTCCTGATCCGCTTCGTCACGTAGCGGCTCTCGGCGATGCGCCGCACCTCATCGTCGGTCAATTCCGAGTGGATGCCGATACCGCTCCAGGAGTGGATCGTCATCCCGCGGATATGTGTCGCGGCGATCCCGGTCGACGCGGTCACGGCGAAACCGACCTCGTGCTCGCGGAGATACGCGGCATAGGCGTTCACGACGTGTGTCTTCCCCGATCCGGCCTCGCCGGTGAGGAACACGTGCACGCCCGTCTTCAGGATGTCGAGCGCTTCGGATTGAGTCATAGAAACCTCTCCATGATACCACGAAAAGCAGCATCGATTGACATGCGCGGCGCGGTTCCGCTATGCTCAGCCTTGCCTATTCATTACAAAGGAGAAATCACCATGAAAACAGCACTCACACCGTTCATCGCCATCGAAGGCATGGATGGCTCCGGAAAAACGACCCTCATCCGCCGACTGGAAGAATATCTTTCGCTCATGTCGGATTACCGCTACGCTTTCACCCACGAACCCGGAGGATCCCCGCTCGCCGAAGCCGTCCGCGGCATCCTGCTCGACGACAGCCTCTCCGGAAACGCAAGCGGAAAGACTCAGCTCCTCGGTTTCTTTTACGCCCGTTCGCATCACCTGGGGATGATCCGGAAAAAACGGGAAGTCGAATTCGTCGTCATCACGGACCGTTTCGACGGCAGCACGTTCGCCTATCAGGTATACGGCGAATCGAAAGGCCCGGAGGAGCAGGAGGAACTCGACGAGCTGTTCTGGATGCTCCGAGCCAACGTCGTTCTCGGTGGGAACGAACCGACGCTCTATCTCTACCTCGACCTCCCGCCGGAAACGGCCTTCGCAAGACGCTCCGCCGACACGTCGCAGGCGAAGAACCACTACGACGAAAAACCGCTTTCCTTCTACCGGCGGCAACACGCCGGCTATGATGATTTCCTCAAGGAAATCGCCTCACAAGGCGATTCGGAAGTCGCTTTCATCGACGCAACACTCCCACCCGACGATGTCTTCGAGGAAGCGTTCCGAGTCATCCATGACCACGTCCGACGGATCACGAGCCCGTAAGGCGCCGCCGCTCCCTGCCATGCACGGAGCGGTTTTTCTTTCGGTCTGCTATACTGGACGCACGTAACGATACGATTATGATGGAACAGTTCGATCTCGACTTCGGCCCGACACCGGAAAAACCGGAACAATCGAAGACACCGGATCCGGAGACGCTTCCGGACGACGAGCTCGCCGCCCTCTACAAAAAGACGATCGGCATCGATCCGACGTTCCGCGCGTTCGACCGGGAAACGATGCTTCGGGGACTCGCCGCCGGCCGCGAAGCCGAAACCGATCGGATCCGGGAGCTGGACAAGGCGGACGACGTCGAAGAACTCGCCGGTCCCTACCGTCGATAACGATCGCAGGGAGTTACGTAACCGGTTACGTAACTCGCGAAATCTGCGATCGGAACGTCTCGAAAAGCGTAAGGAGACGATCCATGTTTCCGAGAAGCAGAAACGATATCGCGCCATATACAGCCACGTTCGAAAACATCGACGGAGAGAATATCTTGAGGGAGCTCCCGAGCGCCTTGTTCGGAATGAACGGAATGCCATGGAAGTTGACCGCCGCCCAGACCTCGTCGAGCACGAGGTGGACGAGATACCCGGATATCATGGCGACCCCGAAAAGAAACGCATCCGGATCGGAAAACGAGAACCGTGACGCGACGAAAAATGTCACAAGTCCCGAAAGAATCGCCGCGGGAATCGAATGCGCCATGCCTCGATGTCTCGTGAACCGCTTGAAAACGTATCCGACGACGACCCAGAGAAAAAGCGATGCCCCCACCGCCGCGACGATGTTCCCCTGCCAATCCGATGGGTTTTCTTCATACGAAGACACGAAAACGAGCGCTCCCGAAACCAGGGAAAGCGATCCGAACGCCATATGGAACGGGATTCCGGAATCGCTGTCCATATCCGGGAGTATCGATCCGAGCGCCAGCACCGCGACCGCGACGAAAATATTCCCGGGAGCACCGGCGATCGAAAGCGTCGGGAGAGCCACCGCGGCGGATATGCCGGCGGCGATCCCGAAGGAGACATGCGTCCGAAAGCTCGCCATAAGAAAAAATGATTCGTCTTACGATACCGACATCGATCGGAGACGGTCCGAGAGACTCCGCAGATCCCCTGCAAGCGGGTTTTCCGGCCACCGGTCGATGAGCGCCGAAATGGCCTCGAGCTGATGCCCGAGCATCTTGTCTTTCGGCGCATGGAAATGCGCGAAAACGACATCGCCGTGCCGCGCATGGTCGTCGACAAGCTCGGTTCCGTTGCTCAATATGTCCGCGGACTTGAGTAGCAGGGCGTCATGGGAAAAATGCGCGATATGGGAAAGCGCCTCGCGCTTGCGTGCCTCCCATGGGAGCGCGCGGTCATGCTCCGTCACATCCGACACGAGCGAAGCGGCCGCCTCGCCGAACCGTTCGACGATCATTTCCCGCGTCACTTTCTTCTCCTCGATACTGTCCTCGATGGTATCATGGAGGATCCCGGCGACGATCACCTCCTCGCCCGCCCCGGCGCGCGCCAATATGAGCCCGACCGTGAGCGGATGCGTGATGTAGGCGATATCCTTTCCCTTCCGCTTCTGCTTCTGATACACCTCGTGCGTCTTTATGGAAAACTTCACCGCACGACGTATCTTTTCGGTATAGATCATAAAACTCCCATCATGTCGGTCGGATGATCACAGTTTTTCCAATTCTTTCAGGTCGTTGTCGGGAAGATAAAGGATCGCGAGTCCGACGACGATACCCCCGATCGCGGTCCAGAGGATATTCCCGCCGAGCATGTTGACATCGACCCAATCGAGAATGTGCCATACGCCTCTCCAGATGATGACCAGACCGACGGCGGTACCGAGATTTTTCCCGAAATATGCGATAAGCGACCGTTTCGCCTGCTTCATAGATATGTCGTATTAAGAGTGAATGCCGAAAGACCGGACTTCATCCGGTATGATACCACGAAAACGGACGATTCAGCGCGTCCCACAGAAAAAATCACACGGATCGACCCATCCCGAAAGCGCCGCCCGGTCGCTGACATAGCCGCGGATATCCGCATCCGCCCCCCTGCGTATCCCGAGATGCAGGTGCTTGCGCTCCAGGTCGGTATCCGCGCTCCCTGCCGCACCGAGAAGACCGATGACATCCCCGCGCCTGACCGCGTCACCGATATCCGGATCGACACTCGAAACCGCGAGGTGCCCGTAGACGACCATGCTCTCCTCGCCGCCGATATCACAACGTTCCACCACGATGCCCCCATATCCGTCCGCACGCCGTTTCGCGACGATCGTCCCGTCACAGACGGCACGCACGGTCACATCGGCATCGCGCTCCTCCGGAAAGGTCTCGAAATCAGTCCCGGTATGGTATCCGCTGAACCGTTCCGGCTGGACCGGCGATGTCCTTGGATCGATGAGCACGCCGAATGGTTTCTTCGTCACCCGCTCCGGTGCGCGATCGATCGGTACGGGCAATCCCCTGTCATCGTCAGGATCCGAACCGCCTCCACCCGGCTCGACATCGATCGAAGGGATCTTTGCGGACAGGCACGGCGCGAATTCGCACGAGGAACCGACCCTGCCGACCGCAGATCCGTCCGGGCATGTCTTCGTATCCGTCGGACAGGCGAAACGTTCCGGCGTTCGTCCCCACAGGACCGAAACACCGACCACCAGGAGCAGAAAGACCGGAGTGATGACGACAAGGAGTATTCTCTTCTTCATAATGGGGGTTCCGCTCATCTATGTACCAAGATGCCGATTGAAAAATTCCGTGGTCCGCTCCATGAAATCCGTCCAGCGTGGACCGAATTCGTGCGCCTCGCCCTCATAAACGACATACTCCATCGGTTTCCCCATCGAACCGAGAAGTTCCGCCGTCTTGTCGGACCATTCCTTCGGGACGCTATCGTCGCGCGTCCCCTGGAAGAGGATCATCGGCACCACGATACGATCGACATAGGATGCCGGCGACAAGGCGTCCCAGACGGGACCGCCTCCTTCGGGCGGACCGTATCGCTCCCGGATACGCGCCGCCCGCTCCGGATCCCCGGCCATGTACTTGAAATACGAATCACGATAATCCATCGAGACCGGTGCGTAGAGCGCGATCGCCTTCACCAGGTCCGGATATGCCACCGCGATCGTCTGCGCGATCCCCCCGCCCATCGAATGCCCGAGTATGCCGATATTCCCCTTATCGAAATACGGAAGCGAAGACGCGCGCACCGCCACCACCGCGTTTATCACGTCCTCGACATATCCGAGCCGGTTCTCGAGCTCGCCTTCGTCCACACGGCTCGACTGGGCATGGTTGCGATAGTCCGGATGGATGACGAGGAACCCCTGTCGCGCGAGGTAGTCCTGCTCGCGACGCAACCCGCGACCGTTCGTATAGACCGACGTGTCGATATACCCATGGTTGAGAATGAGAACCGGAAAAGGACCCTCGCCTTCAGGCAGGTTCATGATACCGGAAATCGTCAGCTCTCCGCTCCGATAGGTGATGAAGTGGCGGGTATAGGCGGCATGACGCTCGAGCACCGCTCCAACCGTGAAATCACGGCCATCGAACGGCTTGTCGAACAGGCGCTCGATGGACAGTCCGACCGGAGACGGCGGTTCCTCCGGGACGATCGGCATCTCCTCCGTCCGCTCCGTCGACGAAGACGGGGCGGACGATCCGGGAAACGGCTCCGCCCACGATCGCCACAGGAAAACCGCGACCACGACAGCCACGACAACGAACGAGAAAACGATGGAAACCGTCCGTACCGGAAGATTCATAGCCGGATACGAGAGGATGAAAAGACCGTCCCCTTACTACAGTGGGGGCGCATATTCCTTCCATCCGCGGGAATCACACGATCACTCCGCGATCTCCGCGGAAACGGCATCCGTCTCGGAAGCGTACTCGGCATAGTAACGGATGGACGCCTTCGCCTTGGCGGCGGCGATCCATTTCCCGACCTCCTCGTTGAACTTCTGCCCCTTGAGCTGTTCACGGATCTGATCCCTGAAGTCCGCGTCGCTTATCCCGGATGGAGCGAGTCCGTCCCCCTGCGCCATATACCGCGTGACTTCATCATCGGTCACCTCGATCCGATCGCCGAGAAGTTTCTCCAGCTTTTTCTGCAACAACAGCTGTTCGCGGAGATCCTCCTCCGTCATCCCTTGCTGATCCAAAGCCTCCTTGAGCGTCCCACCCTGTTTCGTCACCGAATCCTCGATTTTCTTCACTTCCGCATCGATATCGGACGGGGCGACGACGATATTCCGCCTCTCCACCTCGTCATCGACGAGCTTCTTGGTGATCAACCGGTCAAGGGCCTGCGACCCGGCCTGTTTCTCGAGCTCACGGACGACACTCAACCGGCTGATCGGGGTTCCGTTCACGACCGCCGAGACGAACACTCCTTTGTATTGATACGCCGCACCGAGCAGTGCGAGGATCGCCGCCGCGATCATCACGGACTTCCGATATTTTTTCAGATTCAGCTTCTTTTTCTTCGTACGCACCGTCTTCTCGACAGGCGTCACCGCCTCCGGTTCCGAGACGGCTGCCACCGACTTTTTCCCATCATCGTTTCCTCCGAGCGGCTTCGATTCCTTCGTTTCTTTCGATGCGACCGACGACTTGTGTTTCTCCATAAGAAATATCATCCGGATTACGTCCTGGAAGGATACCAGAAAACGGCGCGTTCGTCCAAGGACGCCGTTCTCCGGAAAAAGGAACCTCGTGACCGGTTATGTGAACGTTTTCGCCGTCGACTCCCTCGCGCGAAGTTCGTCGACAAGATGAAGAAGCCGCCTCGGATCCGCGACGAGATCGACCCGGATATGACGGTCAAGTGCGCCATGTTCCTCAAGTGCCCGCCGTTCCGCATCGAAGAGGTTGTCGTCGAGCCAGAAGAATGGTCCGGAAAAATCGATCGCTTCCGTCTTTATCGCATCCCATGAAGTCGCCTTGATCTTCCCGATGTATGACATAGCCTCTTCGGGAAGCTTGCCGACGAGATAGAGGAAGACCGCTTTCGCATCGCCCCGGCAGTGTGTCGAGAGCCAGTAGCAGTCGAAATATTCCGTCGCGAACGCGAGAAACGGAATGATTCCTTCCGCGGGAACTCCCCTCCGCATCAACGTTCCGTCGATATCGATATACAGTCTCGTCATAGGGAGTCTCATATCATAATCACCGTCATACCGCCTAAAAAACAGGGGCAGGGCGACGTTGTCGCTCCTGCCCGCCATCGCGTTCAGGCAAATGCCAGACCGGCGAATTCCCGCCACAGGCTCATGTCATGAAACCACTCCGGGACATGCGCCGGCAGACGGTCCCGCCGAAGACAGCGGCAGTAATACCTGGCGTACGCGCGACGCCGCCTGCGAATATCCGTCTCCGATGATTGCCGGGGCGAGCCGACGGAGCTGTCGCCTTTCTTCGTCACCCCGCCGATCTCGAGCCGCATGGCTTTCTGCATCGTTGCGGCGAACTCCTGCAGTTTCCTTCTCAGAAGACGCTCCGCCTTTTCGCGGTCGTACTTGGCACGTCTCTCCGCGCGATTCCGAGCTCTCCACTGAGCCGATTTTTTCGAGCCACACGGGTTCTTCCGCCTGGAATTGCGCTTCGCCGATACCGGTCCGTCTTTCGATATCGGACCGTCCTTCGAGACCGTACGGCGCCGGTTCTTTTCCTTCGGCTTTCCCGACGCGTCACGACGCCCGCGACCATCGGGATGGATGACCGAACCAGGGTTGGGAGACGACATGCTTTCCTCCATTCGTTTCCGGGAACATTCCCGCTCCCACTATGCCAACATTCCGACCGTTCCGTCAAGAAAACATCACTTCCCCTTCGGGTTATTGAGATGAAAATCCAGCGTATATATCCAGTTCTCGTCGTCATCCCCCTGCTGTTCCCGCGCCATGATCTTCTGATTGAGGAGCCACGCGAGATAGTCCTTGTCCGTCGTCGCCACCTTCTTCACGTCCTCTCCGTTGTATTTCCCGAAATTGAATTTCCGGATGAGGATGGGTCGTGCGGACACGGCGATCATCTCGCGAAGCACCGCCTCCTCGTCGCCCTGTGCCGTAATCATCTTCCCGAAATGAAAATCGAAGAGCGCGCGGAGTACCCGCACGTCGCCCTGTGCATCGTGCGCCGAGGCGTCTCCGACCTCGAGGTCATGATAGTATCGCAGATACTGCAGGTTGTATTTCGGGATCTCCCCGTTCACGTCGAGATGGTGCGCGAGCTTGAACGTGTCGATCGTCCTACCGACCTCGATCCCTTCGCGCGAAAGCATCTCCGCGTCGAACTTCGCGTTGTGCGCGACGAGCACGGCACCCGCTTCGAATATCCGCCGAAGCTCCGCGGCCATCTCCGAATCCGCAAATGGCGAGCACTCCGCCACCGCCTTGTTCGTGATATGGGTCACGACCATGGCGTCGATACCGATCGGTACCGGCGGCTTGAAGAGCGACTCGGACTCACGTCCGTCGAACGCATACGCCACCTGGCAAAGCCGGTCCTCCGGCCCCGTCCCCGTCGTCTCCGTATCGAGAAATATGAGATCGTTCCTGTTCATGATTTTTTCGGTTCGCGGGTTTCATCCAGTATACACCACGGAACCCACGTGCCGATTCCCGCCCCCCCCGCGATTCACGATTCCTCCGCGCGTTTCCGCTCGAGATACTCCTGCCGGACACGACGGAGCTCCTCATAGCGCTCTCCGAGTCCCTGCGCAGCATCCGTGAGATCCGAAACGAAAAATTCGAGTTCACGGAGCAGCCGCCTCTCCTCCTCCGAGTCCGCGCCGCTCTTCACGAGATCCTGACGCTTCGCCCACAGGGCCAGGAGTTCCTTGTTCGCCGAATCGAGCATGGCGACAGCTTCCTGCATAGCCTCCTCCGATTCCTCCACTTCCCGACCCATCCTGGATTCGATTGGATCGATCGCCGGCTTCAACTGTTCCTGAAACGGCATACGGTTTCCGATGAATGATTATACGGCAGGCTCTCTGAGATACCGCCGGACCTTTCCGGACAGCTTCGAGAGCTTCGGGATGATCACCGACTGACAGTACGCCTCTTCCGGATGCTTCGCGAAATAATCATGATGCTCCTCCTCCGCCTCGAAAAACGTCCCGAGCGGGCGGATTTCGGTAACGATCGGAGCGGCGAAGATCCGCTCGTGTCCTAAGGATTCCACAAACCGCTCCGCAAGCTCACGATGGAGATCGTCCTCGTAGAGGATGATCGACCGATACTGCGTCCCGACATCGTTCCCCTGCCGGTTCACGGTCGTCGGATCATGCGAGACGAAAAACACCTCGAGGAGCGCCTCATACGAAACCCGGGTCGGATCGAACCCGACTCGGACGACTTCCGCGTGCCCGGTCGTTCCGCTCGAAACCTGCGTATACGTCGGATGGTCCGTCGTCCCCCCGGCGTACCCCGGAGTCACCGACATGACTCCGCGGATCAGCTTAAAAGACGCTTCAGTACACCAGAAACATCCGCCGCCGAAATATGCATATTCGACCGTCCCTTCCGACAAGTCTTTCGGAACGAATTTCATCGAGAGCGAATTCACGCAGTGCCGCGTATTCTTTGGCGTCATCCGCTCCCCCTCGAACACGTGTCCAAGATGTCCCTGGCACCGCCTGCAGACGATCTCGGTCCGCCTGCCGTCCGCGTCCGGATTCCGTTCGACCGCTCCCGCGATCTCGTCATCGAAGCTCGGCCACCCGCAGTGCGCGTCGAACTTGTCCTCGGACCGGTACAGATATGCGCCGCACCGCCGACACACGAAAACTCCCTCGGCATCGAACCGATCGTACTCGCCGGAATGCGGCGCTTCGGTCCCCTTGTCGACGATCACGGATTTCTCCTCTTCCGAGAGTTCATTGAATC
>CAYVDI010000027.1:0-2991 GCA_964450795.1 uncultured Bdellovibrionales bacterium
TATTTCTATTTCAAGCCATATTATCAAGGGTGGAAAGTCGTTGGTCAATCGGAATCGAACCCTGATTCATGGTACCACAAACCATTGTCCTACCATTGAACGATAGCCACCCCTCTGGGGAATTTCGTGCTTTCGCGGCGATTGGGAATTTCTTCGCCGCCGAGAGTGCTCCGGGCAGGAATCGAACCTGCGACCAAAAGCTTAGAAGGCTTCTGCTCTATCCACTGAGCTACCGGAGCCCGGAGATTGTTCCTGTGGGTCGTGCAGGATTCGAACCTGCGACCGTTGGCTTAAGAGGCCACTGCTCTACCAACTGAGCTAACGACCCGCGACATGAAAAAAATCATCCCGAAGGACATGTGGAAATATACCGAAAAATCCATCCGTTGTCAAACCGATCGGATCCCGCCTCCTTGACAGGATTCTTCCTTTTCAAGCGGATGTCCATTATACTCGACGCAGGGAGGGGTTAATAATTAGAAAGAACCGTATGTCGCAGGAAAAATGCCAGCCGATGCTCCACGCCCCAAGAGCGCTTCTCGCGCTCCTGTTCGTAGTCGGCGGGTTCGGATTCCTCACGAATTTCGCAGGAACCGCACAATATGTCGGAATGGGACTCTCGCCGTGGGGGCTCGCCGGAGTGGCGACGATCGCCACGATCATCGCGATCATTCTCAAGCTTGGAGGCGGCGCCATGCTTCTTCTCAACTGGAAAACATCGACTGCGGCATGGATGCTCATCGTATTCACCGTACTCGCGACGCTCATGTATCACATGCATTGGGGTGGGGAGGGAGGTCAAATGCAGATGACGCAGTTCCTCAAGAATCTCGCCATCATCGGAGGACTTCTCCTTTTTGCGAAATGCCCATGTCCGTCATGCAAGCAAACCGATTCCTGCTGCTCCAAGGAAAATGCCGGTACCCCTGCCGCGTAAAAGCCCGGGGGGAACCCGCCCACGTTCCATGGGCGGGTTTTTGTTTGACGATACACTCACTTTCGAGGTACAACGGATACATTGCCCCGATAGCTCAACGGATAGAGTACCGGTCTTCGGAACCGAGGATGGGGGTTCGATTCCCTCTCGGGGCACACAAACACACCGATAACGATGTCTGAAAAGATGCCCGAAGTCGAGGCATCGGCCCTATTTGACTTTGTCCATTTCAAGGACTATACCAGAAAGAGAGGCTCATATCCCCTCTTGGTGTTTTTGTTCGTCGGGTCTATCCGACTTTTACAATCGACAAGGAGCCTGTCATGAAACGATCGTCACTGCTATCCCTTTTGGTCGCCATAGGCATGATGTTCGCCTTTCCGACCCTTTCCGCAACCCAAGGAATCTCCCCGCAGAAAAAGCGGGCGAAGACCCTGAAGACACCACTGGTGAAAAAGACGAAGACAAGGGAGTCTGTCCCGGAGCCGAAGAAGGCCACGGAACCGACAACTCCCCCGGAGACCATCAGCCAGAACGCCGACCGACCGGCGCCGAAAACGGAGGAGATCACATCCGCACCGCCAACCCCGCCTGCCAATCCGTACATGCCGGACGCTCCGACCGCTGGGAAAATCATTTTCATCACCCCGGTCGTTCCGGTGCCGATAGCCACTCCGCCGCCCACTCCTTGGACCATGATGAATTCCTATCCGCAAACGATCGCCGTGAGTCCGCCCATGATGAATCAACCGTACCTCCGGCCCGGACCACCGATCCTGGCGAATCCGCTCGACGGACTGAAGGCGCTTCTCCCCATATTTCCGGGGACCGACCAGTCGATCCTTCCGACCATCAAGAAGGTGCTACCGACAGGCGAGAAGCCGCTCTACGTCCTGACATTCAAATGCCCGACCGAGGTTATCGGCATCACGACACCGCCGATAAAGACCGTCCACTGGCTCGTCACGACCGGGATGGACACCATCAACGGAACCGATCTGCTCCCGTTCAACATGCAGCAAGTCTGCCAGTGAACGAGCATCGTCTGTGATACCCTGCGTATAAAAACGCGGGGTTTTTCATGCCTCATACGAAGCCTCCTCAAGCCATAAATCGATATACTTGACAAGAGTTGACAACGGGTGTATAATGTGGCCAGCGCAGGGGGAAGCGTCTCGTTTGACGCCCTCCTGTTTTTTAAAAACATTTTCTCTAGGAGACCACCATGAAAATCCGTTCATGGATGAAACGGCACGGTCTCTGCCCGTGCTCCTGGTTCGCGAAGTTGTCCAACGATGAAAAGTGCAAACTCTGCGCACTCATCATATCGGCACTCTCGCTTCTCTCGATTCCGACGAAAGTCTGCGCCAGTGAAACCGTCGAAGCGACTCCGTGCATCTCGGAAACCGGGACAAACGAAATCGCCGAAGTCGTCATCACCAGGATCCCGTGTCCGTCCCTGCTGGTGACACGGCTCATCGAGAGCACGACCGGCATCAAGATCCCTACGCCCGTAAGTGCATTCCTGGCAAATCTCAACGCAGATGCGGTCCGACGCCAAGCGATGTACGGCGGTCCGTTGCACGTTTTCCGTTGACAATGACGATCCTGATCTTTGGATCCGTCACCAAACCCCGATCCCCTCTACCCCAGAGCTTCGCTCCTGGGCAAGAGACCGGGTTTCTTTTTCCCGAAACGCCCATAGGGCGGTTTTTTTATCATCAAGATCGGTCCTTGACAGAGTTTCTCTTTCGTCCTACACTCGGTTTTCCTCTTCCTGAGGAGCAGGATGGTAGCAGCGCCCTTGTCGGAAACGTTCCGATCGGAGCGCTGCTTCCTTCCATGCGGCCCGCGAGGGCACGCTCTTTTATCCCTCGCATCCCATTTCATGGGAAATATCCGTTTTCGACAGGCTCGCCCATTTTCAGGCGATAGGAATCATTTCTGCCATCATGTCGATCTTCGGATCATTTTTGCAAGGAGGAAGCGGTCGCTTTTTCACAATAACATATTACGGCTAGAACAAGCCATAAACCTGTTCAAACAAGCCTCGT
>CAYVDI010000027.1:3091-12855 GCA_964450795.1 uncultured Bdellovibrionales bacterium
ACTGCCCTGCCAGCCCCATTGGGCCGGTCCGCCCCAAGCATCGCCGCTACGGCCGACCGTTGCCCCACCGTTTGGGGCGTTTGCCAAGAGGATTCGTCCTCACGGCCCAAGAGCCCCTCAATGAGGGATCTCAACAGCCCCCGCGAACTTCTGTTCCGGGGGCTTTTACTTTACACAAAAAATCCCGCCGGACAGATGGCGGGTTTTCCTTTTCCGGAAACCGTGATCAGTCTCCGTATACGAACACGTCGAGCGCGCGGAGGAAGATGACCGAGGAAGCCGCGCCCGCAAAAAATGCGACGATAAGAAACGCCACCACCGCATTCAGATTACAGGTTTTCACCAGCTGGAAACGATCCCCAAGCCACGTGTAACTTTTCCCCGCCTCCCGATCGATGTTTCTTGCCATATCTTTTTTTGTCGTGCATTACATTTTTTCCGGAACGAGCGCGTCGAGCGCATCACGGATTGAGACGACGCCGACAAGCCGCGAGCTTTCGTCGACCACCGGAATGGTGCTATATCCCGTCTCCCGGATCATTTCCAACAGCGCCCGGACGTCGTCATCCGCTCCGATCGTCGAGCAGTTCTTGGTCATGATGTCGCCGGCCTTCGCGAGCAGGAGCGTCCGCACCTCCTCCTTTTCATCGATACCCGCCGTCTCGGGAAACCGCAGTTTCTCCAGAAGCTCGATGTACGACGGGATGTAAATCTCCTCGGAGACGTTTTTCGTGAAAAAATCGGACTCGGCGATGATTCCGGAGAGAAACATGCGGTCATCGACGACCGGGACCGCGTGGATGCGGTTCTCGGAAATGAGACGCGCGACACCGACGACGGGGTCTTCTTCCCTCGCCGTTATCACCTCGCGGGTCATGATATCGGACACGATCATAGTTTCGTTCATTGTACCACGGAATCCTTTCTTGCATCATATCGCCCCAGCAGGCTGTTCCGGCGGATCCGGAGCAGATCGAATATCATGTTCAGGGAATCGCGGACGATCCGGACGCTGGTTCGAACAGGATTCTGGAGCACGATGGGCAGCTCCTTGATCCGATATCCCCGCCTGAGTGCGATGAATACGATTTCCGCGTCGAATGCGAATCGGTCGATCGTAAGGCGAGGGAATATGTCCGATGCCGCCTCTTTGCTGAACAATTTGAATCCGCACTGCGTATCCTTGATGGTCGGATTTCCGATGATAAGGATCCGAAGAAACCGGAATACCACTTCCATGAACCGGCGGTGCCGCAGAACCGGCTCGATCACCCGGAGACCCGGAACGAACCGCGACGCGATGACCATGTCGTACCCTTTTCCAAGCTCCGGAAGAAAATCGTCGAGACTCTCTATCGGAATAGCGAGATCGGCATCGAGAAAAAGCACCGCATCCCCGTCGGCGGAAAGCACACCCAACCGGACAGCCTTCCCTTTCCCTCCGTTTCGCTTCTGATCGATGACATCGATACCGAAATCCGTGCGCGCTCGGTCGAGCTCCGAGGCCGTGTTGTCCCGGCTCCCGTCATTCACGACGATGATCTGAAACGACGAAAACCGTTCCGAAAGAAATTTCCGGATCTTTTGGATATTCGAGTAGACATTCTTTCCCTCGTTGAAGCAGGGAATGACCACGGAAATACGTCTCGTATCGGACATAAGTGATCGTTACCGTATATGTGCCAGTGTACCGTATTTTCCCCTCAATCGGAAGTATGACGCAGGAGATATGCTATAATCCGCTATATTCATAGCGCGGATCCATGAAAAGAATCATCACTGTCGACGATTTCGGCATAAGCCCGGAAACGAACGCCGCCATCCGGAAGCTCATCTCCCTGGGAGTCGTCGACCGGGTTGCCGTCATGCCGCACGGGACGATCTCCCCCGATGACATACGGTTCCTCCTCGACTCCGGCATACGAATCGACATCCACCTCGATCGGAACGCGGAAATCCTTCCGGAGCGGAAGCTTTCCGACGGTTTCTTCGTGAGAACGGCGAGTTTCCTAGGGAAATATCGGTCCGAATCATCCGCAAAGAAGGTGCGAAACGTCTGGGAAGAGCAGCTCCGGATGTTTCGGGAGTTGTTCGGAAAAACCCCGGACGGACTGAACTCGCACGAACACGTACATTTCTTCCCGCCATATTTCCCGATACTTCTCGATATCGCGAAGCGACACGGGATCGGTCACATCCGCTTCGGCAGACGCCGATCCGATTCTTTCCGGCTCGTGGCCCTCGCCCTCGACATCCTACGATTCCTGAACCGGAACCGGTTCCAAGTATCAGGATTGGAAACTTCCGACTATCTCGTCAGCGCCGACTGGATTCCCGAGTTCGACATCATCCGCCACGGCGAATCGTTCCCGGAAGATGTTTCCATCGAATATATCTTCCACCCGGAAAGAGATGAGGAATTCCGCTATCTCGAAAAATACGCGTCCCTAAGGAAATAGGCATGCGAAGACAAGAAATCGACAAGCATGTCTCTTGTTTTTCCCGTACCTATTTCATCTTGAGCACGTCGATCACCTTGCCATTGATGACGAAATGATCATCCTCGGTGAGAAATATCGGCTTATGTTTCTTATCGGTCGACTCCGGCAGAAGGACGATGTTCTTCCCATTGATCGTCCGGTAGGTTTTCACCGTCGCCAAGCCGTCGATCGCGACCAACACCTTGTCACCGTTGTCGTAGTGCCGCCAGGAGGAGTCCACAAGGATGAAGTCCCCGTTTTGGATCGTTTTTCCGTTCACACGGGCACGGTTCATCGATGTCCCCGACACCTGGATCGCGAAGACGGTCCGCGCGTTCCGGACGATCTTCTTCGACACTTTGAGATATCCTTCGATGTACTGATCCGCGAACATCGTCGCCGCTCCGGCGTTCGCCATCCCGAAGACCGGCACATCGAGAAAACCTTCGCTTGTCACTCCCTTGAGCCGTATGCCTCGATCCTCGCTCGTCCGCTCGATGTATCCCTTCTCCTCGAGCTCATTGAGATAGAGGAAGAAACTCCGGAGACTCTTGAGCTTGAGACCGAGCCTGCTCGTCTGGCCTTGGAGTTCGCGCACCGTCGGCATTTCCCCGTTCTCGGAGAAGAAATCCTTGATCGCCTGCAGGACGATCTTCTGTTTCGGCGTGAGAAGTTGCATATGATTCCGCATTAATTTTTATTCCAGCCGTATTCGCTATAGAAAACCCCGTCACGGATGCATTCCACCGCCTTTCGTATATAGGGAATGACATTCTCCGGGAGATCCGTCATGTCGAACCAGGAAAGATCGTCACATTTGTGCGGTTCCTTGTTCTCGATTTCACCCTGCCACGCATTCGCCTCCAGGAAAACATCGACCCGCTCGTTGAGCCCGTCCGATTCTCCGGAATCCCGATGCATGACGTGTACGACCCTCAGGTCCGCCGGATCGACATCTATCCCCGCCTCCTCCTTCGACTCCCGAACGATAGTGCTAGTGAACGTCTCGCCCGCATCCACGTGCCCCGCCACCACGCTGTAGTTCCCATCCTCGTACCCGGTATTGAACCGGCGAAGCAGGAGGATTTTCCCATCCTTTCTCAGTACAAGATATGATGCCGGCACGACCTTATTTCTTTCTTTCGCCATAACTATTTGTTTACCATTATTACACTACTAATTATATATCGATATGAAAGCTTGTCAAACAGACTTTCATGCAGGAAAAAACCGCCGTATTTCGGCGGTTTTTGCTGAGAAGTCATGCGCGCTTCAGTCTCCGGAAAAACCGGAGAGAATTCTGTCGACGAGTTTCTGATAGGTGATCGGGTCTTGCTTCCGTGCCCGCTCCAGCCTGTCATGGAGCAGGGAGAGCACATCTCTCAGCTCCGAAGAGGCGATCGAGAGCACTCGTCGATCACCGTCATAGAAAAATTTTTGCAAATCAGGACGGAGCCTGCCGGCTTCGGCGAAGAGTCGCTCCACCCGATCTTCAGAAAGCCGATCAGTATACACCTCGACCTCATGAAGCACCTCACGAAGCGGTTCATCAACATTCCCTGGTAATCCGATCGATTGCCGATCCGTCTCCACCGCAGCCGGCTCCTTTCCTGGAACCCCTCGTTTCGTTATGCCGATATGAAAAGAGATGAACCGCCGCAGAATGAGAACTGCGACGATCGCAAGCAATACCCCGATCGCCACTGCCGGCCATGGGGTGTACATGTTCCAAAATGACCGCGCCCTGTAATACGCGGCTTCCCAGATATTGGCAGCATCAACGGAGAAATATAGTTTCGTCGCCGCGGCGATACCGACCGAGGCTCCCGTCGATCCATCCGAAATCACTTTGGCAGGCCTCGCTTCAAGATAGGCAAAATATTCCCCTGGCTCCACGCTTATGGGAACCCTCATTGAAATATGTGCCAATTTCGTCTCCTTCGGATCAAGATGAAACTTCGCTTCATCAAAGACAAACCACTCTCTCCCGGGACGCATCTGTGGGACATCCTCCTGGTATTCGATTCCGATCTCGTATTCCCCTGGGGTATCCCCCGTATTGGTAACCGGAAAAAGAGGAAGATCTACGATACTTCCCGGCTTCACCCCTCCATCAAGTTTCACAGACCCGAGACCGACACCAACTCCCAGACTGGCGTCAGCGAGAAACGGCAAGAGAAGAAAAAACGCCCCGAAAAAAAATGTGGGTAGGTTTCTCATGATATATCCGAACTAATCGTATCCCTCCTTCGGTCCACCCGACAAGAAACATCAGTGCGCCACAGCCTGAACCGTCACATCCGCGTTCTGGGAAGTATACGTCGCTGTCGCGCTCGGAACCCCGATCTGCAGGTCGAATTCCTTCGTTCCGCTCGTGGCGATATTCGATCCGACCGCCTGATAGTTCGTCGTAAGAGCCGTCCATGTCGGAGAGGCGTCGCAGGTTCCGTTGTTGCAGAACTTATGGAAATACTGTTCCGAACCCTGTGATCCCGCAAGCGTCCAGGCAGTCGTATTCTGGCCTTTTATATTGAAATCCTCCGCGACATTGCCGTTGTTCGTCGCCGTCTGCGAATCGTTCACGCCTGAGCTGGTCGTGTCTTTCGTGGCGCCCTTCGGCAACATGCCGTAAGAAATAGAACCATCGCTTATGGTTATGGAAATGAGCACCGTCGTAGCCTGGGTTTCCGCGCTCAATGCGGTTTCGTCTCCATCCTGATTTCTCGCCTTCACCTTCACGCCATATGTCGACCCGGGAGTCAACCCATGGAGCACCAAGGCGTCCAATGTCGAGTCGCTCATCCAGACCGCCGATGCCGAAGGATTCCCTGAAGTATCCACCCATTTGTTGATCCAGGTGTTATCGGTCGGGCTTGTGGTTGTCACCGTAACCGCATAATTCGTCGTCGGGTTGGATGTCGGATTACCATTCTCACTGTTTGTCAGGTTCAGCGTAGTCGAGGTGGCTCCGCTCAACGTCGGCGTTCCTGGAGTATTCGCGGACGTGTAGGTGGTCACGACCGAGGAAGCCGTCCCGGTATTCGGCGTTCCGACGGAATCACGCGCCTGAACACTGTAACCATAGCATTTATTGACCTGCAGTCCGCTGTTGCTATATGTCGTACTTGCCGACCAGGATTGACCCGCCCCGCCAGTTCCGGAGTTCGCGCCGCAAGAAGTATTATCATTCGTATACTGGTACTGGATCGGCGTCGTGTAATCATATCCGCTCGTCGCGGTCATACTGATCTGCGTTGCGCTGTCATTCGCAGGCCCGGACGCGAACGACCATGTCGGAGAATAGGTTCCGAGCACGGTCGATGGAGCCCATGTATCGGTGTACGAAATAACGCACTGACCGGCTGCTCCTTTGCCACCGACATCATTCGTTCCACCGGCACCGCCTCCGCCTCCACCGGGAACCGATCCGTCCGCGCCGGCAAGCGTGTTGTCGCCACCCTTACCACCATCGCCACCATCGCTACCGGTCCCACCAGCGCCGCCGGTTGCGCCGCTGTTCGCTTGTCCCGCACCACCGGTCGCAGTACTACCGCCCCCCTCACCGCCGCCACCGCCACCGTTGCTGGCCGTGTTCGCAGCCGTGCCGCCGGCACCGCCCGCGAATTTTACGTCTCCGGTCGAAGCCGTCGTCGTCCCGCCGGCACCACCGGTTCTCGTCGTCGTTGTCGAACCGCCAACCGCGACAACCGTCTGGCTGCTATTCCCGGTAAAAGACGAGTTTTGTCCGGCCGTTTGAGCGTTCACCTGAGCCGCTACCGTCACCGTGTATCCCTGTCCTGGAGTAACCGCAATGCTGTTGGTCTTGGCATAGGCGCCACCGCCACCGCCACCGCCGGGACGCGCCGTCGCGGAACCATTATTCGAACCGCCGGCGCCACCGCCGCGACATTCACCAGTCACCGTGTAGATGCCTGTCGGCGTAGTGAATGTCCCGGAAGTGTTGAATGTTTCGGGCGACGCAGCCAAGACAGCGCTTACTTCCGGCGGAATCCGATGAGTTTCGGTTTTATAGATTTCAGGCCAGCCGGAAAAAATCCAAGCAAAAACCACCAAAAAAATTGGGACAAACAGAACGGGACGAGATATTTTCTTGAACGCGATCCGCATAGATAAAATCACTTTTCACCGACATCGCGAAGCAGACTCCTCATCGTGAAAACTCCACCGAAAAACAGGACCGAGAAAACGAGCTGCAACGCCGATTCGGCCGAACCGACCCACGAAGCATCGTCGGGGAGCATCCCGGCGATTCGGGAAAACAGAAGCGCCACGACAGCAGCGAAAAACAGCTTGTAGGAAAGATCGAGCTTCATTTCCACACGCCAGATGATTCCCAGAAGAAACGCCAGGGAAATGAGAAGAAGGGTGCACGAGAGGATCTCTACATACAATTCGAGTGTCTGCATAATCTTATGATATCAGTTTATGAATCTCCGTTCCTTCAGGAATCTCTCCGTGACCTGGAAAACCGCTTTTTCCGCAAGACGGTATTCCCGATTCAGGAGAACGATGAAGAAAATCAGGCCCGCGATCAAAAACCATCCTATGCCACTCGCCATGTTCCGATATGTGGCGGACAGTCCTCCGACAACGAAGATCGGCCGGTCCTTCAAAAGAAACGTCGCTTCCCGACTGATCGTCGTGTCTCCTATCGTCGCACCAACCTGAATCCGATACTCCCCGAGCTCCAGACTTCCCGGTAGCGATATTCTTCTCATCACCGTTCTTCCATCCTCCAAAATGACGTCCTCACGGTATTCCGCTGATATCCGTCTATCCGGCGAAAATAAGACGAAGCTCATGTGAACTGTCTGTCCGATAGGAATGCCCCTGGAAAACACGACGCTCACCTCGGTATCTTCCCCTCGGTAGGCTTCGTTGTCGATATTCAGACCACTCACATATGAACCCCCATCAAGCCCGATCTCGAATCCGGCCGATGGGTTCTCCGTCATCGGTGTTTCCAGGACATTTACTGGCTGCTTCACCGTACCGGCCTCGCTCCCTTCGGCCGCGATCGGTCTCCTTATCGTGGAATCGGCATCGTCATCTTTCTCCTTCTTGCTTATCTTGAATGCGAAGGAAACGGTCGCGATGATGCTGTCATCGTCCGGAGTGGAAGCGGTCACGGAAAGAGCATGCGTTCCGTACGAAAGCTCTTCCGTCGGTCGCCATTGCCAGTGTCCGTTTTCATCGGCATCGATCGTCGCGTATATGATTTGTTGACTATGGAGCTCCAGATCTATCTTCGCGGAAGGAATGTTCGTCGATCCCTGAAATGTCGGCTTCCGCTCGGTGGTTTTCGGGACATTCCCACTTGATACTATTTTCCCATGAAAAACATCCACGCTCACGAATGGATCCACGACCAGCGGGCAGTCCGGAGCAATGGCGGTTGTCGGATCAGACAGGAAAGTTCCCTGCGGACCACGCGCTTCAACCGTATACGCATACGAGATCCCCGTTTCCACGCTCATATCAGGGAATAGGACGTCGGTGATTCCTGTCGCGATAACCGACCCATCGCGGTACACGTCGTATTCCGTAGCATTCTCATCGCTTGCCCATGAAAGAGATATTTTCGGATTACCACCCGAACATGTTCCGGTCGCCGTAACGACCGGCTGACTCGGGGGACCGAACACCCGAACAACGGCCGCCACGCTCGCTCCGGCAACTCGACCCTTATGCGCGATATCCGAAAGCAGAACATCCCACCCCGCGGCATACCCTATGGAAAAATACACCCCGGCCAAAGCGAAAACCACAGCCAGACAGACCGCCAACTCTCCCTGAAATCCTTCATTGTCATTCTTCTTCATACGATATCCGATCGCCTCCATTTTCGCACAAAAAAAACCACTCCGCCAGATATGCAGAAGATATCAAAAGTGACTTTATCCAAGTTTGTTCACAAAAAATAAAAAACACCCATTGCGGGCGTTTTTTCGAAGAAAGACATCGCGATCTTTTGCGGTTGGTCCTTGATTATTCTCTGAGAAGGGGTTCATGCCGACGAATCAGCATGACCGACCGTTTGGTTTGAGAAGCTGATACTAGTCAACAACTCTACACCTTATCTCCCTAGAAAGGAGGTGATTCATCCACAGCTTCCGCTACGGATGCCTTGTTACGACTTCACCCTTATTACTAACCCTACCGTAGTCCCTGCTTTTACCCAGGGCCTTCTGGTATTGCCAGCTCTCTTGGTGTGACGGGCGGTGAGTACAAGATCCGAGAACGTATTCACCGTGACATGGCTGATTCACGATTACTAGTGATTCCGGCTTCATGGAGGCGAGTTGCAGCCTCCAATCCGAACTGAGGCGGGTTTTCTGGGATTAGCTCCATCTTGCGATTTGGCAAACCCTTTGTACCCCGCCATTGTAGCACGTGTGTAGCCCAGGGCGTCAGAGGGCCATGCTGATCTGACGTCATCCCCGCCTTCCTCCCAGCCCGTTGTCCACAAATTGCTTTATGTACAAAGGGCTGGGCAGTCTGAAGTGACATGTAAAACACTTCATGGGGGTTGCGCTCGTTTCCCGACTGAACGGAACACCTTACGGCACGAGCTGACGACGACCATGCAGCACCTGGTCTAGCACCCTCGAAGGTAGGTCTGTTTCCAGACTTTGCAGCTAGATTTCAAGCCCTGGTAAGGTTCCTCGCTTAGCGTCGAATTAAACCACATGCTCCACCACTTGTGCGGATCCCCGTCTATTCCTTTGAGTTTTAAGCTTGCGCTCGTACTTCCCAGGCGGCATACTTAACGCGTTAGCTACGGCACAGAAAGGGTCGATTCTCCCTGCACCTAGTATGCATCGTTTAGGGCGTGGACTACTGGGGTATCTAATCCCATTCGCTCCCCACGCTTTCGCAGCTCAGCGTCAGATCAGTGCCAATCGGTTGCCTTCGCCTTGGGTGTTCCTCACGATATCAACGCATTTCACTACTACACCGTGAATTCCACCGATCTCTCACTGCCTCGAGACATGCCGTTTCGAATGCCTTTTCCCGGTTGAGCCGGGATATTTGACATCCGACTAACATGTCCGCCTACCTGCGCTTTACGCCCAATAAATCCGGATAACGCTTGAGGTCTCTGTATTACCGCTACTGCTGGCACAGAGTTAGTAACCTCTTATTCCTCTGGTACAGTCACCGAAGTTCTTCCCAGAGAAAAGCAGTTTACAATACGAATACCTTCTTCCTGCACGCGGCGTCGCTCCATCAGACTTTCGTCCATTGTGGAATATTCTCGAC
>CAYVDI010000028.1:0-11773 GCA_964450795.1 uncultured Bdellovibrionales bacterium
TGCATGCCTTATCCACGCCGCCAGCGTTCATCCTGAGCCAGGATCAAACTCTCAACAAGAAAGCGATACGACTTTCGTCGGATGCTTCCGGTTTTGGAAGAAGTCTGCCAGAAGACAGGCTTCCTCCGAATGAAGCCTCCCGAAGGAGTCTTCAAGATTTGTGATCCTTCTCAAAGAAATAATTAGGACCAACCACAAAAAATTGCGATTGTTTCTATGAAATTTTCAAGGTCTGAAAAACAGGGATACAGAAAGAAAGAAGCAGTACTTCCTTCAGACTGCTTTACGAGTATAAAGGGTAAAAAGAAAGGTGTCAAGGGCACTCCCCGGGAGAGGAAATCCGAGGGAAAAACCAGCTGAGAATCACTGATACGAAGGATATTTCATGTTTCTCCGGTACTCCGGATCGACGGAATCCTCGACCCGATACGATAGGAATGAAGCCAGTTTTTCCGCGAAATCAAGCCCGATCTGGTAGTCATGATATGCCGAGACTCCGGATCCGGCGCATGACGGGATGCTCACTATGTACCGCATGGAACCTCCTGGCGACTGCCTACCACCGGCACTGAATTTACTTTCAAGATGTACAACTCCGTCAGTAGGAAGCGGTTCGGAAGAACTCATGGAAAATCCGAAGAGCCGGAACGACTTCAGAAGCATCCTCGACCCCTTATCGAACCGTTTCTCCGATATTCCGAATGCGAATAGCGCGAAGAGCCCGAAGAGCACGGGGCAGAAGAGAAGCGCGAGAATCCACCCCGCAAAACCGCCAAGCGAGAACGCTCCGACGAGAAGAAGGATCCCGGGGACAAGGAAAAACAGGCTCATGATGGCCTTCCCGCCTCCCGATCTCATTGTTACGCGCAACTGGCCGTCGGGCGTTTCCGTCACTTCACTCGCTCCGATATCGATATTGCTATCGAGCAATTCCTCTCTTATGCGTGAGATCATAATGATTTCTTAAATTTTTATGCCGTCTTACGAATGATGGAAATGATCAGCGCAGACGCTTGTTCATGAAAATAAGCAACAGGATCGGGATGGAAAGCCACAAAATATTCGCGATCGGCGGACCGAAATACTCGAGCATGAACGGAAACGGAAGGGAGCGGACCGCCTCCTTCGGCAGAAGCGAGACAAGGACACTCACGATCATTCCGATCACGAGGACGCTCATCACGAACAACCTCCAGAATAGGTCGTAGGAAGCATTCGGGATATGAAGATCGAAAAGATGCTGGTCGATGGCGGTCAGAAAAACAAGCAGGACGAAGAAAAGGATCGCGTCCGCGTATGGCGTGTCGGAGAAAATCGTCGACGGAAGGATGCTCACGAAGGCGAGCGCGATATAGATATTGATGAAGATATTCACGAGCTTGTTCCGACCGAACACAAAACCGACCGCGATACTCGCGCCCACGAACAGGAACAGGAACGAAAGCATCCCCGCGATGTCCTTCGAAAGCCCGATGACCGGCAAGGATGAGAACGAATCCAGCATAAACGGCTGTTTTCGGGAAGTGTACACCCTGAAAAATACCCTGTCAAAAAGGCATTTTCAAGGAAAACGGATGGTGCTATACTGGACAAAGACGAGGGGGTTTCGTTTTCCTTTTTTCTATGCGTTTCGATCGTCTCCGACTGCTGCTCTCGACCACGCTCGTGATACTTTTCATGATTACCGCTTCGTCGGTGCTTTTCTTTTCGTTCGGCTACCGGTTCAGCTTCGAACGCGGAATATTCATCCATACCGGATCGATCACGATAAAATCGAATCCGAAGGACGTGCGGATTCTCGTCGACGGGAAAGAGGTGCCTTCAGGGCTCATAAACATCATCAACCAGTCCTACCATATCACCGGCCTCCTTCCCGGGGAGCATTTCCTCCGCATCGAGGCGGACGGCTATCGCCCATGGGAGAAAAAGGTGACCATAGGAAGCGGTATTTCAACCGAATTTTGGAACATTCTCCTGCTTCGGGAAACCTATCCGGCCACGGAAATCGCTTCAGGAAACTTCGAGAAGATGTTCCCTTCGCCCGAGCAGCGGTTCCTCGCGCTGGTAAGCAACACCGACTCCGGCGCGTCCGTCGATGTGCTTGAGAAAAGCACCGGCGAAACGACCAGAGTCGTTTCGATACCGGACCACCGGTTCGATACCGAAGGCTTGGAGAATATCGAATGGACCGAGGATGGATCGGAATTTCTCCTCCCGGTCCGCACCGGACAGGGTGCGTCCGACGTCTTCATCGTCGATCGTGAAACCGGAACTTCAGTCGACGTCCGAAAACTCATCGGGTCGAAGGATATCCTCCGTGGCGCGCGGTGGCACCCGAAGAACGACGGATCGTTTCTGATACTCTCAGGCTCATCCCTCCTCCTCGTACGACCGGAAGCCACGACACAGGAACAACTCGTCACCCTCATAGGAGAGGATGTCGCGGCGTATGACATCTCGGAAAAATACCTCTACCTCCTCGACCAGGAAAGCGCGTCCGTCCGAATCGTCGACATCGGAAACGAAGGTGTCGCGACACCGCGAATCCTCACCGGCCCCTTCCAGAAAACCGACTCATCCAAACAACTCGTCCTGAACGCGTATGACGAGAAGCGCATCATCGTTTACGGATATGAAGGCCCCGGCTTTCTCTGGAACGACACCGGCGATGTCGAACCGGAGATATTCCAGCTTGGGAACGAGATACGGAGCGCACAATTCTCGAATGACGGGAAAAAGGTCCTCTTTTCGGACGGAAACCAGATTTCCGTGATCTTCTCCCGGGACTGGGATACTCAGCCGACACGGAAGACCGGCGAATCGGTCCAGATTGTCCGGCTTTCTTCCGAAATCCCCTCCGTCGAATGGAACAAGAACTACGAACACGTGCTCTTCTCGGCAGGCGAAAATCTTCGCATCGCGGAGCTCGATCATCGCGACCATCGGCAGATGGACACCGTTCTCTCGTTCCCCGGTCGCACCGTGAAGCAAATCCTCCCCTCATTCGACGAAAACCTCGTCACACTGCTCGTCTTGGATGAAAAGACAGGGACTTCACAGCTTCTCTCCATCGCCTTCCCCGAAGACTCCGGGCTCTTCGGAGGTTAAACACCACGCAAATGAAGCAGATCACCGAATTCCACGAAACAGCGACCCGCGCCGAACGGCGGGATGACGATGAACGGCTCGCGCGGTCGATATGCGATCATGGCGAATACCACGAGATGCTTTCGGAGCTCAAGGCGTCCGGCACGCTTCTCGAATCTCAGATGAAGCGCATAGCCGCCTCATACGAGGATAGCCTCAGGAAGATCGACTTCCTTTCGAAAGCCGATTGGGAAATGATCGCGGTTCTCGAACTCTATGACCCCGGGACATTCGAACACGCTCTCCGCGTCTTCGAGACCATCAGCGAAAAGGTCGGGAGCCGACGCGACATCGGGTTCTTCCTCCGAAGACATCTCGCGGAAGAATCGGTCTCGAAAGAGGACCTTCTCCGCGCCTCGCTCTTCCATGATATCGGCAAGACCTTCATTCCGAAGGAGATACTCCTCGACACCACTACCGACGAGGAATGGATGATTCTCGCGAAGTCGATTCTCAGCCCAAGGCGATACGAGGACGTTCTTCGGATGATCGACGGAAATCCGCGTTCCCGATACAAGGATCTCGTTCCTTTTTCATACGCAATCACGGAAGACATCGCCGAATCGCTCCGTGACCGCGGCATCAATCCGGACCAGCCGCTCGGGGCCATCATCGGAAAGCATGCGTCCGTTTCCGGAGACATCCTCAGATCATACGGATTCCCGATCTCGGCGGAAATCGCGGAAAGTCATCACGGTCGGTCGCTCCAAGAAATCGGACGCCCTGTTTCCATATCCTCGCTCCGGGTCGGATGGATACTCCGCACTGCCGACATCTTTGACGCCGTGAGAAATCCTCGAGCCTACAAGAACGGAAAACCTCTTGAACAAGCACTTTTCGTGATAGAAAAAGAAGCCGATCACGGCTTCATCGAACAAAAACTCGCTTCGCTTTGGATTTCCGACGAGCTTTCCCTAAGCGCGGATCCGGAATAGGGCTCCCGGATCTATTTTCCAAGGATGGAATAATCCGGGCTGAAACCGCCCGAACCGGTCTTTTGGGCGGTTGGCTGGGATGATTCTTTTTGGCTCGTGTTCTCCTGCTGTTTCGAAGGTGTCACTTTTTCCTGGGCGGCATCGGGTAGCGGAATCATGGTCATGCCTTCCACCCCGAGTTTCTCAAGCTCCCGCATCTCCTTCGCGGCGACCCTCTGAATGAAGGAGAGGAATTTCTTATTCGTTTGCGACTGATAGGAGACGCCCGAAGTGCTCATCTGTACGAATTTCTCCTCCAGCGATATCATGGACCTAAATGCCCCGTTTGCGGCATTGAGTTTCGCCTTGTGGTACGATACTTCCGCTATGGAAGCCATCTTCTTCTGTACGCTCTCGCTTTGCCCATTGGAATACGTGGCCTGCCGGAGCTCATTTTCATACTGTCTCTCCACCTGGCTGTCACTGTTCTCGTACTGATTCATGACCTGCTGCGACTCCTGCGAATACTGCTGTTTCATCGCTTCCATCCGCCACTGCGCCTGTTGCTCCTCATTTCGTTGCTGCATTTTTTCCATTTCCCGCGTCTGCCGCTGACGTTCCATCTCCTGCATCGTTCTGTTATATCCGTCCTGAGCGGCCTGTTTCAGAGTATCCGAAAACCAGCCTTTCGCCTCCGCGCTTTTTACTGCGCCACCGAAAAGCGCGAATGAAAACGCCATGGCGGTAACCGCCTTTCCGGCTTTGGTATTCCCGAACCATTCGTGAACCGATTCGATCAGCCCACGAGCATCCTTCTCCTGCCGGGCCTGCTCGATCGACTCTTCCGGGATTCCAGAGCCTTTCATGATCCGAAGAATGCTCTCCTGTGCGGCGCCAGGCATCTCCCCTTGCTCCGTCATACGGATCTGTTCTTCCGTATTCTCCTCAAAAGCGACCGACTGTCGTTCCTGTTCCTTCGCCTCATCCTTAGCATTCTGTTCAGCGGTCCACGCGGCATCGAGCCCCTTGGCCACGGCAACGATTTCATCGTCACTCATGTCTTTCGAGAGCTGATAGGTCTTTCTCGCTTCCGCAAGTGTCTGCGGGCCTCCATGAAGGGCGGCGGCATCGACCGACGGCGCCTCGTTCGTAGATATTTGTTCCGCGTCGACATCCTTTTTGGGAATGTCCGCGATCGGCATTTCGAATCCCATATGATTTCATTATTCTTCCTTTCCGGAAACCGAGCGGAAGTATTCCACTTCCCGGAGACGGACTTTCTCCAGCTCTTCCGGGTTCCCCTGCGCCAAAATATGCGACTTTATATCCACAGTCGCGAACCGGATCAGCTCCGGCTCGCCCTCAAAAATCGCGAGGAACATCTCACCGAACGAGTCGTCTGATTCATCGAGACGCTTCATCCACATCTGCCGATCTTCCGGAGAGATGCCTCCCTGTAAAAATATGTTCTCGATCCTTTTTTGTGTTTCGTCTTTCATGCCGAAAGTATACCAAAAACCAGACAAAGAGAAAAGAACCCCGACAGAATGCGGGGTTCCGAAAGTCCGAAAGACCGGACTGAAGCTAGCGCTTCGACCACTGCGGGGCGCGGCGAGCCTTCTTGAGTCCCGGCTTCTTGCGCTCGACCGACCGCGAATCGCGCGTAAGGAGACCATGGACGCGAAGCGTCGCACGGAGCGTCTCATCATGAAGCAGGAGCGCCCGGGCAACTCCGAGTCGGATGGCCTCCGCCTGAGCGGAAACTCCGCCGCCACGAACGGAAGCCGAGATACGGAAAGCGTCCGCAAGACCGGCATGCTGGAGCGAGGAACCCGCAACGGATCGCCCGTGGACCGAAAAATACGTATCGATCGCTTTTCCGTTCACCACATGTTCCGGAGAGACACCTTCCTTAGCCGGATAGAGCCGAACCTGGGCGATTGCCGTCTTCCGGCGACCGACGGCATAGTGATACCGCTCGTCAGCCTTCTCGACGGTCGTCTTTTTCTCGATAACTTTCGATTTCGTCGCCATACGGTTATTCGTGGGTTACGTGAATGGTCTGTTCCGGATGTTCGGATCCGCGGTAGAGACGGAGTCGGGTAAGCATCCGATCGCGAAGCGAGTTCTTCGGGAGCATCCCATAGAGCGCCGCATGGAGGATCTTCCGGGAATCCTTCTTCATCTGATCCTTGAACGAAATCGATCGGATTCCGCCCGGGTACCCGCTGAAGTGATGGTACATCTTCCCTTCACGCTTGTTCCCCGTCACCTGAAGTCCGTCCGTATTGATGACCACGACGAAGTCGCCGCCATCGATGTGCGGAGCATAATCCGTCTTCACCTTTCCGGAAAGCACGCCCGCGATTTCCGTCGCAAGCCGCCCCAGGATCTTCCCCTGGGCGTCGAAGAGATGATATTTCCGGTGCACTTGAGTCGCCATAGAGCCTTCTATACAAATTCGATTACCGCCATCTTCGCGCCGTCCCCTTTCCGGGCTTCGAGCTTCACCACTCTCGTATATCCGCTTCCACGGACGGAAAACCGGGAAAGAGTCTCTTCCGAAACGAGCTTCTCCACCGCGACAAGCGGGAGACACTTGCGAAGCTCCCTGATAACCGCGACTTTTCTCGTCTCATCGGACACGCGCTTCGCCTTGTTGATAAGCTGGTCGATGTTTCCCTTGAGCTCCTTCGCCTTCGCTTCCGTCGTCTCGATTCGTCCACGCACAATGAGACTTCCGAGCATGGTCTTCAAAAGCGCTCGGCGCTGGTTTCTCCCTCGACTCAATATGCGTCCTGATTTCCGATGATTCATACACTCATTCGATAACGGCGGATCCCGAACTACTCCTCACTCTCCTCTTTTTTCGCGGCCTTCTTGGCGGATGCCTTCTTCTTCGGTTTCTCCTCGGCGACGACTTCGGCAGAGGAAACGGTTTCGATGCGGATTGCCGAGAACTGCTCGACCAGAATCGCGATCGCCTTCGCGAACGCCTCTTCCGGGGTGATACTCCCGTCCGTCACCACTTCGATCGATACCTTGTCATAGTCCGTCCGTTTCCCGACGCGCATGTTCTCGATCTCGTAGTTGACCCTGCGGACCGGGGTATAGATGGCATCAAGCGCGATCATTCCGATTTCCCGCTCCTCGTGCTCGCGGGCCTCGACCGGAACGTATCCGATTCCCTTCCCGATCTCAAGTTCCATCTCGAACTCCGCCTTCTTGTCGGTAAGCGTCGCGATACGCTGATCCGGGTTCACGATCTCCACCGATGAGGGAGCCTTGATATCGCCGGCCTTCACATCGCCTTCGCCCTTCGCCTTGAGCGTCACCTTCACGGTCTCATCGCCATGAAGACGGAAGCGAAGCTGCTTCAGGTTAAGCAGAATCTGCACCGCATCCTCCATGACACCGGGAATCGAGGTGAATTCGTGCGAAACGCCCTTGATTTTCACTGAGCGGGCAGCTGCGCCCTCGAGCGAAGAAAGCAGTACACGGCGGATCGCGTTTCCAAGCGTCGCGCCATACCCGGGATAGCACCCGAGAATTTCGAACTTCGAATGGTTCTCACCGAGAGCGGTCACTTTCGGCTGTTGTGGGACGGATATCATACGCTTCTTCTTTAGGTGTCTCCGGCGCAACCGATGCGCACCGGAACATCCCTCCTTAAATATTTACTTCGAATAATACTCGACGACGAGCTGCGGATCGACATTCACCTCGACATCACCGCGGGCCGGAAGGGAGATAACCGTTCCCTCAAGTTTCGCCGTATCGAGCGAGAGCCACGCAGGGATACCTTTCTTCGTCTTGATCGTTTCGGAAAGATTCTTGAAATACTCCTTGTCCTGCTTGCTCGGCTTCACGGTGATCACGTCGCCGACTTTCACCTCGAACGACGGGATATTCATGCGCTTCCCGTTCACGAAAAAGCACTTATGGGAGACGAGCTGACGAGCCAGCGACCGGGAAGAGGCGAGACCGAGACGGTACACGACGTTATCGAATCGTCGTTCGAGACGGGAAAGGAGTTCGTTACCGACGATACCCTTCCGCTTCTTCACTTCCTCGAAGTGCTTGCGGAACTGGCGCTCCATGACACCGTAGACACGCTTGATCTTCTGCTTCATGGCGAGCTGACGACCGAATTCGCTTGCCGCGCGGGATTTCGCCGCTCCGTGAACTCCCGGCGGGGTCGGCCTTCGGACCATGGCGCATTTCTGCGAAAAACACCGCTCTCCCTTCAGGAAGAGTTTCTCGCCGGCCCGGCGACACAATCTGCACTTGTCCATTATCTTTGCCATACGTTTCGGTTAGATCCTTCTCGGTCGCTTCGGTCGGCACCCGTTGTGCGGAAGCGGCGTTATATCCTTGATCGACAGGAGCGAAAACCCGTTGTTCGACAACGCCCGCACGGATGCCTCACGCCCCGATCCGACTCCCTTCACGAACACATCGAGCTCCTGAAGTCCGTACTTCTTCACCTTTTCGGTGACATCGGCAACCACCTGAGTAGCGGCGTATGGGGTCGATTTCTTCGCGCCCTTGAATCCGAGGTGTCCGGAGCTCGACCAGCCGAGAACGGCGCCGTTCTGATCGGTCAACGTGACGATAGTATTGTTATAGGTGCACTGGATACTCGCACGGCCGCGAAAAACCTGCTTCTTCCCCTTCTTCACGCGCTTTTTCGCACCGTCGACTTCCGTGGAAGCGGAAACCGTCTCCGCGGAAACTTCCGCGGATTCAGTCACTTCCTCCTGTTTGATATCCTTTTCCTCTGCCATAAAATAGCTCCGTTAGCTTCGTTACCTGTGTCAGTAAAGAATCGAAAATCCTATGTCTTGTCTCCGGCCTTCTTCCGGCCGCTTCCCATGGTTCTCCGAACGTTTCCACGAACCGTCCGCGTATTCGTCTTCGTCCGCTGCCCGTGAACCGGGAGGCCCTTCTGATGCCTGGTTCCGCGATAGCAACCGACTTCCTTCAACCGCTTTATGTTCATCTTCACCTGGTGACGAAGCTCTCCCTCGACACGGTATTTCTTCTCGATCGCCTCGCGAAGCCGATTCGCGTCGGCGGAAGAAAGATCCTTCGTCCGGATATCGACATCGATATTGAGCGCGGAAAGAATCTTCCGACTCGTCGTGAGCCCGATTCCGTAGATATAGGTGAGCGAGATCTCTATCCGCTTCTCGTCCGGAATGTTGACACCTGCGATACGTACCATAGTCCAAGCTTTTTTGCTTCCAGTTTTCAGCGTTCCGATCCGGATCTCCTTTCCGAAGACGGAACACCCAAAACTGCAAGCTGATTTTATCCTTGCCGCTGCTTATGCTTCGGGTTCGAACAGATGACGTACACCTTCCGTCGACGCCGGACCACTTTGCAATGGGCGCAAATTTTCTTGACCGATGCTCTTACTTTCATACCTCGTACCTTTCAAAACGTCAATATTTCCCGTTACTGCCTCAACCGCTGGACGATTCTCCCTTTGGAGAGATCGTAAGGACTCATCTCGATAATGACCCGGTCTCCCGGCAAGAGACGGATGTAATGCACCCGCATCTTTCCGGAGATGTGACCCAGAACTTCGTGACCACTGTCAAGTTTCACCTTGAACGTGGCGCTCGGAAGAGATTCGATCACCTCTCCCTCCATCCGAATCACTTCTTTCTCCTTTCCCATAGGATGTTTTTTCTTTCGATAAGGATTTCATCAAAAAACAACACAAAAACAGAGAGCTTTTCCGCGGATCCGGCAATCCTTATTCCTGAAACCATTCCTGCGCCGCCCCTGCCCCGAAGGATAAGCATTTTTTTCTGTGTGGACCCATTGTACGGAACGTCTGGAATTTTGTCAAACCCCCATCGGTGCAGACTACGGGAAAACACGAGCTTCGGAGACTTTCGAGGGTCCGCGACAAACCGAGAATCTGAAAAAACTTCCGTATTTTGGCTTATTTACCAAGTCTCCGATCCCGCTTTCCGTACTCCGTCACCGCCGCCGAAAAATCCTCCGCACCGAAATCCGGATAGAGCTTCTCCGAAAAGAAGAGTTGCGAATTCGCCGTCTCCCACATGAGAAATCCGGCGGAGAGATGCGGGTCATCACCCGTCCGGATAAGCAGGTCGACCGGCGCGACGTCCTTCGTCGAAAGAAACGACTTGACGGTATCCGCGGTGACATCCTCCGATCGGACTCCGGATATCACCGCCTTCCGGAACGCTCCGACCATATCATCATCACCGCTGTAAGCAAGAAAGAAGTTCAAGGCATACCGATCGTTTCCCTCCGTTTTCGCAGAAATCGTCTCGATCACCTGGCGCAAGTCATCCGGAAACTGCTCCTTCCATCGGCCGATACATCGCACACGGACACCCTCATCCATGATTTCCTGGTCATCCAGAAGCTTCCGAAAATGCGTCAGGTAGATACGGAGAAGTTCCTGCTTCTCGGTCATCGGACGTTTCCTGAGATTTTCCAGCGACGAACCCCACAGGGAAAATTCCCGGACGCCGAGTCGACGCGATTCGCGTATGAGCAGTTCGGAATTCTTCGCTCCGGCCTCGTGGCCCTCCCACGGATCGAGCCCGCGCGCCTTCGCCCATCTCCGGTTCCCGTCCGGAATGACGGCGATGTGTCTTGGAACGCTCATATCATTCTCCATACTCCGTTCAGTATTCCCGTTCCGCGAGATAATCCGCGACGGCAAGAAAAAATTCCCTTGAATCCTTGTCGGATCCGTCCTTCATCCGGGAAAGCGCTTCACGCCCCTGATCGACCAGTTCGCGCATCTTGTTTTCCGCATAGGCAAGCGATCCCGTTTCTCGGATGATGTTCCGGAAACGATCCACATCGGACCCGGCCAGCGCCGTCCCAAGAGAAAGGATCCTCCGAAGCTCCTTCTGCTCCGCTGATGATCCCTTCTTGAGCGCGGCGGACACGAGCAGGGTCAGTTTTCCTTCCTCGATATCCGATCCGACCGGCTTCCCGAGCTTCGCTTCGGTTCCGAAAATCCCGAGGATATCGTCCCGGATCTGAAAAGCGACACCGACCGGAATCGCGTACTCGCTCCACCTGCCGATTTCATCGTCAGTGGATCCCGCAAGCGCCGCTCCGAGCTGTATCGGTCCGTCGACGGTATATCGCGCTGTCTTGTTCCGATACATACGGAGGATTTCCTCCTCCGAAGCCTGTTTCTTGTACTCCATGTAGATGTCCCGACCCTGCCCGATGACGGTATAGGAAACGACCCGCTGGAGCTTCGAGAGCGCGCGGAAGATCCGGTCCTGCGGGAAATCCGATCGGAAGATGATGTCGTTCCCGAACGCCATGAGCATGTCCCCCATGATGATCGCGATCGACACGCCGAAGTGGTCGGTATTCTCGATGGGAAAGTGCTTCCGTCCGATCTCGGCATATTTCCGATGGAGTGTCGGAAGGCCATGCCGGGTGTCGTCCCGATCGATGATGTCGTCGTGAACCAAGAGAAACAGGTGCAGGAGCTCCACCGCGACCGAGGTCTTCAGTATCTTTTCCTCGTCATCACCGCCGGAAGCGAGATAGCCGTGGTACATGAACGCCGGACGAAGCCGCTTTCCTCCCGCCAGCGCGAGCTCCTTTGCCGCGAGAAGCGCCTCGACGACAAGATCATCCTCCTTTCTCGCCTCGGCGATCGCCGAATCGAAATACGCGACGATATGAGGATCGAT
>CAYVDI010000029.1:0-4190 GCA_964450795.1 uncultured Bdellovibrionales bacterium
GAAGGAATATGGGGTTCCTGATTCCGTACCTGACGAGACTTCATGTGGATAACGGGGGATGCGTCGGTCCGGCGAAGCGGTTCTATACGCCGGACGACCGGTATGGGTGCGACGACGAGGTGGCGTGGAACAAGATATTGGGCGGCAAGTGACATGGGGCCAGCGATAAGGAATGGGTCATGAAAATTTCCGTGAAAGTGAAGCCGAACGCGAACAAAGAGTCCGTCGAACGATTGGCCGACGGATCGTTTCTCGTCTCAGTGAAGACTCCGGCCGCCGAAGGGAAGGCGAATACCCGACTCGTGAAGGCATTGGCGAAGCATTTCGATGTCGCGCCTTCATGTGTTTCGATCGTTTCCGGAGCGTCGTCGCGAACGAAACGGGTGGAAGTTTTCGGCTAGAGGAGACCGGAGTATGCGCCCGAGAGAGTGGAGAGAATCCACGGGATGGCGATCATGATACCGAGGAGGGGAAGGACGAACATGACGATCGAACCGATCATCGTCCAGGGGAAATACTTCCGCGTCTTCTCGACCGATGCGTATATCGCATCGATTTTCTTCTCCTGCGCGTCGAGCCGCGCCGCAAGTTCCTGATCCATGATCATTTTTCTTAAAGATAAAGATCAGTCGAATCTTTGGCCGAGCTTGAACCCGACATAGATGCCGGCGAGTCCGCCGATACCGCTCCACAGGACGGAAGAGAAGGAAAAGAGTCCTGCTCCCCAGAACGTCGGGACATATCCGCCGATCCAGGACCCGATGATCATTCCGATAAAAACGAGTTTCTTCATCATGCTTCCAGTATGACAGAGTTGATGGAAACAAAAAAGACCCCTTGCGGGGGTCAGTTTTGTTCCTGGCCGAATTAGGCGCGGGAAACGTTCGTGGCGGACGGGCCCTTCTCGCCCTCGACGACCTCGAAGGAGACGGTATCGCCAACCTTGAGCTCATCATACGTCACACCGACGAGTTCCTTCGCATGGAAGAAAAGATCCTTCTCCTGTCCTTCGACGGCGATGAATCCGAACCCGCGATCCGTGAGCGTTTTGATCGTTCCGGTCATAGTGTTCTGCTTGTGCTGCTTAATTGCTACTTCGAAGAAATCCGACTACATTTCCCAAGTACGCCCTATATTGTAGCGCAATTTTCCGGTTCTGTCAATATTCGGCCTGGAAAAATAAAAAAGGCTCCGGAGAGCCTCAATTTCAATGCTGGGGAGGATGGGATCGAACCATCGCATGGAGGCTTCAAAGGCCCCTGCCTTACCGCTTGGCTACTCCCCAATCACGCCGTTGTTCAGACCACGTTTCCTCCGAATGCGGCGAGGGCCCGCGAGACGAGCGGGTTGTCGGCTTTCTTCTCCGGCTCGGCGACGATGACGGAAACCTTGGTTCTCGCGGAGAGAATCGTATCAAAAGCCTGGGTTAGGGTCAATTGCGCCTTCGGTTCGGCGAGCCGGTCCTTGTGGAAGGGGAACCGGACGGCGATGGTGATCGTGCTTCCCTCGGCTTTTTCAGGTCTGGCGTTCGTGAGGGCGAGGGTGAGCGAGGCGTTCAGTTTCGTCGCTTCCCGGATGATGTCACGCCATCGGTCCCGAACATCCTCGAAAGAGAATGATGCCTCATTATCGGAATCACCTTCGAGATGGTCCGTAACGGAAACCGCTTCTTCCGTCTCCTGCGGGGTGTCGCCTATTTCCTCTTCTTCCTCCTCTTCTTCCGGTCCGGTTTCGCCTTGTTTTTTCGGGCGAGGGTTTTTCCCTTCTGCGGTGACTTCCGGCTTTTTGGTTGCCATCGTTTTCACCGTCGCGATCTCGATCGGAAGTTCCGGAATCGAAGAATTCTTGATTTGTTGCTCGGCGACGGAAAACAGCTCGATGATCCGGACGATGTCTTCCGGAAAAACATTCTCGGAAAGAGAGAGAACGGATCGGCGCTGTTCCTCGGTAAATGAACCGAGATCGGACCCGGCCGTTTTCGGATCGATCGCAGCGAGAAGGATGACACGCAGGTATCGGAGGAGCGACGGAATGAAAGCGGAGAAATTCTCCCCATTTTCCGAGAGCGTACGGAGGAAGGCGAGAGCGGCCGGAAGATCGTCGCCGACGAGAAGCCGGGTGAATCGTTCCAGTTTCTCGTGGCTTGTGACGCCGAGTATTAGTGCCGCGTCTTCTTCGGTAATCGGGCTTTCCTGGAGTGTGGCGACTTGGGTGAGGAGCGATTCTGCGTCACGCATACCGCCCTCGGCGGAAAGTGCGATAAGACGAAGCGCGGCTGGTTCGATTTTCAGTTTCTCGCTTTTCGCGATCCGTTCGAGCTTCTCGATGATCTTCGCGACCGGAAAACGGGAAAGATCGAAACGCTGACAGCGGGAGACGATGGTTTCCGGAACCTTGTGGAGCGCGGTAGTCGCAAGGATGAAGATCGCGTGCGCCGGCGGCTCCTCGAGCGTCTTCAGGAAGGCGTTCCAGGCACCGGCGGAGAGCATATGCGCTTCGTCGATGATGTAGATCCGGTAGGGACCGGAAGCGGGCGGCGTCGGGACGCCCTCGAGGATTTCACGCATCTTGTCGACCTGGGTGTGAGTGGCTGCGTCGAATTCGATAAGGTCCATCGACCGACCGTCTTGGATGTTCCGGCAGTTCTCGCACTTTCCACACGGTTCGACTCCCTTTCGATCCTGACAGTTCGCGGCCTTCGCGAGCAGTCGGGCGAGCGTGGTCTTTCCGGTTCCCCGTGGGCCGGTAAAGAGATAGGCATGGCCCAATTTCCCGTTTTTCAGGGCGTTTTTAAGCGTACGAACGACATGTTCCTGTCCGATTATTTCGGCGAAGGCGGAAGGGCGGTACGTTCGGTAGAATGCTGGCATACGATTTTTGTGACGATTTCCGTCCTGTTTTTTCCGGAGCGGAATCGGTTCGGGAAGAAACAAAAAAACAAGAAACCCCTCCGTTTCTTCTGCATGCTGATTTGAAAATCACTTTTCACTCACAGTATATCAAAAAGAGAGAACCGGGGACAGGGGGGCTTTTATGGTATACTGAATGTACAGATTTGTTCCTTAACTGTCATTTTCGGGAGTGTGCCATGGATGTCATCCTTGTTGCCGCTCTCGAACGGGAGCGGAATGTTTCAGCGTCTTTTCTTGGGAAGAAAATTCCTTCATGCTTCGTAAGGCCCGCCACTCTGAAGGTGCTTCGGTTGCTTGGCGCGAAAATCAGGTTCATGGGTCTTGACGCCGATCTTCGTGAACGGCTTGATCGTGTCTCGGAGATGTATGCCAGCATTCGGTCGTGCAGTTCTTTGCATGATCATCATCCTTCCCACGCCGCCGGCTTTTTCGAGCCGATAGGGATTTATTGTCTTATCCTCGGTGAAACGAACCGCTCCGATCCGATGGTCGATCTCATGGTTGATTATCTCCGCCACGCTCTTGTTCCTCGGGGGGTTGTCCACGCGGTGAAATCATCGAGACGGGCGGCGAGGAAATTGCGTCGGATCGCCGACATCGTCCGGAAAACACCCCCTTCTGGAGAGAGAATTATAAAGTTTATCATCTTCGGGACAGGGTCAGCCACGAACCGCATCGAAAGGGAGCTTCGCCGCATGATTCCCGGTTCTATGGGGGGGATTTCCGGATTCCTGAACGGGTCGGTGGTGTTCTTCTCCGCGGTCAGGGATACTCCTTTCCGGAAGCTCTCGCTTTTTGAGTGGCGACTGGTCCGTTTCGCTCTTTCGCTTGCTCTCAGCCTGTTTCCGCGGGCAAGGGCGCGGATGCTTCGGAAAATCCTTCCACGGTTTCCGGTTTCCGGAAAGTTCGACGATGATACCGCTAGTCGGGCTGGATTTTTCTCTCGAATGGGATCCATAAGAAGCCGACTTCTTTCCTGGGTAAGATCGTGGAGTGTTTCAAAGGGCAGCGGGTGATAAGGATCCTTTCCGGAAAGTCGCTGAAAAACAGAACAAAAAACAAAGCAGGTCAGGGAGCCTGCTTTTTCTTTTCGATGATCGTTTATCGCTTGAACACGAAGAGTTTGTATCCGATGAAGTTCCAGACAAGCGACGCGCCGGTAGCGAAAAGCTTTCCGACGTTTGCCCAGAGCTGAGGCGAGAGATTGAGAATCGGTGGGAAAATGGACGTGAACACCGCGACGATGCCAGAGTTCAATCCGGCACCGACGAGCGAAAC
>CAYVDI010000029.1:4290-7526 GCA_964450795.1 uncultured Bdellovibrionales bacterium
GTCTCTTTTTCAAGCGCTTCCATATCGCGGATCCATTCGTCGAGAATGTTTGCCGATTCCGATACTTCAGCGCTTATTTCCGGAATGGAAGTTTCGGGAAGCTCTTGTCCGTCTGTCGTTCCATCTTTCAGATCGGTCTTCCAGTTTTCCATTCTGGCCGCGTTCGCAGTGATGGCTTTTTTCGCGGCCTCATGAGCTTCTTCGGCCACGAGCGCGCCTTTCTGAAGGACATTCTCGATCGCCGCGAACGTCGCTTCCGCGTCGCGGGGAAGCAGTATGGCGACCTCGTCTCCCGGGGCAAGCTTGAAGTAGGTTACCGATGCGAGGAGCACGCGATAAAGTTTCCCGTCGGCTACGATCTGATAATTTCCGCGTTCATCCTGCGAGACGATGCCGATAGCGTGCCGTCGCTCGATAGGGCCGATCTGCTTGTAGAGGAACGTACCGTTCTGGGTGATGGTGAGCTTGAGCATATCACCCTCGACCAGTTTCGACTTCGATGCGTAATTCGCCGGGACCGGATATTGCTTCCCATCCGCTCCAAACATGAACTGACCGTCGAAGGTGCCCTGAACCACGGTTCCGTCATCGGAATCAGCACTCTTGCGTGGTCGGCCGGTCTTTCTCTTTCCTTCGAGCTGAAGGAGCATCGATCGTGCGCTCTGGATGGTTCTCTCCGCGTTCGTGATCATGTCGCGGAGCGCCTGTATCTTTCCTGCCTGGTCATTCGAAGATGTGGATACTTCGTCGTTTTCCCCTGTTGACATACGTTTGTTTCGGTCTGCTCGGCGAAGTTTTGTCGCAGAGCATCCCCCCTGGTTTCTGTTTATATTTTGCATTTCCATTATAAAACATTTTTCCGAATACGCAAATAGTCGTAGTCCGCGAGTCCGCGCGCATCTTTGCGGATTGTATCGAATGAATATCTGAAAATAGCCGATTTCCGATATCCTCTTGACAAAATTTGATAATGTGCGATAGTATACTCTGATATCACAAGGGTCGGTTTGAGCCCGTTATTTCGGGGATATCTCCCTTCGGTACCTCTCCCGAACCCTTCAATTTATAACCACCATGCACCAGGACAAACGCGGACAATCGACAGAAGATCTCTCCGAGCGGGGGGTAAGATTTTCCTTCTCGCAGTCGCTTAGGGATTTTCTCGAAGTTCTCTCACCGAGAACGAAGGAGATCGTATCTTCCCGTTTCGGGCTGTCCGGTGGAAAAGCGAAGACGCTTGAAGAAATCGGGAGGGAGTACGGCGTCACGCGCGAGCGCGTCCGGCAGATCCTTGCCAGCGCCTTTTCGACCGTAAAGCAGCGTCGTGATAATCCGTCCTACATCGAGGCCGCTTCCAGGATCGAGAACGTTCTCAAGGAGCATAGCGGCATCCTTTCGTCGGATGATCTGTTCGCTTTCCTTTCAGGGGATGATCGGAAAGAACATGGCGCGCTCCGATTCTTTCTCGAATGCCTGAAATCAGTGAAGGAAGAGAGGGAAACCGAAAATCGGGTGTTGTCGTTCGCGGTTGCCGGATTTCCGTTTTCCGAATGGGATACGGTTATTTCGATCGCGGAGACCGTCCTTCGGGATGCCGGCACGGCGCTTGAGGCCGACGAGCTCCACAAGGGAGCGATGAAGCAGGGCCTTCAGGTTGATCGGAAGATATTCTTCGATTACCTCGCCGCATCTTCCGCGATCCAAAAGAACGCGTTCGGAAGGTACGGTTTCTCCGATTCGAGCGAAGTGCGTCCGCGTGGGACCAGGGAGAAGGCGTATCTCGTCCTCAAGATGAACGGGAGCCCGCTTCATTTCAAGGATATTGCGTCTCGGATAGACGAAATCGGTCTTCAGAAAAAGGGACGGAAGACGCATCCGCAGACGGTGCATAACGAGCTTATCAAGGACAAGAAATTCGTTCTCGTGGGACGGGGGCTTTATGCGCTCTCCGAATGGGGGTACAGCCGCGGGACCGTTCGGGAGGTTCTCGAGCAGATTCTCGGGAAAAGCCGGTCGCCGATGAAGCGGGATCGGATCCTCGACGAAGTTCTCCGGGTCCGGCAGGTGAAACGATCGACGATCGTCATCAACCTGAACACCTTTTTTGAAAAAGTCGGAAAAGACGAGTATACTGTGAAGGCACGGCGATAGAGGATTCCTTATTTCGGGTTTTCTCTCGGTCTGTTGAAATACGAAACTGATGGGTCGGTCTCTCGCGCAACGACGCGTCCGTTCCCTTGCACGTCCATGGACATCATCCTCCTTTCCTTCGGGGATTTCTTTCGCGGAATACGCCAGGCGCTCTCGCTTTTGGGTGACGTCTGGTATTTTTTGTTTCCGCCCATCCTCTATCCGCTCTTCAAGACATTCTGGATGGATCATATCCAGCTCCGGTATGCCAGGACGCTTTCGTTCGTGCTTCTGGAAATCGTCCCGCCGAAGGAGATGGAAAAGAGTCCGAAGCCGATGGAATCGGTTTTTTCCGGGCTCGTGGGCGTCGCGAAGGGATTCAGCACGGTGGAGCTGTTCGTTCAGGGACAGTTTCCCGTATCGTTCTCGCTCGAGATCGTCAGCGAGGGCGGGGAAGTGCATTTCTATATCCGTACCCAGAAATCGTTCCGGAATCTCGTCGAGGCACATTTTTATGCGCAGTATCCGGACATGGAAATCACCGAGGTTCCGGATTATGTCACCAGGATCCCGAGCACCGTTCCGAACGGCGAGTGGGATCTTTGGGGGACCGACTTCAAGTTCACCAAGCCCGATCTGTATCCGATCCGCACGTATCCCGCGTTCGAAGAGGATGTCACGGGAAAGATGATCGATCCGCTCGCGGGGCTCATCGAATCGATGGGGCGTCTCGCGCCCGGGCAGAACATCTGGTTCCAGATGATCATCGCTCCGGAAGAGGATGCCTGGTACAAGAAGGGTCAGGCGATCGTGGACGATTTTCTCGGGAAACCGAAGAAGGAATCGTCGGGAGGGATCCTCGCCATGGTGTGGCACGATTTCATCGATGTACTCTCGAACATCATTCCGGCATTCGTTTCGACGGCGACATTCTCGCCGTTCCAGAAGAAGGCGGAAGCGAAGCAGGAACAGCCTCTCGAGTTCCGGCTCTCTCCGGGGCAGAAGGAAGTGCTGAAGGCGCTCGAGCGCAATCTCGGGAAACAGATGTACAAGACGAAGATGCGCATGCTCTACGTGGGGAAGCGCGACGGGTTCGACAAGTCTTT
>CAYVDI010000029.1:7626-11535 GCA_964450795.1 uncultured Bdellovibrionales bacterium
ACAGGATGACATCAGTTTCTTCGCGAGAACGAATTTCCGGAACCAGGACCGGATTTTCGGCATCAAGGCAGACGATCGCCGGCGGCACATGTATGTGATCGGCAAGACCGGCATGGGAAAGACGAACCTCCTCGAGAATCTCGCCATCCAAGATATCAAGCATGGCAAGGGAGTCGCTTTCATCGATCCTCACGGCGATACGGCCGAAAAGCTTCTGAAAGCGATACCGGCGAACCGCATAAACGACGTCATTTATTTCAATCCGGCCGACCAGGAGCACCCTATCGCGTTCAACGTGATGGAGAAGGTCGGGCCGGAGCACCAGCATCTCGTCGCCTCCGGGCTGGTCGGAGTGTTCAAGAAGCTCTGGGCGGATTCCTGGGGACCGCGGCTCGAATACATCCTCCGCAATGCCATCCTCGCGCTCCTCGAATATCCGGGATCGACCCTGCTCGGAGTCACCCGTATTCTTGTCGACAAGGATTACCGCGAGAAGGTCGTCGCGAAAGTGACGGATCCGGTCGTGCGCGCCTTCTGGGTGGACGAGTTCTCGAAGTGGAACGATCGCGTGCTTCAGGAAGTCATCTCGCCGATCCAGAACAAGGTCGGGCAGTTCCTCTCGACCTCGCTTATCCGAAACATCGTCGGTCAGACAACGTCGTCGTTCGACGTGCGTGACATCATGGACAAGAACAAGATCCTCATCATGAACCTTTCGAAGGGGCGGATCGGCGAGGATGCGAGCGCACTTATCGGCGCGATGATGATCACGAAGATCCAGCTCGCGGCGATGGAGCGGGTCGACATACCGGAGGACGAACGTCAGGACTTCTACCTCTATGTCGATGAGTTCCAGAACTTCGCGACGGAATCGTTCGCGAACATCCTGTCCGAAGCGCGGAAATACCGGCTCAACCTCATTCTTGCGAACCAATACATCACCCAGCTCGACGAGAAGGTTGCGGATGCGATCTTCGGTAATGCGGGGACGATCATTTCCTTCCGGGTGGGTGCGGCCGATGCGGAGCTTCTCGAGAAGGAATTCGATCCGGTGTTCCTCATGAACGATATCGTCAACCTGCCGAAATACAATATATACCTCAAGCTCATGATCGATGGGATCGCCGGGGACGCGTTTTCCGCGACCGTGCTCCCGCCGATTTCGCTCCAGGGGACATCGGAGAACGAGGAAACCGTGATCCGTATTTCCCGCGAGCGCTATGCCTCGTCGAAGAAGGATGTCGAGGACAAGATCCGTCGGTGGAGCGGAATGCTTACCGAGGATGAGCGAGCGGAACTCCTTCGAAAAAAAGCGTCGACATTCGCGACGTCCCGCCAACCCGTGTCGACGGTTCCGGAGAAGCCGAAGAGGGCGCCGGTAGTTTCACGGCAAGAATCCGTTTCGAAGCCTTTGTCGACGGCGACTCCTGTTTTTGTGGCGGCCAAAACCGAGAAGAGAGTCGAGCCCGCTCCTGCTCCCGTTGATGCTCCGGTCGAACGCGGGGCTGAGCCGAGAATCGAGGCTCCGGTTCCGGTGGATATTCAGGAGGCGTCGACTCCTCATCCGGACGAATCCGTACTTCAGGCCGAATTCGAACGGGCGTTATCCGCGGCGGAGCAGTCGGAAGAAGAGCCTGTCCACGAATCGTCGCAGTCAAACGACGAGCCGGCGCCGCTTGAGGTCATGGAGCCGGAGGAGCGACCGACGTATCCGGCGCTCTGTGACACGTGTGGAATGGAGATCCGTGTTCCGTTCCAGCCCGATGGAACGCGCCCGACTTTCTGCAAGGAATGTTTCAAAAGTCACCAGCGGGCCATGGCGCGGGGCAAGGAACAGCCGAAAGCCGACGGGTCCGGGGTGCCGCATCGATCGGGCAAGAAACCCCGTTTCCAGGGAAAATCCGCGTTTCCGAAACCTGCCAGGACATCGGAAGTCCGCGTGTATTCTTCCGAAGCCGCTCCGATGTCGCTTTCACAGGTGTCTCTCGTGGCGCCGAAAAAATTCAAACCGCTCCGCGAGCGACCGAATCCGGATCTCGGTGCGGTCCGAGGCATATTGAGAAGCAGAAAAACCGAGAAATGAAAGCGCTTCTTGCCGTGTATCGGCGGGAGAATTGTTGTTTCGGCTGAAATTTTCTGATATCATCATCACATACGGGCTATGGAATTCCGAAAACGTCACAAGAAGCTGTATCTGTTCTGGGTGCTCTCCTCGTTCCTTGTCGTCTTTTCCATGGTCGCGTTCCTGCTCGCGCCGCTTTTCCGGTAGGCGAGCGGGGGCGGTCCTCTCCTAGAAGATATGAAGAGAATTCCGGTGTTCGCGCGCTTTCTCATCGTCGCACTCGTCGTCGGCGTCATACTCGTACTCTCTTCCGCCTGGAAGGAAATGAAACGGTCGGATCGGATCGAAGACGAGGTGGCGAAGCTCCGTCAGGAGGCTGATCGCATACGGAACGAGAACCGTTCGATCAGCGAGAAGATCGCATATTTTTCCACATCTGATTTCGAGGAACGCGAGGCGAAGGAGAAACTCGGCATGAAAAACGGTGATGAGCAGATGGTCTCGGTGGAGGTCGGTTCCCTGAAATCGCCGTCATCCGGCACGGGGGATGATGCCCCGGTCGTTGTCTCCGATGAAGCGAATTACAGGAAGTGGATGCGGTATTTTTTTGGAAAATAGCAAACAAGTAACACGAAATTCGTATGAATATGGAAACGGTCAGACGGTACTGGAACGAGTGGCAGGTCGGCTCATGGCTTCTTGGCATGGGAAGCGCGGCGGTGATAGCGGTGGTCGCCGGGCTTCTGTTCGCCTATATCCTTCCGTCATCCTGGACGATCACGGGGAAGGTCCGAGGCATGCTGCCGCTTCCGGTGGCGACGGTGAATTGGAAGAGCCCCGCCTCTTTTCATGATCTTTCCTCGAATCTCGCGTCGGTCCGCCGGTTCTATGAGACGCAGGATTTCGCCTCCATAGGCATGCGTATCGACTTCACGACTCCCGATGGCCGGAAGCGTCTCAAGGTACGCGAGAAGGAGATATTGAACAAGATGATCGAGGATGAAGCGCTTCGGACGATTGCGGTTCGCGAGGGAATCCGTATCTCCGAGGCGGACGCCACGAAGGCGGTCGCCGAGCAATTGAAGCAGATGGGCGGCGAGGAACGGGGGGTGACGGAGAAGCTCTCGCGTTTCTATGGCTGGAACCTTTCCGAATTCGAGGAAAAAGTCGTACTGCCAAGCCTGTACGAGGAGGAGCTCCGGAAGCGTTTCGAATCAGATGCGACGCAATTTGTCGAAGCGAAGACGAAGGCGGAGCAAGCCAAGAAACTTCTTGCCGATGGGCGAAGTTTCGCCGATGCGGCCAAGGAAGTCTCGGATGGGAAAACGGCGGACAAGGGTGGCGCCATGGGATGGTTTTCCTACGAGGACCTCATTCTCCCGCTTCAGGAGCCGGCGAAAGCGCAGAAAATCGGCGTGGCGGGTGACATCATCGAGAGCGCGCTCGGATTCCATGTTCTCCAGGTTGATGAGCGGAAGACCGAGAAGGGGAAGGAGTTTGTCCGGTTGAGCCAGATTTTCGTGGCGAAAAGGACGTTCGGGGATTGGCTTGCCGAAGAGATGAAGAACATGAATATCCATGTGCTCATGCCGGAATATCAGTGGAATAAGGAGACGGCCCGGGCTGAATTCCGTGATTCCGATCTCCGGGACTTTGAGAAGAATATCCTCGAGAAGTCGGAAGGGGACGCTTCGGTGGTGTTCTGAAAGATTTCGGATCGATATTTCGTACAACGAAAAGTAATCCAGTAAAATAGCAGGCTTTCCGGACCGAGCCGGTGCGGAAGCCGTTTCGGGTCTCTATGGAAAACCAAGAAAAAGAAATGTCGACCGGAGAAATCTCCCCGG
>CAYVDI010000030.1:0-10865 GCA_964450795.1 uncultured Bdellovibrionales bacterium
AACCTATGGCGCAGCAGTTCGACCCGAATCAGATCGATCCCGAGAAGCTCAAGGAGGGTATCGAGAAGCTGAAGACCCCGATCGTTCTCATTGCGGCGCTCTTCTTCCTCTCCGGACCGCTCTCGGCACTTATAAATATTTTCGATTTCGGTATGGATATCATCATTCTTGCAATCGTCGTTGTCGTGTTGCTCGCGTCGATCAAGCAGATCAATCAGTATGAGCGGGGCATCCGGTTCACCATCGGGAAGTTCACGGGAGTCATGGAGCCGGGCTGGCGGCTCGTCATCCCGATCTTCCAGTCGTACCAGAAGGTCGACATGCGCGTGCGCGCGGTAGACGTGCCGGACCAGGAAGCCATCACCAAGGACAACATCTCCGTCACGGTGAACGCCGTCATCTATTACAGGATATCGCATGCCGAGAAGGCGATCCTCGAGGTGGAGAACGTGTACTATGCGGTCTCGCAGCTCGCGCAGACGACGATGCGCAACATCGTCGGCGAGGTCGAGCTCGATGAACTTCTCTCCAACCGAGACGCGATCGCCGAACGGATCCGGGATATCGTGGACGCCGCTACCGACGTCTGGGGAGTCAAGGTGAATTCCGTCGAGCTCAAGGATGTGACGCTTCCGGAGGAGATGAAACGTGTCATCGGCAAGCAGGCGGAGGCCGAGCGCGAGCGGCGCGCGGTCATCATCAAGGCCGAAGGCGAGGTCATCGCGGCGGAGAACATCTCGAAGGCGGCCGGCATTCTCGCGACTCATGACGGGTCGCTCCATCTCCGGACGCTCCACTCGATCAACGACATCTCCTCCGACCAGTCGAACACAGTCGTTTTCGCGGTGCCGCTCGAGGTGCTCCGCGCGTTCGAGCGTCTCGGAAAGAAGGATGCATGACCGCGGCGGGAATCACAGAACAGCTGAAATCGCTCGGAAGTCCGGAGAAGGCGGAGGCGTGTCCCCGATTTTTCAAGTGCGGGGAGGGGGAGTATGGGGAGGGCGACCGGTTTCTCGGGGTCACGGTTCCGGAGCAGCGGGCGATCGCGAAGGCGAACCGCGACCTGCCGTTGCCGGAAGTCGGGAAGCTTCTCGGAAGCCCCTATCACGAAGTCCGGCTCACGGGAATTCTTATCCTTACGTACGCGTTCGTCCGGGCGGATGGAAGAAAACGGAAAGAGATTTTCTATTTCTCCCTTTCGCACCGCGAGGCGATGAACAATTGGGATCTGGTCGATACGGGCGCGCCGAGACTCATCGGTGCGTATCTTGCGGAGAGGAAATCTGGGAGAGGGTTATTGTATCGTCTCGCGAAATCTGAAAATCTCTGGGAGCGGCGCATTGCCATCGTCTCGACGCTTGCTTTCATAGTGAAAAACGATTTTGTCGATGCGCTTTCGATCGCGGAGAAACTACTTGGTGACAAGCACGACCTCATCCACAAGGCGACCGGCTGGATGCTTCGCGAGGTCGGCAAGCGCGACGAAACCGCTCTGAAAGAATTTCTTGACAGACATGCTGCTGTCATGCCACGGACGATGCTTCGGTATGCCATCGAACGGTTTGACCAGGAAGAACGGGCCAGATATCTCGGTGCATAGGTGGATAACTCGAAATTTCTTTTTTGAAAATGGCTTTTTGAAGCCTTTTTAATTTTGTGTTGACAGCGTTTGTGTAAGTGGCGTAAAATGTAGGGGAAGAACTAAGAAGTGGGGAGAAGTGGTGAAACTATGTTCATCGGCGAGTACTCACACTCCATCGATCCGAAACGGCGCGTCGCGATGCCGTCGCGATTCCGCTCGGAGCTCGGCTCGCGCGTCGTCGTGACGCGAGGGCTCGACTCATCTCTTTTCGTCTATCCGATGAAGGTGTGGGAGGAGCTTGCGGAAAAGCTCGGCAGTCTTCCGATCGGGGAGGCGGCGACCCGGAGCTTTACGCGGTTGCAACTCGCGGGCGCGACGGATGTCGAACTCGACAGTCAGGGACGCATCCTGATACCGGATTATCTCAAGGATTCCGCCGGACTTCGGAAGAACGTCGTCGTCGTCGGACTCTACAACCGGCTCGAGATCTGGGACGAGACGAGATGGAAGGCGTACAAGGCCGGTGCCGAGAAGAATTCCGGGAAGATCGCCGAGGAACTCGGGAAACTCGGAGTGTATTGAAAACGACAATACAGAATTCAAAAATGAAAAAGGGCGGCTCCGACGGTATTCATTTCTGACTTTTGGATTGTATGGCGACGAGACATGTTCCGGTGCTTCTGGATGAGACGGTGGCGGCGTTGAACCTTCACAAGGGCGATACGGTGGTGGATGCGACGCTCGGCGGCGGGGGGCACACACGAGCTCTGCTCGAGCACGTGCTCCCTGGTGGGAGGGTGATCGCATTCGACACCGATCGGTTCGCCGTGGAGCGGTTCCTCAAAGACGCGGAGGCGGATCCTTTCCTGCGGGAAGCCGTTGGACAGGGTTCGCTCTCCGTGGTCCGGAGGAATTTTTCCGAAATCGGCGCGGTACTTGCGGAACTCGGCGTTCCGAAAGTCGACGCGGTACTTGCGGACTTCGGGTTCTCATCGGACCAGGTGGATGATCCGGATCGTGGGTTCTCGTTCCTTTCGGACGGACCGCTCGATATGCGGCTTGATCCCGACGGAGAGGTGCCTGCGGTCGATGTCGTGAACGGGTATTCGGAAGAGCGGCTCGCAGGGATCATTCGGGAGTACGGTGACGATCCGAAGGCGCGGAAAATCGCTTCCGCGATCGCAATGAGGCGGAAGGTGCGACCGTTTGAGATGACGACGGATCTCGCGGAGTGTATCGCAGGATGCTTCTCCGAATTCGAGCGACGGAAGATGCGTATCCATCCTGCGACGAAGACGTTTCAGGCGATTCGGATGGAGGTGAACGGAGAACTTCCCGTGATCGGGATATTTCTCCGGGAAGCGGTGCGATCGTTGGTGTCCGGAGGAAGGATAGCGGTTATCACGTTCCATTCCGGTGAAGATTCGCTCGCGAAGGGAACATTTTCGGGAATGGCGAAAGGATGTGTCTGCCCGCCGGAATTTCCGGAATGTAGGTGTGGACGAAAACCGGAAATCAGACTTCTGTCGCCGCGGTTCATCCGCCCGAGTGAGGCTGAAGTGACGGCAAATCCGCGTGCTCGGAGCGCAAAGCTCCGGACTGCCGAGAAACTTGCGGAATAGAGGCGGACGATCTTGATGAGCGGATTCGAAATTCTCGAGGACGCTCATCAGGAATCGGAGAAAAAAATAAACAGACAATCAGGGGGAGAAAGCGTATGACGAGAGACTATCGTCTTTTTGGGCGGCAGAATGTCTGTCGGAAGAGCATATCTTTCTCCGGGGCAGTCAGTCCGGCGGTGCTGTTCGCGCTGTTCGTTTTCTTTCTGTCCGGAGTCACCTATCTTCATGCGTTGAACCGCGGTGCGGTCCAGGGATACGAAACGCGTTCTCTCGAGAAGGAAATCGCTGAACTGAAGAAGGAGAACGGCAGACTCAAGATTTCCGAGGCGGAAGCCCTGTCCCTCTCCCGTATCGAGGAGTCCGTAAAGGGGCGTGGTATGAGTCAGGTCGAATCGGTTCGTATGATCGAGGGTCGAGGATCGCTCGCCTTCCGTTGATTTCTTGCCGCTGCTGTGACGCGTATGATGATACGAAATATGAAGAAAACTCCTTCCCGTGAGAGAAGGATAGAACCGGAATCGCCTGGAGCGGGGAGAGTCGGTGCTCTCCTCGTTTTTATTCTTGTCGCCGGGGCCGTCGTCATCACGAGGTTGTATCTGCTTCAGGTCGTCGACCATGAAAAGTGGAATAAGATAGCGGAGAATCAGCATTCTCTCTCGGCTGATCTTTTCCCTGACCGCGGGGAAATCTTCTTTCGTGAGGGGGATGGCGTGTATCCGGCGGCCGTGAATCGGGAATATCCGCTCCTGTATGCCGTTCCGAGAGAGGTGGACGATATAGCTCGTACCGCGGAGGCGCTCGCTTCCGTCACGGGTGTCGCGGCGGATGAGATCCGCTCCAAGCTTTCGGACAGAAACGACCCTTTCGAGCCCATCAAGAAACGCCTTTCCGACGATGAAGCACAGCATATCCGTGATCTTGCCATTCCGGGAGTCCATCTTCTGAATGAAAAGCACCGCTTCTATCCCGGGGGCGCGCTTGCCGCGCAGGTTGTCGGATTCGTGAGTGCGAAGGACGATGGGAGCGAATCCGGGCGATACGGGCTTGAAGCGTCGGAAGACGAACTCCTTCGCGGAAAGCCGGGTCGCGTCGAACAGACCAGGGATGCGGCGGGGCGGTGGATATCGACATCCGATCGCGAAGTGCTTCTTTCGGAACAGGGTCCGGATATCGTTCTTTCGATCGATCATGTCATCCAGCATGAGGTCGAAACGATCCTGCAGGAGGCGATGGAGAAACACGGCGCCGACGGAGGGACGGTCATCGTCATGGATTCGAAGACCGGAAAGATCCTTGCCATGGCTTCAAATCCGGGATTCGATCCGAACGAGTACGCGAAAACGGAGGATTATTCCCATTTTCTCAATCCGGCAGTGAGCCAGACATACGAACCCGGTTCGATCGTGAAGCCGATCACGATGGCGATCGGAATCGAGGAAGGGAAAGTTTCTCCCGACACGGTGTTCACCGACCCCTGTTCGATATCCGAGGGCGGATATGTCATCAAGAACGCGGAGGAAAAATGCTACGGTCGGTCGACGATGACGAGGGTACTCGAGCAGTCGATAAATACGGGAGTCATCTTTGTCGAAAAGCTCATCGGGAATGCGCGGTTCGCGGAGTATTTCGACCGGTTCGGGTTCGGCAGGAAGACCGGAGTGGAACTTCCGGCGGAACTCGGCGCCAACACGAAGAATCTCGAGGACGCGCGAAGAAACATACAGTTTTTTACGGCTTCTTTCGGTCAGGGTGTCACCATGACGCCGCTCCAGATGATTTCCGCATATCAGGCGCTTGCGAACAAGGGGATGCTCATGAGGCCGAGCGTCGTCGAAAAGTATGTCTATGACGACCATGATGAGGTGGTTCCGCCATCGGAAGTCCGGCAAGTCGTTTCGGAGGAGACGGCGAACCTTATGGGTGATATGCTTGAGAACGTTGTGAAGAACGGACATGGGAAACAGGCTGCCGTTCCCGGCTATCGGGTCGGTGGGAAAACGGGTACCGCACAGGTGGCGAAAAAAGGGGAAAAAGGCTATGATGACGGTCTCACGATAGGATCGTTTGTCGGATATGCCCCGATCGGGGATCCGAAGTTTGTCGTCCTTTCGAAGATAGACAACCCGAAGGATGTTATTTGGGCCGAGTCGTCCGCCGCGCCGGTATTTGGCGAGGTGATGAAATTCCTTCTCACCTATGCGAAAATAGAGCCTACGGAGGAGATAAGGAATCACGAAATCGCGGCTATGCCCACATCCGAAGCGGTGCCTGAAGCGTCGAAGCCGTCGGAGAAGAAGGCTCGTGATACGAAGAAACATTAGGATTGCTTTATGGCAAGACAGAATGGAAAACGAATGCGGCGAAGAGTGCTCGAGCAGCTGCTCCGGTTCATGGCCGGTGCGGTGCTGTCGAAGTACAAGCCGCTTATCGTCGGCGTGACCGGCAGTGTCGGGAAGAGCTCCGCGAAAGAGGCGGTGGCGCTCGTGCTCGGATTCGGAATGAGCGTTCGGAAAAGCGAGGGGAATTTCAATAACGAGATCGGAGCGCCCCTGACCGTCCTCGGAGCGGATAGCGGAGGAAGTTCGATCCTCCGATGGTTTTTGGTCGGATTCCGGTTTCTTCGACTCATGCTCTTCCCCGTGAAATACCCGGAAGCACTGGTGCTCGAAATGGGGGTTGACCGTCCGGGTGACATGTCCTATCTTCTCAGCTTCGTGCCGGTGAAGATAGGTGTGGTGACGCGGATCGCGGAGAGCCATATCGCCTATTTCGGGAGTATCGGAAACATCGCCAAAGAGAAAGGGAGAATGATCGCGAGTCTTCCGGAGGATGGGTTCGCCGTCTTGAACGCGGATGATCCGTTGGTATTTCGGATGGCGGAGAAAACGAAGGGAGTCGTGCTCTCGTACGGATTCGACGCTCATGCGTCCGTCCGCGCCGATAACGTGTCCTTCCAGGAAACCCAGGACGGGGTCGGGTTCAGTTTCAAGCTGAATTATGACGGGAAGACGATTCCGGTGCGGCTTCCGAAAGTGGTGGCCAGGCATCATATCTCCGATGCGCTCTCCGGTGCGGCGGTCGGCATAGCGCTTGGTATGAATCTGGTCGAAATCGCCCGTTCCCTCGAGGAATTTTCTCCGCTCCCCGGGCGACTCTGTTTTCTCCGAGGGAGAAATGGTGTCGGCATTCTTGATGACACGTACAACGCATCACCAGCGTCGGTCCGGGCCGGACTTCTGACGCTTGGGGAAATCCCGGCGAGACGTCGCGTCGTCATCTTCGGAGACATGTTGGAACTCGGTGCGATATCCGAGGAGGAGCACAGGAAACTTGCGGCCGATGTGATCGGTTCACGGGCGGAAATCGTGTTTTTGGTGGGGAAGCGCATGCATCTTCTCGGCGAAGAGCTTCTTTCGCGGGGTATGCCGCGAGGGAACGTCATGTTCATTCCGGATCCCGATTCGGCGACGCTCCCGCTTCGGGATATCCTCAGGGACGGTGATCTCGTCCTCATAAAGGGGTCGCGTGGGATGCGGATGGAGAAGGTGACGGAGGCGATTCTTGCCGACCCTTCCGATGCGAGAAAATATCTCTGTTGCCAGTCTCCGGAGTGGCGTGCCAGGCCATTCCAGTCGCCGGCGGAGTGGGAGAATATGTAAACTTTTTCAAAAAAACAACCCCGGATCTTTCGGAAACGGGGTAAGGCTTCTTGGTGATTTACCAGTTTTTGAACTTGGTGAACCACCGCATTCCATGCCGGACTATTTGCCGACGCTGATCGTTGGTCAAGTTTTCTCCGACTTTTGCCGCCGTGGGGGCCAGGCCGAAGAAGATATCGATCGCGGCATGCCAGAGCATGCCAAGCATGATGGCGAACCCGACGATGAGATGCGTCGCGAGGACCAGCAATCTAATGAGGGGGGCCGCCGAAGTATCATTGAAGTAGTACAGCAAGCCCGCAAGCCCGCTGTCGAAAACAATTAGCGCGATGATCCACCACCAGTACTTCGGTGGCGACGATGGGGGAGGTAACTTTCTAGTTCCATCCACCACCCCGTTGCCTTTTATCGAGATGATCGCGACGACCACAAGCCCGATGGCAGCTACGACAAACGGCCACAACATGAATTTGAGCATGGTAGCTCCTTTCTTTGTAAGGTTAACGAACACAACACGTTGTGTGATTACAACTTTACATTATAGATTAAAATATAATATTTGTCAAGTGGACATTCTTCTTGATTTTCGGTATCCTGTGGTTACTGAAGTGGGTCTCCCGCACAGTCTTGATAATTCGGATAATCGGAAACCGTATGTCGGAGAACAGGGATCAGGAGTTTATCGAGTACGTGGTGAAGTCGCTCGTGGATCATCCGGAGAGCGTGAAGGTTGAGCGGAAGATCGACGAGATGGGCGTGCTTATCACGCTTGACGTGCATCCGGAAGACATGGGAATGGTGATCGGTCGCGAAGGGATGACGGCGAAAGCGCTCCGCACTCTTCTGCGCGTGATCGGCGCGAAGAACAACGCCCGCGTGAATCTCAAGATCAACGAGCCGGAAGGTTCGACTCGCGGGGAGCGTCGGAGCGAGGCTCCTGTCGAAGCGGCTCCCGTAGCGGAGGCTCCGGCGGAAGAGCCGAAGCGGTCGCTCGACGACGTGATGAACGATATCAAGCTCTAGTGGAATCAGGCCGCCCTTCGGGGCGGTTTTCCTTTCGGCGGCTCTCGGAACCGCTCGACGCGGAGGTGATTTTCGCGTATGCTTTCCGTGTATCGGTCCGCTTTCTTTCTTGCATATGGACATCCTTTCCGCATCACTTATCGTCGCCGGGCTCATCGTGTTCGAGACCGTGTCGAGTATCGACAATGCCGTCATCAACGCGGAGACACTCTCGACCATGAGCGCGCGGGCGCGCAGGATATTCCTCACGTGGGGGATATTCTTCGCGGTGTTCGTCGTTCGCGGATTCCTTCCGTGGGTCATCGTCTGGGCGACGGTGCCGAGTCTCGGATTCCTCGGTTCGTTCACGGCGACCTTCTCGAACGATCCGGCGGTGGCAGAAGCGATACAGCGGTCGGCTCCGATCCTCCTGCTCGGCGGCGGTATTTTCCTACTCTTCCTTTTCTTCCATTGGCTGTTCATCGAGGAAAAGCATTTCGGCTGGCACCGGGTCGAGCCGTTCTTCCTCCGGCAGGGGGCGTGGTTCTACGCCACGATATCACTCCTGCTCACGGTCGTCGTATGGTTCGCTCTCAAGGAGAGCCCGATGCTCGGATTCGGCGCGGTCGTCGGCTCGACGGTGTTCTTCATCACGCACGGGTTTCGGCAACATGCGGAGGTCATGGAGCATCGCCTTGCCGAGGGGCGTTCCGGATTGTCCGATGTGAGCAAGATCCTGTTTCTGGAGGTGATCGATCTCTCGTTTTCGATCGACGGCGTCCTTGGGGCGTTCGCGTTCACGCTCTCGGTCCCGCTCATCCTTCTGGGGAACGGTATCGGTGCGATCGTCGTCAGACAGCTTACGGTCGCGAACATCGATCGCATCAAGCGCTATCTCTATCTCAAGAACGGAGCGATGTATTCGATAGCCGTACTCGGGTGTGTCATGGTCGGGCATGCGTTCGGGTTCCATATACCGGAATGGTTCGCGCCGCTCTCGACCCTGCTTATCATCGCCTATTTTTTCCGCCGATCGCTTCGGATTCCGCCTGATGCGGATCTCGGTACGTCCCACTTGTGATGAATGGAATCATTATGGAACCATCTCTAAAGCAGACCGACCCGGAGGTCGGCGACATCATCGAAGGTGAAATATCGCGTCAATCGAGAAGTCTCGAGATGATCGCGTCCGAAAATTATGTGTCGTCCGCGGTGCTTGCCGCGCTCGGATCTGTCTTCACGAACAAATACGCCGAAGGGTATCCCGGGAGGCGCTACTACGGAGGGCAGGAATGGACCGACAGAGCGGAGACGCTCGCGATCGGGCGGGCGAAGAGGCTTTTCGGCGCGGAGCATGCGAACGTCCAGCCGCATTCGGGGGCGCAAGCGAATCTCGCGGCGTACATGGCGGTCCTGAATCCCGGCGATACGGTGCTCGGCATGGATCTCTCGCACGGGGGTCACCTGACGCATGGATCTCCGGTGACGCTTCCTGCGAAGGTATATCGTTTCGTCCGATACAAGACGGAACCGGACGGGACGATCGACTATGGGAAACTGTCGGCGCTTGCGGAAGCGGAGAAACCGAAGCTCATGCTTGCTGGGTTCTCCTCGTATACGAGGAACATCGACTATGAGAAATTCACCGATATCGCGAGGAAGGTCGGCGCCGTCTCGATGATGGACATGGCGCACATCGCGGGACTCGTCGCCGGGGGAGCGCTCCTCAGCCCGGTGCCGCACTTCGATATCGTCACCGCGACGACGCACAAGACGCTCCGTGGTCCGCGCGGCGGGCTGATCCTTTGCAGGAGCGGGTTCGCCGGAGCGATCGACAAGGCGGTGTTTCCTGGGACGCAGGGTGGCCCGCATATGCATGCCATCGCCGCGAAGGCGGTGTGTTTCGGCGAAGCGCTCCGTCCGGAGTTCGCGGCATACGCGCGACAGGTGTTGGCAAACGCGAAAACGCTCGAAGGCGCGTTCCTGGGGAAAGACGTGAAGCTCGTCTTCGGCGGTACCGACAATCACATGCTCCTCATCGATACGGTCGCGTCGTACGGCATTCCGGGCAAGGAGGCGCAGGAGCGACTCGATCGGATCGGCATCTCGACGAACAAGAACGTCATCCCGGATGATCCGCGGGGACCGTCCGATCCGTCCGGACTCCGCATCGGCGTGCCGGCCGTGACGACGCGCGGAATGAAGGAACCGGAAATGGAGCTGATAGCGGCTCTCATCGATACGGTCCTCCGTTCCGACATGGACGAAGCTGCTGTCGGATCCGCCAGGGGAGATGTGGAATCGTTGTGCGCGAAATTTCCGATTCATCCGTTACAAACAACGCTATGAACATCATCAAGACGGATATCGAGGGAGTGCTCATCATCGAACCCCAGGTGTTTTCGGACGAACGGGGCCTGTTCGTGGAGACGTACAACGAAACGCGGTACGCTGAGGCGGGCATTCCGGATACATTCGTCCAGGATAACCTCTCGGTCTCGAAAAAGGGGGTGCTGCGCGGACTCCACTATCAGGCGCCGCCCTTCGCACAGGGGAAGCTTGTGCAGGTTCTTTCCGGAAAGGTATTCGATGTCGCGGTCGATATCCGCGAGGGGTCGCCGACATTCGGAAGATACGTTTCCGTCGAGCTTTCCTCGGAAAATCGTCGGCAGTTCTTCATTCCTGCCGGATTCGCGCACGGATTCCTTTCGCTTGCGGATGGTACGATATTCCAGTACAAATGTACGGCTCCATATTCGAAGGAGCATGACCGCGGTATCCGGTACGATGATCCCGCATTGGCGATCGCGTGGCCGGAGGGATCGTTCATCGTTTCGGAGAAGGATGAGAATCAACCGCTTCTTGCGGAATCGGAGAAGGTGTTCCATTATTCGGATGCGCTATGAAACTGCTCGTCACCGGAGGATCCGGATTCATCGGTTCGAATTTCATCCATCATGTCCTCGGGACGCACCCGGAGGATTCGGTCGTCAATATCGA
>CAYVDI010000031.1:0-10508 GCA_964450795.1 uncultured Bdellovibrionales bacterium
GGATCGAACCCTCGACCGTTGGCTTAAAAGGCCACTGCTCTACCGACTGAGCTACGCACCCGTCTCTGACAACAAACGACACTACGAAGTAAACACGAAAAATTCCGAAAAATCAAGCCCGAAGACACGGTCTTCACCGCTCCGGACATCGGCCGACCGCTATCCGTTAAGCGTCTTCGGTTCTATCCGATCCTTTCCAATGAACGGGCGCAAGACCTCAGGGATGACGACGGAGCCGTCCTCCTGCTGGTGATTCTCAAGGATCGCGATGATGATACGAGCGGAAGCGAGCGCCGTATTGTTCAACATGTACACATGCTTCCGCTCACCGGTCGGCTCGTCCTTATACTTCACGTTCAGCCGCCTCGCCTGCCAATCAAGGAAGTTCGATGCGGAGCCGGTCTCGCCATATCGCCCGAGCCCCGGCATCCACGCCTCGAGATCGAACGCGCGATACTTCCCGGCGCTCATATCGCCGGTCGAAATCCGGAGTTTCCGATACGGAAGCCCGAGTTCCCGGTGCATCTCCTCCGAGATTCCGATCATCTCCTCCTGGAGCGCGTTCGCCACCTCGATATCCGCCGACGCGAGAACCACCTGCTCCACCTTCATGAACTCATGCACACGATAGATACCCTTCGTATCCTTCCCGTAAGAACCGATCTCGCTCCGATAACACTGACTGAACCCGGCATAGCGGATCGGGAGCGATGCTCCGGAAAGCACCTCGTCCGCATGATATGCGAGAAGCGACGGCTCGGCCGTCCCGACGAGAAATTTCTCCTCTTTCGAGACACTTCCATCGGCTTCCCGGTCGGAGGTCGCCACCTTGTAGATCTCATCCGTTTCGCCATCGTATTCACTGCCCTTGAAGTACCCGCTCCCGAAGAGCGGAAACGCCTTCACCAGAGTCGGCGGGATCATGGTCGAATATCCCTTGTCCGCCATTTTCCGGATCGCATACATCATGAGCCCCATCTGAAGGAGCGCCCCTTCGTTTTTCAGGTAGTATCCGCGAAAACCGCCGACTTTCGTTCCCCGCTCCAGATCGATAATATCGAGGAGCTTCCCGAGTTCGATGTGCGTCTTCGGAACAAAGGAAAATTCCGGGATATCGCCATACCTTCCCTCCTCGACGTTATCCGCATCGCTTTTCCCTATCGGCGTATCCGGAGAGACGATATTCGGCACCTGCGCCATGAGCCGCTCGAAAAGGAGCTTCGCCTCACGGACATGCGGCTCGACCGTATCGATCTGCGCCTTGATACCTTTTCCCCTCGCGATCACATCCTGCCGCTCGGCGTCATCCTTGGCGTTCTGTATCAACGAGTTGATGTCGTTCTTTATGGACTGAAGCTCCTCAAGCTCCTGGGAGAGTCTGATACGCTCCCGATCGGCGGCAAGAAGCGCCTCCAGATCGAAGGATATGTTCTTATTGATCGCGACCTGTCGTATCGCTTCCGCATTCTCGCGGATGAATTTGATATCGAGCATAGTGCAGATTTCCGTTATTTCCGTGACCTCACCAGAGTATCGCTTCCGCGTAAAAAAAGCAAAATGCCCCGTGGGGCATCTTTGTGGATGATACTGGACTCGAACCAGTGACCCCAGCAATGTGAATGCTGTGCTCTAACCAACTGAGCTAATCATCCGTCGACACGAACCATCTTACCGCAAATACGCCGTTTGTCCAGATTCCCATCGGATCATCTCCCCTTCATCGGCGGGAAGATGACCGTCTCGCGGACCGACTTGTCCATGAGCACCGCGAAGAGCCGCTCGCTCATGCCGAACCCGAATGCGGGCGGCATCCCGTACTCGAGCGCTTCGAGGAAATCCTCGTCGAGCATCATACCCTCCTTGTCGCCTGCCGCACGGAGCTTCATCTGTTCCTCGAACCGGCGCCGCTGATCCAGCGGATCGTTCAGCTCCGCGAATCCGTTTCCGAGTTCGCTCCCGACCGCCACCGGCTGCATGCGGAGCGCCTTCCGCGGGTCGTTCGGGTCCGTCTTCGCCAGGGGCGATACCGCGAGCGGATGCCCCACGAGAAAACACGGCTGCAGAAGCCTCTTCCGGACGGTCTTCTTATAAACTGTGTCGATCATCCGCCCGAGACCGTACGACGCCTCGTATCGGATGCCGAGTTCGTCGGCCTTTTTCCGAAGTTCCTCGACCGTCACTTCTCCCGAAAGATCGATTCCGGTCTCCTTCTTGAATTCGGTGAAATAATCCACGCGCGGGAACGGCTTCGACCAATCTATCTCCTGTCCCTCGAAAAAGGTCTTCGTGCCGCCTCCGGTCACCGCCTTGACGATATCCCGGTAAAGATCCTCCACCATCGCCATCCCCCGATCGAGGTCCGTATACGCCGCATAGAATTCCATGTGATCGAATTCCTGGAGATGCTCGCGATCGACACCCTCGTTGCGGAACACGCGACCGATCTCGAATACGCGTTCATATCCGCCGACCAAGAGGCGCTTGAGAGAGAGCTCGAGCGAAATCCGGAGATAGAAATCGGCATCGAGCGCATTGTGATGTGTCACGAACGGCTCCGCCTCGGCTCCGCCGGGGATGTGCTCGAGCACCGGCGTCTGGACCTCGAGAAAATCCTGTCCGGAAAGGAATGTTCGGATCGTCTGCCAGAAAGCGTTCTTCTTCCGGAACAGCTCCCGCGTGTCCGGATTGGCGATGAGATCGAGGTATCGGCGTCGCAGAAGCTCCTCCTCATCCTTCAGTCCGTAAAATTCCGTCGGGATCGGGCGCATCGATTTCGAGAGCATTTCCCATTTCTCGACACGGATGCTCTTCTCGTCCTGTTTCGTGAGAAAAGGAACGCCGGTCATGGAAATGAAATCTCCGGCATCCACCGTTTCCTTGAACACGGAAAACCACTGCTTCTCTCCCGGGTTTTCCACCGGAGCGAGCATCTCTTCCGAGAAGAACCCCTGGATTTTCCCCGTCCCGTCCTCTATGTGGCAGAAGGCGATCTTTCCCATCACCCGGACCGACCGCACGCGACCGACGACCGTCACCGGCTTCTCGGGATTCGTTTCTTTCAGATCATCGAACTGTTCCAGAATCTGCCGGTTCGTGTGTGTCCGTACGCACTTCTCCGGGTACGCGGAACCGAACGCTTCGGTCAGCTTCCGGAGCTTCTCTTCCTTGGTTGCGATGATATCTTCGCGCATAGCGGTATGTTTATCCGAATACCATCACTCTAGCGGTTTTCGACCCGAAAGACAAGAAAAAGCCCCCTCAACGGGGGCTCTCAGGAACCGCTACTCGACCGAAACCACCTTGCATTTCATCTTTCCCGCCGGCACATCGATCTCGACATCCTCGCCCTTGGACTTTCCCATGAGCGCCTTGCCGATCGGCGACTCGCCGGAAATCTTTCCTCCGGCAGGGTCAACTTCGTTCGTACCGACGATGACGAATTTCATTTCCTTTCCCGAGCAGCTCATGACGACCGTCGAACCGATCTGCACGGAAGACAGTCCTTCGGCGCGCTTCGCCACCACCGCACCCTTCAGCATCGCCTCAAGCTCGAGGATCCGCGTCTCGTTCTCGTTCTGCTGGTGCTTCGCCTCGCTGTATTCGGCGTTCTCCGAGAGATCCCCCTGTTCCTTCGCTTCCTTGATGGCCGCCGAGATTTCCTGGCGAACCCTGATCTTCCGATCCTCGAGTTCATCCTGCAATTTCTTGAGCCCTTCCTGCGTAAGAATCCGTGCCATGACTTCGTTTCGTGATTACTGTTTTAAAAATCGCGACCGGAGTCGCGAATGTGATTGAAATCGCCCCCATCATATCAGACCACGACAGACTGTCAAGAATCCTTATTTTTCGGCTTAAGAAAAAGAAAAATCATTCACCCTGATCACTCTTGGAAAGGCGGTTCGAGAAATACCATTCGTAGATTTCCTTCGTGATCGGGACCGCGTTATACGTTTCACTCTCCTGTCCCTCGATGAGGACGATCATCGCGATCTTCGGTTCATCGTACGGCGCAAAGGAGACGAACCAACCATGCGTCTTTTCTCCTCCCCCGAACTGCGCGGTGCCGGTCTTCCCCGCGACCGGAAAAGCGAGCGTTTTGAGCGGTGTCGCCGTTCCATCCGTCACGGTCTGTCTCATGCCCTCCCGGACCACCTGAATGATATACGGATCGACGATATGGTCATGTATCGCCTTCGGTCGGACGACGGAAACCGAACCGTCCGGCTTACGGATCCGCGAGACCACGTGCGGCTCATACAGCGTTCCGCCGTTCGCGATCGCGGCTATGGAATTCACGATCTGAAGCGGTGTCGCGGTGACGAATCCCTGCCCGATTGCGGCATGATAATCGTCACCGACATACCATCGCTCCCCGGTCCGCTTTTCCTTCCATTCAGGGTCCGGAAGGAAACCATTTCCCTCCCCCGGGATATCGATACCCGATACCGCCCCGTATCCGAACTTCTCCGCATACGATTTCATCCGACGAATCCCGAGACCGGGAATCCCGCCATACCCCCCTCCGACGGAGTAGAAGAAGACATCGCTCGAGACGGCGATAGCCCGGCGGATATCCGTGAACCCGTGCGCCTTCCAGTCGCCGAAGAAGAAACTGCCAACCGAGATGCCGCCCTTCGATTCGATACGCGTATGTTCCGACACCACGCCCTCGGAAAGTGCGGCACAGGCGATCACCGGCTTGAAGGTCGAACCGGGAGCATACTCGCCGGAAATGGCACGATTGAAGAGCGGCTTCGTCTCATCGTCTATGAGTTTCCTATAAGCATCACCGGAAATACCGTCGGCAAACAGGTTGTTATCGAAGCTCGGGATCGAAACCAGGGAAAGCACGGAGCCGTCGCGCGGATCAAGCGCGATAACCGCACCGCGAGTGAGTTTCCGCTGTTCCAGGAAACCGGCGAGAGCATCGTATGATTTCTTCTGAAGCTCGGCGTCTATGTTCAAAAACAGGTCATTCCCGGGCGTCGGCGAAACCGTTCCAAGCGCCTTTTTCGGACGTCCGAGAGAGTCGACCTCCGTACGATCGTATCCTCGCGCGCCCCGAAGCTCCGACTCGTACGAGCTTTCCAGTCCCTGCTTTCCGATCATGTCCGTCGGAAGATAATCCGGATATTTCGCAAGCTCGTTCTCGGCGATCTTCCCTTCATAGCCGAGCACATGCGAGAACATGACGCTTCCCTGATAATCCCGGTACGCGAGCTTGAAAAGGCTTACTCCGGGGAAATCCTTCTGCTTCGAAAGAAAGGCTATGACTTCCTCCTGCGAAAGACGCTCTTTGAGAAGGATCGGGGAAAACGGATCCTTCCGGAAAGCGGCGAGCGCGGCATCTGCCGTGCCGGCATCGACATTGAGAACCGAAAGCAGCTCCTCGCGGAGGGCGTTCCGGCCCGATTCGTCACGCGGGGCATCGACGGGAATAAGCGCCGCACCGATACTCGGGACGTTTTTCACCAACGGTTCGCCGAAACGATCGTAGATGATGCCTCGAGGAGCGGGAATCGGGATCATCCGGACACTCTGGCGCTCCGCAATGCCGCGATATCTCTCCCCCTCGAAGATATTGAGATACAACGCGCGCCCGAACAACACGACGAGCACGAAAAGCCCGACAAGAAAATACCGTCCTGCGAATCGCCGATCGAGCGACTGTTCGATCTTGGCCGCATCCTTCTCGGTTATGGTCAGAACCGCATCGTCGATCTCCCCTTCGGATTGTCTCGATATTTTCCCGAACATACCCGTTTTACATACGAAGCGCCAGGCCCGGATCAAGACGCACCACCACGTCGTCGTATTTTCGGATCGCTGCCATGGCAAAGACGGAAAACATCATTCCTAATATGAGCGATAGGAACCCGTGAAGAAGCGAAAATTCATCGAATGCGTGAGCAAATGCGATACTCGCCCCATATAGGAACGTCTCGGAAAATACGGGGAACACTATCACCGCAAATCCGGAGAGAAGCCCGGAAAAGACCCCGGCCAACGCGGAGTGTTCCACGACAAACCTCCGGGAAAAGAAGCTTGCGGTATAGGCAAGTCCGACCGCGAATCCTGAAAGGAGACCGATCCTCCCGAGAGTGGCGATATCGGCAAGAATACCGAGCAAAACCACCGCCGGAAGACTCTCAAGAAACCCTCTGGAAAGCGCGAGAGCGATTGAAAATGAAAATATCAGGATCGGAAAGACGATGTGCCCGGGAAACGCCATCGAAAGGAACGATCCGGCCGAAAGCCCGATCAAGGAAAGTGCGAACGCCCTGACGAAAAATACTTTCATGATTATTTCTTATCGATGTCACGGATAAGAAACAGGAATCGGAGCGTATTGAAGTCCACCGGGGACAGGATGCTCGCCTCATGGAAAAGTCGATCGTCCGAATCGCGGACCGAGGTGGCGGAACCGACATATAATCCGGAAGGGATAGTCCCCCCTACGCCGGAAGTCATGACCCGGTCCCCGTCCCGAAGAACGTCGGACTGAAGCACCATCTCGTAGAGAATACCGAGTCCTCGATCTCCGCGCACGACGCCTTTCGCCCCGTTTTCAGCCGTCAGCCCTCCGATAGTCGTCTCCGAATTCGTCACGAGGGAAACGACCGAACTCGCCGGGTACACTTCCTCGACGATTCCGACCAGAAGACCCTCCCCGACGATCGCCGGCATTCCGACTTTCACCCCGCCCGTCGATCCCTTGTCGATGACGACCGCACCGCGTCGGGCCTCGCCGCCGGAAGCGATCACTTCCGTCGCGATAAGATCGAACTTTTTCCTCGCATCAAGCCCGGAATCTTTTCGGAGCGCCTCGTTCTCGCCGCGCAGGAAACGAAGCGATGCGTTCTCGGCCGCCAATCGGACATTCTCCTCCGAAAGTCTCTCGTTATCGCGCTTCAGTTCACCGATCGAAAAGATAAACGAGGAGAAATCATGAATCGAGCTCGATACCGAAGAAAGAACCTTTTCGATCGGCCAGAACACGGTATGGAACACCCCCCTGAGCGCACCGGAAACCGGCGCCGGATCAAAGAACGCCACACCGAAAAGCACACCTATCACCAGAATCGCCCGGAAAAACTTTGACCTTGATACGGATCGCTCCCGCATATTCTTTCAGGTTCCACTAGTGAAGCGCCATGGTCGATCCGGACTCGGTAAGCACCTCCTCGAGCCGCTCCATATCGTCAAGCACGACCCCGGTCCCCCGGACCACCGCCGTGAGCGGATCCTCCATGAGTCGCACCGGAATGCCCGTCTGATTCGCGAACAGCTTGTCGATCCCACGGATAAGGCTTCCACCTCCCGCCAGGATGATGCCGCGTCCCATCACATCCGCTATCAGTTCCGGCGGTGTCTCCTCCACGACGGTCTTCATGGTGTTCATGATGACGCGGATGGAATGGGAAAGAGCCTCTCGGATATGTTCATCGGTCGCGATCACCTCCTTCGGAAGACCGGACACGAGATCACGGCCCCGGATCGGCATCGTCATCCGCTCGCGGAGCGGATACGCGCTTCCGATCGCGATCTTCACGTCCTCGGCGGTGCGTTCCCCGACGAGGAGGTTGAACTCGTCACGGCAGTAGCGGACGATATCCTGATTCATCTTGTCGCCGGCGATACGGAGGCTTCGCGAAAGCACCACGCCACCGAGCGATATCACCGCGATCTCGGTCGTCCCGCCACCGATATCGATCACCATGTTCCCGGCCGCCTCCGTCACCGGAAGCCTGGCGCCGATCGCCGCCGCCATCGGTTCATCGATAAGGAACGCGGCACGCGCACCGGCGTTCTGCGCCGCCTCCACCACCGCGCGTTTCTCCACTTCCGTCACGCCGGACGGGATACCGATGAGCACGCGCGGACGCCTGAGGAACATGAGATTCCCCTGATGCACCTTGTTGATGAAGTACCGGAGCATCTGCTGGGTCACCTCGAAATCGGAAACGACGCCGTTCACCAGCGGCCGTGTCACGGTGATATGCCCCGGAGTCTTGCCGACCATGCGCCGGGCGCCCTTGCCGATGGCGAGGATCTGTCCCGTTCGTTGGTTCACGGCGACCACCGACGGCTCGTTGATGACGATCCCGCGACCCTTCACGTAGACGAGGGTGTTTGCGGTCCCGAGATCGATGCCGATATCAAGCGAAAACCGTCCGAAAAAACGATCCGATACGTCATGCTTGAATGTCGTGAGGAAATTCTTCATTTCACGTCGAAAAAACGGAGTACGTCCCATTGTACCCCGCTTCCCATAAAATATCCAGTGCAGGCTTTTCGCTTAAGATCGCGGCGACACGGTCCGTATGCCGAGCTCAAGCAGTTGATCCCGGGACACCTCCGACGGAGCCTCCATCATGGGATCCCGACCCTCGCCCGTCTTGGCGAACGGAATCACTTCCCGGATATTCGGTTCATTCTGAAGAATCATCATCAGCCGGTCGAAACCGAACGCCAACCCGCCGTGCGGTGGCGCGCCGGACGCAAGCGCCTTCAACATATGACCGAAGTTCCGCTCGATCCGGTCGTCCGGATACCCCATGATTTCGAACACTTTCTTGAGCGCTTCGGGACTGTGGTTCCGTATGCCGCCACCGCCGATCTCATATCCGTTCAATACCAGATCGTATTGCGCCGCGACGATGTTCCCGATATCCTTTTTCTCCATCAGGTCAGCGGCGTACTCCGGCTTCGGCGCGGAAAACGGATTATGCGAGAATGTCCACCCGCCTTTGTCGTCTTCTTCGAAAAACGGAAAATCGACGACCCAGCAGAACGCAAGCAGATCAGGATCGTCCTTGTCCGTGCGGATATCGGGCTTGTCGGAATGGAATTTTTCCATCGCCTCCTGATACGATATCCGCGGAAACGGGATTTCCTGGATCCTCTTCTCCGGATAGACCGTCCTTATGAGATCGATCATGAGCGTCTCGTTGATCCGCATCACGTCCTCTTGCGAGACGAAGCTCATCTCCATGTCCACCTGCGTGAATTCCGGTTGCCGATCGCCGCGCGTATCCTCGTCACGGAAACAGCGGGCGATCTGGAAATATTTCTCGAAACCGGCAGCCATAAGAAGCTGCTTGTACTGCTGCGGAGACTGCGGAAGGGCATAAAATTTCCCGTTTTCAAGCCGGGACGGAACAATGAAATCCCGCGACCCTTCCGGCGTCGACTTCGTCATGTAGGGAGTCTCCACTTCCACGAATCCCTCGCTCCCATAGAAGTTCCTGATATGTTGCGCCACGCGATGCCTGTTGCGGATATTCTTCTGCATCCGTTCGCGGCGAAGATCCGCATACCGATAGCGGAGCCGTATCTCCTCGCTGATGTCCTTTCCGTCGGATGCGATATCGAATGGAGGCGTCTCCGCCTCGTTCAGGACCGAGAGGGCGCGGATTTCGATCTCGATCGCTCCATTTTGCTGTTCGTGATTTACCAGTTTTTCCGGTCGGCTATTCACCGTCCCATCGATCGAAACGACCCATTCCGGTCGGATCGACTGCGCGACCGAAAGCGCTTCGGCATGGTTCGGCAAAACCACCGCCTGCACGCTTCCGCTCTCGTCACGGACATCAAAAAAAATGAGCTTTCCGTGATCTCGTCGGACGGATATCCACCCGGAGATGTTCACGTCTTCTCCGGTATGCTTCGGCAATTCTGCGATATGAATTCTCTCCGGCATATTCCTATTTCTGATGTTCGAATACCAGGTTCACTTCGCGGGCCAATTGTGTCGGCGTGACTTCGGTCTTCAGAAACGCCCTGAAGACATCCGGTGAATTTGAGAGTGCCTCCATTTCCGATTCCTCAAGCGACGCGGAGAGGAGAAAAATCGGGATATGCTTCGTCTTCTCACCCCCTTTGAGTCGGACGATGAGTTCCTGACCGGTCATATTCGGAAGCATCGCATCCGTGATGACGAGATCGAAACGCTCGTTCTCGGCCGCTTGGAGCGCCGAAACACCGTCCTCGTGCGATACCACCTCATACCCTTCCTGCACCAACCGCCGACCGAACATATCGACGAATACCGCCTCGTCCTCGACGAAGAGAATACGTTTGCCGTTCTTCGCCCCCTCGCGCTGTTCGCCGTTTTTCTTCTGCTCCCCGAAAAGAGAGAGAAGACGGGATACTTCCTCGACAAGCTTGGTCGGCGAATACTCGGTCTTCTGCAGGAATCCGTTCGCCCCAAGCTCCACCGCTCGCTTCCGGTCTTCTGGATCGGAGAGATTGCTGAAGATAACCACCTTGAGATCCGCCGGGTACTTCGGATTCGTCCGAAGCTCCCGGAGCACGTCCATCCCACCCATTTCGGGAATGACGAGATCGAGCAGGACGAGATCGAATGCCGGATCATCCTCGATCGCCTTCAGGACCGCCTTTCCGGTAACCGCGTTCAACACCTGGAAACCGGATGCCTCGAACTTCCGCTGATAGATTTCCGCGATAAGCGGATCGTCTTCGACGAGCAATATCTTCGTCATAAC
>CAYVDI010000032.1:0-2806 GCA_964450795.1 uncultured Bdellovibrionales bacterium
TGACCCCTCCACTCGTCACGATCGCTTTATCGGCCCCCAGAAGCCCTTCTACGGTCAAAGTGATATCTTTCATAGCTCGCACCAGCTTGATCCGCTCCTCGCGTGTTACGGCGTTTATCTGGCATTCCGGACTGATTCCAGCGATTCCGAGAAGCACGGGAACAAGCGATGTCGCGATGAACCCATCCAAACCGTTCCGTATCTGCCTGTTTTTCCGTGTATCGAAGAAGGAGAGAAGCTCCTTGTCGAGTCCGCTTATATCCTGGCTTGGAAACAGGTCGACGGAAATGGACACCGGGCCCAGCTTCAGAAGCTCATCGATGGTACGGCTCATGTTGAGCGCGAGCGGACCGCTGAGTCCGAAATGCGTGAAGAGAAGCTTCCCTTTCCGACTCGCCAATTTCCTGTCGTTCTGAAAGATCGAGAGTTTCGCGTCCGGAAAGCTCACGCCGGACAATTCGCGGACCCATCGTTCACGTGTCCGAAGCGGGACGAGAGACGGGCGCGGGTCGATGATCGTATGCCCGATCTTCGAAAGCCATCGGAACCCGTCGCCGGTCGAGCCGGTCTCCGGATGTGATTTTCCTCCGGTCGCGAGGATGTACGAGCGTGCCGAAACCGCATCGCCGTTCCTGAGCCGAACGCCGGAAACCACGCCGCCCGAAATGTCCAATCCCGATACTTCCGCCCCGGAAAACACCTTCACGTCGCCCTGCTTCATATAGCGCCCAAGCGCGTCGAAAACGGATTGCGATCGATCGCTTGTCGGGAATACCCGTTTCTCGGCCTCGACCTTCGTCGACACTCCGAGCGCGCGGAAGAAGTCGAGCGTATCCTGAACTCCGAATTTCGAGAGTGGGGAGAAGAGGAACTTCGCTGCGCTTCCGAACTTCCCGAGGAAGATGTTTCGGTCGAATTCCGCATTTGTCATGTTGCAACGGCCGCCGCCGGTGAGCAGGAGCTTCTCGCCGAGCGAATCATTCTTCTCGAGCAGCACGACACGGGCACCGCACCAAGCCGCCCGACCGGCCGCCATCATGCCCGCAGGACCCCCTCCGATGACCGCCACGTCGTATTCCATACGTATCTATCCTGAATACTTTCCGAGATCGAGTTCCTCGTCGATGCGGATCTGGGAGACGAAATCCGGGACATGGGAGACGAGGATCATCGCGCCCTTGTATCCGTCGAGCGCCTCGGCGATGACCGGGATGTGCCGGAAATTTATATGGTTCGTCGGCTCGTCGAGAATGAGAAGATTCGGTTCCTCGACGACGAGACGGGCGAAAAGAAGCAGTCCCTTCTGCCCCTCGGACAGGCTCGCCACCTTGTTCTTGAGAAGCGCCGCCGGGAGAAGAAACCGCGCAGCCACCTTGTATACGTCTTCCTGTTCTCCCTTCGTCATGACCTCTTCTATGGCCTCGAAAGCGGTACGATCGAAATCGAGCGTCGAGAAATCCTGGCGATAGTAGCCGATCTTCGTTCCGGGAGCGAGATCGACACGCTCCGGATCCCCCTGCGCCAATGATTCGAGGAAAGTGCTTTTTCCGACACCGTTCGGACCGGAAATGAGCAGATGGGTGTTTTTGCGGAGCTCGATATCCACCGGAACGATGCTCGGACCGAAATGTCCCATGACGGAAACGGTTTTTATCGTGACGATCGGTCCTTGGGTTTCCGGACAGGGGATGACGAACGAAGGGAGCGTCTTGTCCTCGCGTCGCACGTCGATCTTGTTTTCCTCGAGTTCGGAGGCGAGATCGCGCATCCGTTTCGCCACCGCGCGGAGTTTCCCGCCTTTGTTAGCGAAGACATTCGCCTGATCCTTCTTCTCGCGGATGGTCCGTTCGAGTCGGACATTCTCGCTCTCCGCCTTCTCGATGCGCCGGGCGATCTCCTCGACCACGTCATAGTAGTCGCCCGAGTACTGCTCGACCTTGTGCGTGTGTATGTCGAGGTACAGGACTCCTTCGGTGAATGCGTTCAGGAAGTCGGCATCGTGCGAGATGACCAGTACGGTCTTGTCGTACATCATGAGGAACGACGTGAGATGCGCGATACCGTCCGCATCGAGATTGTTCGTCGGCTCGTCGAGAAGAAGGATATCCGGATCCTGGATAAGCGCCGACGCGAGAAGGATGCGCGCCTGCTGACCACCGGAAAAGGCGCGGATTTTCTTATCGAACGGGGGAAGCGGGAGATTGACCGCCTCGAGCACCGAGGCTATGTGTTTCGGAAGATCCCATTCCTTTCCGCGATGGTACCGGCCGAAGAATTCCTCGACCGAAAGATCGAGCTCGTCGCGGGGGATGACTTGTCGTCCGATAGCGACCGTCGCCCCTCGGTCGATCGAGATGCGCCCTCCCTGGGATCGAGACTCTCCCATTATGAGCTTGAAGAGGGAGCTTTTCCCGGCGCCGTTCTGCCCCATAAGCGTGAATTTCGACCCGGAGCGCATCGAGAAGCTCACCTCATCAAGGATCGGCTTGTCATGGACATACTCGAAGGAGACGGAATCGAAGCGGAGAACGACTGAATCTTTTGGCATAACGTTATTTGTTATCTGATATTCTTATCGAAGACCCAAGGCGGAAAGGAATTCCTCCCGTTCGTCCCCGGAAATCACCCGATATTCTCCGGAAGAAAGGTTCCTCAGCCCGATGCTCATTATCCTGATCCTCTTGAGCGTCGTCACGGTGCCGCCGACAGCCGAGAGCATGCGACGCACCTGATGCTTGCGCCCCTCCGTAAGGACGATCGACAACAGATGTCCTCCACGAGTGGAAACACGACACGGCTTGCTTGG
>CAYVDI010000032.1:2906-10411 GCA_964450795.1 uncultured Bdellovibrionales bacterium
TTCCGACCGTTTATGATCACCTTTCCGTCCTCGATGAATTTTTCCGCGGCGCGACGGGTCGCTATACCGCGAAGCGCAAGATACCGGTTGATACGGACCGGAAAAGGTATGTTGTCGCGATGATCCGCACGTTTCTCCATAGGACACGCCTTATTGCGAATTTTCATTCTGCCATGAAAAAAGCATTCTGGCAAGTCGGAAACTTTGCGCGAAGGGCGATTTTCTGATATAGATATCCTATTCTTTCACAACCGACCGGAAGGAAAAACTCATGGATTGCTCATTTCCGCGTATATGTACGGCGTGCGGGCAGGAAAACGGCGTCGGATTCAGGGACGGACAGTGGTGTTGCGATTCCTGCCTGGAGAGGCACGCTATTTCGGATGGACTCGGAAAACCGCAGTCTTCACGGCGCATCTTCACGGCGTCGGCAGTCAAACCTCCACATGCGCATACCGACATTTTCGGTCATTCACCGCCCCTCGGCGAACACGCGGCGCAAGCCGTCATGGAAGACCGTAAACCGAGGAAAGAGCGACTCAAGAGGAAGCCCTTTCATGATCCGATCATGCCGACGAAAGGTGGGAAACGGAAGAAACGAGCGTCGCGATCACAACGTTTTTCGAAGAGGAGAAAATCATGAAGGGAATATGTCAGGTGTGCGGGGAGAAGGTCGATGTCACCCCGTGTAACCGGAAACAAGACCTTTTCCTCGACGACGCCGCCATCCACAGCGGCGAGGAACTTCTCGTCGTCAAAGAGCATGACGATCCGCATGGGAGACGCTGCAACGGCAGTCTCGCCATACCGGAAAAGATCGTCTATGACTGAAGTCTGCCGCCGGCGCGAACGCGTGTCCGGCGGTTTTCATATCACGCGACAGCATCTTCCTCCTCGTCGAGGAACGACCCTTTCTTTACCGAAAGCGAGACGCTCTCCTTATCCAACACGCGAGCCTCCTCGATCGCCTTTTTCGTGGCAAGCGGCAGTTCGCCGACCACCTTCTTGAGCGCGATTCCGTCGATCCTCATGACATCGTCGAGTCGACCGAGCGGCGCAAGGATCTCCCGGAGTCGCGCGTCGTCGTATTTGTATGTCTTGCGAACGGATTTCCCGACGATACCGCGTTCGCCGAACACCCGGTCGACACCCTCGGCTTCCATATAGGAAAAGATCCGTTCCTGAAGCTCGGCGAGTTTCCGCTTCACGCTCCCGGCCTCCTCCTTGGCGGCGATGTAATCGTCGATTGCGGCACGCGCTTCTTCCGAATCCATCTTCCGCTCCTCCGAGAATTTGTGTTTCCAGAGCGGACAGATCCGCTGATATCCGCACCAGTCACAGAGCGGTGAGAGCACCGGGTCGAATTTACCCGCTTCGATAGAAGCGATCACGTCGAGGAATATCCGATCGAGCTCGGCGAGCTGTTCTTCCGTCCGGACGGCTGAGAGCTTGGCGCCATGCTTCAGAAAATAGAGCGATACGGTGATATTCCCGAGGTTTTCCCGTTCCTTCGGATACCGATCAAGAAATGCCTTGAGATAGACCGAGAGCTGGAGATTCGCATCGACCGCATCCTGCGACGGCATCTTCTTCGCCGTCTTGTAGTCGATGATTTCGTATCCGTTCCGGGTACGATCGATACGGTCGATCACGCCGGCGATCATGTGTTTTCCGCTTGTCTCGTTTCCTATCTCTATCGCGAAACGGCTCTCGAGATCAACGATCGTGAAATCCGCCAAGTCATTCTTCGCGTAGTAGTCCTGGATAATCTTCACTCCCTGCGAGAAGGCCGCCCGTTCCTCCGGTTCGCTCTCCCAGATTTCCGTATTCCAATTCTTCGAGAAAAAATCCAACGCCTCCTCGACGGTCGGATGGATGAGGGCAGGGGAATGGATGTGATGCATCACCGAGTGGATGAGCGTTCCGAAGACGGCCTCCTTTGATTTCGGTTCCTTGATCCGATCGATCTCCCGGTATTTGTACTTGAGCGGACACGTCTGGTACGTGTCAAGCGCGGAATAAGATATGCGCATAGATAATACGCGACGTAAAGGATGATGTGCGATGACAATACCTAGATGATACCAGATACGACGAGATCGTATATCATTGACATTTCCATTCTTTTATGCCAAAGTATCAGAAAGCTTCTTTCACAAAATATCAATCTTCGCAACACACTTTTGGAGCGACTCATGGAAACGACCAACGAATTCCCGAAAGCACCGGAAACGATCGAGGCGGACGTCGTCCACGACAAAACGCCAAAAGCACAATCCGTCCTGGAGAGCATCCTGCAGTTCATCCGATCCCTTTTCGGAGCATCCCCCGAAAGGGTACGCTCCCTCGAGCAGGAGATCGATCTGCTTACGAAACAGCTCAGCGGGATGAAAAGAGATCTCCAGACCGCGACCCGCATGCACATAAGCGAGAAAATCCGACTCGAATCGGAAGTCGAGCGGCTCGGAACGGAACGCCACAAGCTTCGCAGGCTCACGTTAGTGGATCCGGCGACAGGCTGTCTCAACAAATTCGGCGCGGAGAAGTATCTCACGGACCTCGCCTCCGCGCTTTCGCGGTTACGACCGGAAAACGATGCGATTTCGTGGGGTATCGTGCTGATAACCATCGACGGAGCCACCCCGAACGACACGCTCCTCCAGGCCATCGCCTATTTCCTTCGCGAAATCTTCAAGCGGAGCGGCGATGCCATAGCCAGGATCGGCAACGAGTACATCGTCTTCCTTGCGGCAGCGAATCTGGAGGGGGTGAACCGCCGGATAGAAGAAAAGGAGTTTGCCAGAAGTCTGCACTGGGTCATGCAGCACTACGATCAGCAGATCGCGAGTGCCGGTCGTCACAATCTCATCATGAGGACCGGACGACTTTCTTTCCCGGCACAGATGGTGGGCCATGACGGAGAGTGGCGTTCCCCGAAAACGGTCTGGAAGACGCTCCGCGATACGCTCGAGTACATTCGGAATACGGAAGAGCTCTGTGCGTGCAACATCATCTCTTTCGGCGGAGAAAAAAGCTGCGCGATCAAACAGTAGGAAAGGACCAGCACCCCCGGAAACGATGCTTCATCCACACATGAGGCATCCTGTTTCCGGGGATTTTTATTTGAAAAAAGTCCACGACCATTGACATTATTCAATATTCATGCTAGAATATCGTGAAGTTTTTTTTACAATCTTTTTCCGAAAAGGGGAGCAGATATGGAATTCATCCTGCCTGAAAGGTATCCGACGATAGCTCTTGTTCGCCTGTTGTTCGGCCCGACCTCTTCGCAGATCCGCAAGACCGGTGAGGCGGCACGATCCGAAGCGACACACATCACGATAGACCGCCTGGAAGCCCGAATCGCCGCGCTTGAGCGGGAATTAGCCGAAGCCGAAGGACTGCAACGGTCACTCATAGAAGCGGTCCGATCCCTTAAACGGGAGAATGACCGACTTCGATTCGAAAAGGAAAGGAGTTCCACATGAGCAGAAGCAAGATTTTCGAGTTTTGGACCGAACTCATGATATTTCTTCGCGACATAACGATTCCCGCGAAGAAAGTATCGTCTTTCACCGCCGGCGTCGTATTCCCTTCAACCGTCGTCATCGTCTGCAGTATGCTGAACGAAAATGTCAGCGTCATGGTATCGGTATCTCTCACGATTGCGGTGTTCACGGTAACCAGTGGAACGCACTTTTTCTCCTGGAAGATCGTGGAGCAGCTCATACAGGGTCAGAAAACTGACGAGCTCACCGGTCTCTACAATGAACGCGGGTTCATTCTCGCGTTTCATGAACGGTGTTCCGCGCTTGCCGCAGAGTACCGACCGGTGAAAGGACACGATTCAGGGGTCGCATCGACGGCACGCGATCGCAAGCAATCGCTGATACGGATATCGGTCGCTTTCATTTACATGGATCTCGATCACTTCAAGAGCGTGAATGATCGGTTCGGACATGGTGTGGGTGACGATATCCTCAAGGAAACGGCATCCATTCTTCGTCGGGCATTCCGGGATCTTGATCTTGTCGCGAGACTGCACGGCGACGAATTTGCGATCGTCGTCACGGGCATGGAATCCGATATGCTCCGGGAACGTGCCGAAGCGACGATCGAGGCGATCCGTTCAGACCTCTCCGAATACATGGACGCGGTCGGGTTGCTGGAAGAAGGTAAGGCGCTGACTGCTACCATGGGCATATGCTTTTCTCATACTCTTCCGGAATCCGGAAGAGTAAACTATGCCGCCATCGCGAAGCTAGCAGACCACTCCTTGCTCGAGGCGAAACGAGCCGGAAAGAACCGGGCATACATAACGGACGTCTTATCCATCCCGTAATCGCTGGAAAAGAGAAACTCCGTTTGCAGGGGAGACTCCTTTGCCGATCATCCGATTGGTGAATGGAGATCTTCCCTGTTTTTTTATTTCCAAAAAACAAGACATGCAAATTTCTGATCAAGGTCGTAGGGCGAGGGAGTGCCGGGAGAGAACGGTACAGACCAGAAAAATCACAAGGCTTTCTTCAGCTTCTTTTCATATTCTATATGTCGCATAATGTAACTTATGCGACATATTATATCAGAGAATAGGATACAAGCGAACAAAAAAAAGCCAAGGAATTCCCCCGGCCGATCTGGAAATTTTCTGAAAGTCTGGGACCATGGACGATCGTTCCGCGGACCGATCTCCTGGTCACGCATACACACTCCTCTCTCGTCCATCATCGAGTGCGACCGACTCGATCGTCGGTGTCCGGTTTTTCATTCTCAACGTTCCGTTTCCCGAATTCTCATCCTCCCCCGTTTCTTGAAAAAATCGAGCCAGGGGAGTTTTATCTTTCGATACAAGGATCAGTCAAAAAAAGAGCTCCGATACTTCTCGGAGCACACGACATCACTCAATTGATCGAGGTCGGATACCCGCCAATCGATTTGATGATCATCCGGATACGTTCAGCCTTGGTTTCACGGAAGACCCCAAGATCGAGAGCACTCTCAAGGACGTCGACTGCCAAATCCGACTCGAACGCATCGAACAGGAAAATGACCGTTTCGGGATCGGTACCTTGCAGATCCGTGTCACCGCTCATTCGGAGGATACGGACGTCGATATCAAACATCCCAGATTCGAGCTTGTCAGTATTCGAAAGGAAGGATTCTCCCCCTATCTCAGCAAGAGCCGATTCCAACACGGTAACCGAGTCGAAATCCCTGTCCTCTTGCGCGGCTTCGAGGAAGCCAAGAATAATGCCAGCAGCAAGATTGCGATCCTGAGGCGCCACCTGGAAAAGGATGCTCCCTGGAGGTGCGTCACGCACAGCAATCACCCCGCTTTCACTCAGCAATCCGATCTGCATATCAACCCTCCTTTCACATTCAAAAAAAAGAACTAGCAACGGGCAGACTGATCGTAGAACGGAAAAGAACTCGGCGTCAAGTCAACCGACAGAGCACACCGATCAGCGACCGGTGTTGTAGATAGCGGTGATTTCCGCGGCGGAAAGGGCACGATTGTAGATGCGGACCTCGTCGACTGTGCCGTTCGCATGATACAGATACCCGCACTCGTATGCCGCACCGACAAGCACCGGGCGAGTATCATATGCGATCGTCGTCGAGGTACCATCATCGTAAGCGCCATTGTTCAGGGATCCATCCTTGTAAAGGCTTATATTGTTCCCCGCCTGAAGAACAGCCGCGATATGATGCCACTGCCCGTCCGCCGCGGATACCGAAGCGACTCGTTCGAACCGATTGCTCGCAGACTGTCCGCCACCGTTTCCTCCTGCAACACCGCCGTTCATATAGAACACGATGCCGGAATAATTGTCCGCATACGGTGTCGCAGGGGAACAGAAGTAGTCCCCTTTCCCATTCGAAAACGCCGCTCCACCTGTCCCTTTTACCCACGCCATGACAGTAAACGGAAAGGACGGCTTGAGCGCGGAAATATTTCCATAGTTGATCCGGTCATCACTTCCATCAAATCTGAGTCCTTGCCCAGCTTTTCCGGGAGTGACAGAGGGGCCGTTCGTGAGCGTGCCGTTGTTCCCCTTCCCGCTCCGATCGTACGCGGTCGTGCCGGAAACATCTGACCCATTGAACGACCAGTACCCCACAAGCCCCGTATCCGGATTGTCCGGCGCAGTGGTTTTGTAAAGCTTTGCCACCTCGTCGGCGGAGAGAGCTCGGTTGTAAATACGAACTTCATCAAGGGACCCCTTGAAATTTGTTGCACCTCCTCGAGCGCCTATTTGGAAAGCTTGTGTATTATCCACACTCGACATTCCTGTGATACTCACATCCGTCCCAATATGGAAACCATCAAGATACGTAATCAGTTTTTGAGAGTTCCGGTCGACGACACCCGTCAGAAGATGCCAAGACCCGTTATTCAGTCCGGTAACACTATACCCGGCAACATTTACGGTTCCATCGCCCACTCGGAAGGAATGCGTTCCCGGCGTAACGGAGTCAAGGAGCTCATACCCAGCCGTATTGAGAGCGTTTCTTTTATTGATAGCCAGTGTGTTCTGAGTAGCCCCGGTATCAAAAATCCAGACTGAAATAGAGAAATTGTTTATGCCAAGATTCAGTGCGGATTGATTGCCTACATTGATATAATCATCCGTCCCGTCGAAACTCGTCGCCCCACCGATCTGACCGGTCGTCCAGGTGGGGCCGTTGGTGAGGGTGCCGGTGTTGGCGTTACCGCTGCTGTCGGTCGCGCTCGTGCCCGAACCGTCGTCGAGCTTCCAGTATCCGACGAGACCTTTCTCAAGCGGGTCTCCCTGGCTGTCGGCAGAGTTCACATGATCCGGATTCCCCATCTGGTAAAGGTCCCAGATTTCGGACGCCGACAGCGCGCGGTTGTAAATCCGGGGTTCGTCGACGTATCCAGTAAGTGGACGTGTCCCATTCATCATTCCAATATACAGCGGACTGGCATTATCCGTAACGGTAGTCGTGGTATCCGTGCCGGTTTTTTCAAAAATGCCGTCAATATACATCGAAAGCGTCGACCCGCTCTTCGTACTGACGATGTAGTGCCATTCATTATCATTCACAGTCCTGTTTGAAACCATCGATGGACTATTGGTTCCATCAGAACGACCGAACAGAATCCGATGCGCGTTTCCTCCAGCAGTCTGATTATAAATCCGGAAAGCATACGGATATCGACCGCTTCCATTGTTTTTTTCAATAACGGAGTTCGTTGTGCTGGAAGTGCTACTCTGAGAATTCGGAAATTTCGACCAGAATCCGATACTGAAATCCTGATTATAAGCAAAATCAATCGGATTCGCATCAGGAACAGAAACATAGTCGTTATTTCCATCGAAGTTAATTGCCTGGCCGGAGCGGCCAGGAATGACGGTTGGGCCGTTCGTTAGCGTGCCATTGTTAGCGTTCCCACTCCGATCATACGCGGTCGTGCCGGAAACATCTGGTCCATTGAACGGCCAGTACCCGACGAGCCCCGTATCCGGGTTGTCCGGCGC
>CAYVDI010000033.1:0-10335 GCA_964450795.1 uncultured Bdellovibrionales bacterium
AAAAACCACCCCGGAAGTCCGGGGTGGTGGAATAATCTTGCGAATATAGCTCTTTCCTTTCTTCTTGATTTTTTTGGGTGGTTTTTATTTTCTGTTGGACTCAGTATACCACACCATTCAAAAAAACGCAAGTTATTTCTTCATGTCCTCGAGACACCGAAGGTCCGCACCAACGAACCCTCCTTATCGGTTACGCATTTCCTAAGCAACGACAATCTCCCGATCCGTGTCGGACATCCATCTGAAGAAGATTTCTTCCGCGCTTTCCGGAATCAGATTCCCGAGCTTCTCCGGCCATTCGACGAGGACGATGCCTTCCGGATCGGCACACCATTCCTCGAATCCGAGTTTTCCGATCTCTTCGGGTTCGTCGATCCGGTACGCGTCGACGTGGTAGATCCGGGCGATGCCGCCTGCTGAAGGCACCGGTAGATCATATTCCTTCATGATGACGAACGTCGGGCTCACGTAGGGCTTTTCTGCACCGAGCGTTTCAAGCATCCCCTGCACGAAGGTCGTCTTGCCCGCACCGAGATCGCCTCGGAGCGCGACAACCGTCCCCGGTTTCACCGCGTGCGCGAACTCCGCCGCAATCCGCTTCGTTTCCTCCGTCGAATGGGTGATATATTTGGTATCCATACCCGTATCTTTTCCCATTTCGTCCGTTTTGTCGATACCGACCGAAGACGACGAAATACCGTTGACACGACGCCCTTTTTCGGGCATAGTCCGTGATACCGAAGTTCTTTCATGGAAATTCATGGAGAGGAGTCCAGATGAAGCGAACGGGAAATCCGGGTTCGCCTTCGGCGCTCCCGATAACATGGCTCGACAAGCGGTTTTTCCTCTCGAAACACGACGAGAGGATGCGGAAATTCGAGGAATCGGTCGGGCTCATAGAGAGCCTTCTGGAAACGGCCCACCCGGGCATCGCGGAGACGGTATCGGCCACGGTACCAGGCCTGCACCGGGAAGCTCACGCCCTTCTACTCGAGGAGGAAACGGACCCGGACGATCGGGATTTCGTCATAAGGACACTGCTCACGCTTACCGCGCTCGACCCGACACTGCTCGATGAGACACGCCGGGTCCTGGAAATCGAGGACTGCGCGGAGGAATTTCCTCCGTGGATCTGGACGGCGACCTACACCCTGCAAAGTCTCCAGCTCGAGTTTTCCGCCTCGGGAATCGGGAAGGAGGCGTGGGTGATGATGATCACGAAAAGGATCGAGGACGCCCAGACGGAGGAATCGTAACACCAGAGGAAGCCACGGCTTCCTCTTCTTTTTTCGGAAGAAAGTGCCATGTTTGACACCTTGTCGGTTCTCTGTTATTTTGGGCTTTCGTATGCCGAATTCTTCATTTGAAATTTGGCATTCGGCATTTGGATTTTACGGTTTATGTCCCTCACGCCCCTCGAACAATTCTCCGAACTCGTCAGACAGAGCGTCCGGCCGATCATCTTCCTCCCGGCCTATCCGGACAAGGACACCCTCTCATCGGGAATCGCGCTCTTCAGACTCTTTTCAAAACTCGGGAAAGAGGTGACATTGGCGGGCGACCACCTCTCTTCGCATCTTGCCGAACTGCCGTTCCTTCCGACGCCGGATACGGTCCTCGAAACGCTTGCCGGGACGCGGGATTTCGTCCTCGCGTTCAACACGGAGTACAACAAGATTCTCTCCATGCGGAGCGAGCAGGACGAGAATTCCCTCCGGATATTCATCACGCCGGAACGCGGATCCATCGACCCGCGGGATTTTTCGTTCATACCGGGACAGATCCGATACGACGCCGCGTTCGTGCTCGGCGCACCGGACAAGGAGCATCTCGGGAAGATCTACGAGGAGAATCCAGACCTCTTCTATGAGATCCCCGTAGCAGACATCGATAACCGTTCGGAAAACGAGCATTTCGGACAGTTCAATCTCGTCGAGACGACCGCATCCTCCGTTTCGGAAATACTCTATGATGCTTTCCTCATCATCGGGAAGGACCTCATGGATCAGGAGATGGCGGAGACGCTCCTTACCGGCATCATCGCCGCGACCGAAAGTTTCCAGAAGAAGAACACGACACCGAAGGCGCTCAAGACCGCATCCGCGCTCATCGACGCCGGCGCCGACCGCGAGAAGATCGTACTTTCCCTCTACAAGACCCAGCCGTTCCACCTCCTCAAGCTCTGGGGACGCCTCATGTCCCGACTCAAACTCGAGGAATCCGTCCGTCTCGCGTACGCCACCGCTTCGATCGAGGATTTCGTGCAGAGCCGCTCGAACCCGGAGGACATCCCCGCCATACTCGAAAAGATCCGCGGAAACTTCTCCGCAGGAGTCTATTTCGCGGTTCTCTTTCCGGAAACGGCCGAGACATCGCGGGTGTTCCTCAAGACTTCCCAGAACGGTTCCGCCGGAAGCCTTGCCGCGGCCATCGAGGGAGCCGAACTCAAGGGGGATACACTCTCCTTTCCGATTCCCGCTCCGGCCGACCTGCGGGGGGAAGAGCTTCTCGTGTCCCTGCTGAAAACCGCGATCGGGACCACGGTCTGACGTCAATCTTTCTCGGTTCGATCTTTTCGGGTACAATGAGGGCGAAAGCTCCTCTTTTTTTATTGCGATCGGAGCTCTCCAAAAAAGAAATATCATGGTCAAGGTCATACAACAGTCCTCGCAGGACTGGCGCGGTGAGAAGGAAAGGAAAACCAGCGACGTCATACAGAAGCTTTCCGCGACATCGCAGGAAGAGGAGGCCGCCCGGCTCGCGGCGGGTCTCGGACTCCCATACGTCGATCTCCAGGTGTTCCCCGCGAACGAGGAGGTCATCACCCTTCTTCCGGAATCCGAGGCACGGAAGCATCGCGTCGCCGCATTCGAGAAATCCGGATCGAAGGTCCGTATCGCGTTCCTTGATCCGTCCGACGAGGCGGCGAAAGCCTTCGTCGAGGAGAAGATCGCGGAGAACAATCTCAAGACGGATCCGTACGTCGTTTCCCTGCAATCCCTCGAAAAAGTCTGGCGCGCATACGAGAACGCCCCGGTACTCGAGAGCCTCGATCTCTGGCGTGTCTCGCTCAAAGGCGACGACCTCAAGAAATTCGAGGAGGATTTCGGCGAACTCCTCAAGCTGAAGGATTCATCCAACATCGCCGTCTCCCAGACGATAGAGATCGTGCTTGCCGGTGCGAACAAGCTTCGCGCAAGCGATATCCATATCGAACCGACGGAGACCGCGACACGGCTCCGCTATCGTATCGACGGCGTGCTCCAGGACGTCTGCACCTTCTCGAAGGATGTCTATCGGCTCACGCTCTCCCGCGTGAAGATGCTCTCCCACATGAAGATCAACGTCCGTGACCGGGCGCAGGACGGACACTTCGGCATCGAGCTCGGGAAAAGAAAGGTCGACCTCCGCGTGAACATCATCCCGGGAAACCACGGGGAGAACATCAACATGCGCATCCTCAACGCAGAAAGCGTGCTGCTCGACATCCACGAACTCGGCATAACCGGCGAGACGTACGATCGGATCATGCACGAGGTGCAGAAGCCGCACGGGATGATCCTCAATACCGGACCGACCGGGTCGGGGAAAACCACCACCCTCTACAGTCTTCTCCACGCCATCAACAAGCCCGACATAAAAATCATCACCATCGAAGATCCGATCGAATACCAGATCCCCGGCATCGTCCAGACCGAAGTGTCGAAGGACAAGTCCTATACGTTCGGATCCGCTCTCCGCGCCGTCGTCCGGCAGGATCCGGATGTCGTCCTCGTCGGCGAAATCCGTGACGAGGAAACGGCCGACATCTCCGTGAATGCGGCCCTCACCGGGCATCTCCTCCTCTCGACCATCCACGCCAACACCGCACCGGGAGCCATCCCGCGACTCATCGAGATGGGAGTGAAGCCGTCGCTCATCGCCTCGTCGATCAACATCATCATCGGTCAGCGCCTCGTCCGGAAGCTCTGCGACCACTGCAAGGAATCCTATACCCCGGCCGAAGAGACGACGAAGAACCTGAAGCGGCTCCTCTCGCTCATCTCGCCCAAGGCGAAGATCGACGTTCCCGCCCACACCGACGAACTCTGGCGGGCGAAAGGCTGCGCGCAGTGCAACTTCAGCGGTTACCGCGGACGGATCGGCATATTCGAGATATTCTCCTTCTCGAAACGCATCGAGACCATCATTCTCGAACTCGGCACCGAGAAGGAACTCGCGAAGGCAGCGCTCGAAGATGGCATGGTGACGATGCTCCAGGATGGGATCCTGAAGGCGCTCCAAGGCGTCACGACCATGGAAGAAGTCTGGCGGGCGACCGGCCAGGAGGATTTTCTCGAGGAACTCTACCTGAGCCTTTCCCCGGATTCGCTCTCGGCGAAATCATCGATGGGAGAGCCGCTCGCGAAAGCCTCGGCGGAGGCAAGCGTGGACGCCGGGACATTCTCGAAATACCTCGAGTCCCTCCCGCTCGAAAAGACCGCGCAGGCGATTCTTGCCGGCGCCCTCGCGCGGAAGGCGAGCGAGATCCACTTCGAACCCGGCGAGAGCGAGGCGTCGATCCGCTTCCGGAGAAACGGCGTCCTGGAACCCGCAGGGACGATACGGTCGGAAAACTATCAGGGCATTCTCGGCGAATTGAAACACCTCGCCGGGATATCGCAGGAGGCGCGCGCGGGAGTCCGGGAAGGACGGTTCTCTTTCCGTCTCGGAGAAGGCGACGACGCGGAAACCATCGATGCCCGCGCTTCGGTGACGCTCGGCGGATACGGCGAAACCGCCATGATAAAAATATCCGGGAAAGACTCACATGCCGGCATCGAGAACACCGGGCTCCGGACGGAGCACCTTGAAAGGATTCTCTCGTTCTGCCGGAAACCGTCAGGATTGTTCATCGCTTCCGGTCCGGATGGGTCAGGAAAAACCACTCTCCTTTACGATCTTCTCCTACCTCTCAACACGCAGAACACGAAAATAGTGACGGCGGAAGACCCGATCGAGCGTCGGATTCCGGGAGCGCTCCAGACCCAAGTGAACGAAGCGGAGGGATACTCGTTTCCGGAGGCGATCCGGTCACTTCTGCGACAGAGTCCGAACATACTTCTCATCAGCGAGATACGGGATTCGGAAACCGCGGCGGCCGCAAGCGAGGCGGCGCTCACGGGACATCTCGTCTTCGGAAGCATGCAGGGAATATCAGCGTCCCTTTCGGCGACGCGCCTCGCACGGTTCGGCATAGGAAGCGAGGATTTCGCGAACGCCGGCACGATGATCGTCGGAGTCCGTCTCGTGCAGAAGCTCTGCGAACACTGCAAGAGGAAAATCTCTCCGGACGAACGTTCCCTCGAGATCATCGACCGGGTCATTTCCGGAATCTCAAAGAAATCGAACATGCAGATACCGGGATCCCGCGACATTTTCGAAGCCGTCGGATGCGAGCTCTGCGACAAGTCCGGCTACGCCGGTCAGATGATGCTCTCGGAGATACTCCCCGTCACCCAAAACGTCGCCGAGACCCTGAATACCAATCCCATAGCGAAGGACATCGAGAACGCCGGAAAAGACGAGGGTATGCTCACGATCGAGGAAGACGGCATCCTCGCCGTCCTCGAAGGGAAGACGACGCTCGCCGAAATAGAGCGCGTCACGGAGGAGTGACTCCGACAAAAGCAAGAAAACCGCGGATTTCCCGCGGTTTTTTCATATATATGACTGCTTCATTCATGCGCCGTCGCTTTCCACGCACCGGATACAGCGACAACCCTTCGGCTCGATGTATTCCTTGAAGTATTCCTCGCCATAGTCGTACGCGAGCTCTTCTCCGGACCGGATTTTCCGCTTCGCGACGATAAATATCCGTCCGTCGTCATTCACCGCCTCGCAGTTCGGCTTGCAGGAATGATTGATATACCGCGCCGTATTCCACCGAGGGCTCCCGTCGATGTCCCACTCGTGATCGACCCGGAATATGTAGAGGTTGCTCCGTCCGTGTTCGCCGCGCACCCGCTCCCCGACATATTCGATCACCGTCTCTCCACGGGAAAAATCCCGCGCCGCATAAAGGCCGAGTCCCGCCGCCGAACGTTTCACCGCGACATCGTTCTCGCATGTTCCGATTTTTTTTGGCATACGGAATTTCTTTCAACAAGTTCCGATGATACAGGATTCCCGAGAAAATGAAAAGAGACTCCCGGGGAGGGAATCCCTTTTTCTCAAAGAACCGTTCAGCTGCAGGCAATCCGAGACATCAGGGACATCTCGGGAAGGAGCAGTGTCGAGGAGAGGGAGAGCCGAAACCCCCCAACCCAGTCTGGACGTCCGCACTTCCTTCCGGAAGAGCGAACCCTCCTATCACTTTCGGAAGAAAGTGCGGAATATAAGCTCCCATTTTTGAGGATAAAAGATAGGAATCCCCAATTTGCCTGCAGGTGAACGATCCTTGCGGCTTCCGTAAAAAACAGCGCCTTTCTTCAGGCGACCCCGTATCGTAGCATAACTTTGTATTCCTGTCAAGAAGTGGTAAAATACCGTCATACGGATCATTATTTTTCCTTGAATAAAGCCGAAAATCGCTATGATGACCTCTCCGGAAAAAACCGAGGAAGACGACTCGACGCTCGATACGACGCTCCGCCCGCAGCATTTTTCGGAGTATGTCGGACAGGAAAAGATCAAGCGGAATCTCGGCATTTTCATCGAGGCGGCGAAACGGCGCGGCGAAAGCGTCGACCACGTCCTCCTCTACGGTCCGGCGGGCCTCGGCAAGACGACGCTCGCGCACATCATCGCGAAGGAGATGGGCGTCAACATCCGCATCACGTCCGGTCCCGCGATCGAACGCGTCGGCGACCTCGGCTCCATCCTCACGAACCTCGAACCGGGCGACGTCCTCTTCATCGACGAGATCCACCGGCTCAACAAGGTCATCGAGGAGGTGCTCTATCCGGCGATGGAAGACTACAAGCTCGACATCATCATCGGCAAAGGTCCGTCCGCGCGCACCATCCAGCTCGACCTGCCGCGGTTCACGCTCATCGGGGCGACGACCCGGCTCGGCTCCATCTCCAATCCCCTCCGCAACCGCTTCGGCTCGACGCACCGGCTCGAATTCTACGGCGAGGACGAGATGAAATCCATCATCTCCCGCTCCGCCCGGATCCTTGGCATCGGCATCGACGAAGAGGGTTCCGGATCAGTCGCGAGAGCCAGCCGAGCGACCCCGCGCGTCGCCAACCGGCTCCTGAAACGCGTCCGCGATTTCGCCGAGATACACGGACACAAGGAAATTTCCCCATCCATCGCGCGCGAGGCGCTCACGCTCTTCGAGGTGGATGAGATCGGTCTCGAACCGACCGACCGGAACATCCTCTCCGCCATCGCGAAAAAATTCAAAGGCGGTCCGGTCGGCGTCCAGACGCTCGCCGCCGTCACCGGAGAGGAGATCGAGACCATCGAGGACGTCTACGAACCCTATCTCATCCAGCTCGGCTTCCTCGCCCGTACCCCGCGCGGCCGCGTCGTCACCCCCGAAGGGTACCGCCATATCGGCGTGGAGATGCCCGACGGCCACCAGGACAAACTCCTGTGACGGATGTGGTAGAATGGAAACAGAAAAAGAAAAACACATGCAATCCATCTTTTCTCTCCTCTATCTTCTCTTCATCCTCGGCGTGTCGGTCACGACGTTGTTCATCGTGTACCACATCACCAAGTATTCCCTCTCGAAACAGCATGCTTTTCTCGGAACCACGGTATTCATGATCGGGACCGTCGTTTTGCTGTGGATCAACTCCATGATCTTCCTCCGGATCGACTGGAGCGCAGTCACCTTTGAGCCGCAGATGACGCAGAAAAACCTATGGTAACCATGGAATGCATCCACAAGTTCGCGGGTGCCCGCGACGGCGAAACGATCGTCCGCGTCCTTCATCGACACTGGTTCGATATCGCTTCACATCTCTTTCTTTCCGTACTGCTCACCATCGGTCTTTTCTTCGGTTTCTTTCTCTTTCCGGCGATATTCCCTGCCGCATTCACGGGTGCGAACGGACTCATCGCGCTCTTCATCGAAAGCACGTTCCTCCTTTTCCTTTGGCTGTACATCTTCCTTGTCTGGATCGATGTCTGGTTCGACGTCTGGGTGATAACGAATGAACGCATCGTGAATATCGAACAGAAAGGACTATTCGTCCGCCACGTGAGCGAAGTCCCGTTCTCGAAGGTGCAGGACGTGACCAGCGAGACGAACGGGATCATCCAAAGCGTGCTCAACTACGGCGAAGTCTACGTTCAGAGCGCGAGCGAAATCCCCCGCTTCCTCTTCCGATCCGTCCCGGACCCGGTCGCGGTGAAGGATCTCGTCATGCGGCTTTCACAGGGAGCGAAGGAAGACGACCTCGAGGATGCCGTCGAGATCCTCGGGGATATGCGTCGCGAAGGGAAGACCGGAAACAACCACCGGGGTACGCCGGGTTTTCGGTAGGATCGGGATTCTTGATAAAAGGCGCTCCATCGGTTAGGATGGAAGCGCTTTTCTTTTTATTCCGTAACCAGAAACCGTTATGTCCGGACACTCCCACTGGGCCACTACCCACCGCCAGAAAGGCCTCAATGACGCGAAACGCGCCGCCGTCTTCACCAAGGTCGGCAGACTCATCTCGATTGCCGCGAAACACGGCGGCAACCCCGACATGAACTTCAAACTCCGCCTCGCGGTCGACACGGCCCGGTCGGTCAACATGCCCAAGGATCGCATCGAACGAGCCATCAAGGTCGGAACCGGCGAGTCCAAAGAAGGAGCCGAAATCGAGGAGCTCCTCTATGAGGCCTACGGACCCGGACAGGTCGCACTCTTGATCGGTGTCGCCACCGACAACCGGAACCGAAGTGTCGGCGAAGTGCGCACGCTCCTCACGAAGAACGGCGGGAAAATGGTCGCGGAAGGCGCTGTCGCCTACATGTTCCAATCCGTAGGTGAGATAACGGCACCGCTCAGCGGGAAAAGTTCCGATGAAGCCGAACTTTCGGCCATCGAAGCCGGAGCCGACGACATCACGATCGAGGATGAAATGATCACCGTCTATACGAAACCGGAGGAACTCCAATCCGTGAAGGAATCGCTCGAGACCGCTGGGTTCACGATCGAATCCGCGGCACTTTCCTATCGCCCGACACAGACCACGGAGCTCTCCGACGAGGACAAGGAGAAATACGAACGTCTCTACGAACTCCTCGACGACCACCAAGACGTTCAGACCGTCTGGGACAATCTTCAGTAACTATGCGCATCATCGGCATCGATCCGGGAACGGCGACCATCGGCTGGGGCGTCGTCGAGGATACCGGCGGAAAACCTGTTTCCGTCGCATACGGTCACATCCAAACCCCGAAAACCGACTCCCCGGAAGATCGGCTCTTCCAGCTTTCCGAGGAATTGCAGGCGATTCTTCATGCCTACCAGCCGGAAGAGGCTTCGGTGGAGGAACTTTTCTTTTCTACGAACGTGAAAACGGCCATTTCCGTCGCGGAGGCGCGCGGCGTCATACTCTTGACATTGAGACGATTCGGTGTTATTATAGCCGGTTATAATCCGTTACAAGTCAAGCAGGCGCTCACCGGCTACGGGAAGGCCGACAAGCAACAGATGCAGCAGATGGTGAAGAACCTCCTTCATCTCGAAAGCATCCCGAAGCCGGACGACACCGCCGACGCCCTCGCGATCGCCCTCTGCCACGCATCATCACGAAAAATGAACCATCTCCGGTCTTGACTTTTCGCGAATAACCTTGCGGAATGATCCCCTCGGAGAGATAATGCTTCCGGAGGGATTTTTTATTTGAACACTATGGGATACCACTCATTCATACAGTTCGCAGCCGATTCCGGCGTTCCGCTCCAGACGGCGGCGCTTCTTCTCATGCTTCCGGTCGTCGCGACGCTCGTCGCATTCTTCCGGCAGGTGGTCGGCATCAAGGCGTTCGGCATCTATACGCCGTCCATCGTCACTTTCGCGTTCCTTGCCTTCGACCCGAAGGGGCTCAAGTACGGTATCGCCATCTTCGTCGCCATCATCCTCATCGGCATGCTCTCGCGGTACGCGCTCCGGCGGTTCCGCCTCCTCTACCTGCCGCGCGTGGCGATCACCCTCTCGCTCATCTCGTTCTCGATGTTCGCCATCCTCATCTTCGGCGGATACTTCCAGCGGACAGGGCTCGCGGCCGTTTCCATATTCCCGCTCCTCATCATGATCACGCTTTCCGAGAAGTTCGTCGCCGTGCAGATCGAAAAGGGAACGCGTATCGCGATCATCCTCGCGCTCGAGACGCTCGCCATCTC
>CAYVDI010000034.1:0-10290 GCA_964450795.1 uncultured Bdellovibrionales bacterium
CGATTCTTTTTCTTGAGATAGTTCACCGCCTCGTTGTGCGCGATCCGGTAGATCCACGGCGAGAACCGCTTCCTCGCGTCGAACCGCGGAAGCGCGTTGTACGCCTTCACGAAAACCTCCTGCAGGATATCCTCGCACTCGTCCCCGGCGAGCGTGAGGTGTCGCAGGTACAGGCAGAGTTTCCCGTGATACCGCATGATGACTTCCCGGAAGGCTTCTTCCTCACCCTTCTTGGCACGCCGTAGGAGCGCGCGGTCATCTCCGGTCCGTTTCGTCATAGGGTAGGTGTTCCTTGTGTTCTATCATAAAACGGAATAAAGTAAAGGATGCTTTCAGTCATAATCATGGCCAAAACGACCACAATCCTCTCAATCGAGACTTCCTGCGACGAGACCGCTGCGGCCGTCATCCGATATGACGATGCCGGTCTTTCCGTGCTTTCGAGCGTCGTCTCCTCACAGATCGAACTCCATGCGCAGTACGGCGGTGTCGTTCCGAACCTCGCCGCGCGCGAACACGTGAAAAACATCATTCCCGTCATTGAGGAAGCCCTGAAGAAAGCCCGCGTCACTCAAGATGACATCAATGCGATCGCCGTGACCCAGGGACCCGGGCTCATCCCAGCACTTCTGATCGGCGTCTCCGCCGCGAAGACCCTCGCGCTTGTCTGGCGGAAACCGCTCATCGGAATCCATCATATCGAGGGGCACATCTACGCGAACTTCATCGGCAGGATGCAGGAAGACTCCGTGTTGTCCATGTTTCCACTCCTCGCGCTCGTCGTTTCCGGCGGGCACACGCAGCTCGTCCTGATGCGCGACCATTTCGAGTATGAGATCCTCGGGGAGACCCGCGACGACGCCGCCGGCGAAGCATTCGACAAGGCCGCACGCATCCTCGGACTACCCTACCCAGGAGGACCCGCGATCGCTGAAAGGGCGGCGCGCCATGCCGGGAAAGACGGGAATGCCGATCCGGAATTCCGTCTTCCCCGACCCATGCTCGATTCCGACGATCTCGATTTCTCCTTTTCCGGACTCAAGACCGCGGTGCTCTACCTCGCCAAGGAAAACGAATCCCGGAAAACCGAGGATGATTTCGTGAATAGAGTGGCACACGAGTTCCAAGATGCCGTCGTCGACGTGCTCGTCGCCAAGACCGGGAAAGCGATCGAGGCACATTCCCCGAAGACCGTCATCATCGCCGGCGGCGTCTCGGCGAACGAGGAATTACGTAACCGGTTACGTAACTCGATCGAGACCGGTTTCCCGGACACGACGTTCATGATGCCCGAATTCAAGTATTCCCTCGACAACGCCGCGATGATCGGCGCAGCGGCAGCCGTCCGCTTCGCCCGTCTCTCCGGACCCGAACACGAATCGCTCAAATCAGCTCTCACACTGGAACCAAATGCGAATCTTCCGTTGACACAAATAGTGATTTCTGGTTGAATCACTCGAGCAAGTCCCTTTCAAACCAGCACCAACAAGGAGACCACGATGCCGGCTCGCACCATTCTTTGGATTCCGAATCCTCACACGGCTTATGGCCCAGAGGATTTCTCTAGCTCCCTCTCATCTAAACTTTCCGAAGCACTCAAGAAAGAAGGGGTTGTTGGCAGAAATGCGCTGTTCTACGTCCTCGATATCCCTCCGGAGAAATTCATCTTTCTCCGAAACAGCGTCTTCTGCTTTAAGGTCCCAGAGGGGTTCGGGTTTGAAAAATTTTGGTTCAGACTGCACCCAACCGGCGTGTCCTTCCAGGATCTCGACGATGGCGGGATCAGGTTTCAAATACAACTCTTCGAGAGCAATTCCCCTCCGGAACTACTCGCAAAGTTTCTGAAGACCTGGCAGGCTCCATCTCTCGGTTAACATCACGAACAGTCTCTGCACCGGCAAGCGCCCACCCGCTTGCCTTTTTCTTTTCCCTTGAATCCTCGTGTTTTCCCTGATACTATGGGAAACATGGATACCGAAATCCCGAAGACATACGATCCGAAGACGTGGGAAGACGACCTCTACCGGAAATGGGAAGAGAGCGGTCTTTTCGATCCGGATACCTGTATCGAGAAGGGCTTCACCGATACATCGAAACCGGCATTTTCCATCGTCCTCCCCCCGCCGAACGTGACCGGAACGCTCCACGCGGGACACGCCGCGATGCTCGCCATCGAAGACACGGTCGTCCGCTATCACCGGATGAAGGGTGATCGGACGCTCTGGCTCCCCGGAACCGACCACGCGGCCATCGCGACCCAAAGCAAGGTCGAGAAGATCCTCATGGAAACCGACGGGAAAACCCGACACGACCTCGGACGGGAGGAATTTTTGAAACGCGTCGAAAAATTCGCCGCGGACAGTCACGACACCATCGTGAATCAGTGCAAGAAGATGGGATCGTCACTTGACTGGTCGCGCGAAGCCTATACCCTCGACGAAAAGCGAAGTCTCGCCGTCCGTACCGCCTTCAAACGGATGTACGACGACGGACTCATCTATCGCGGCGAGCGCATCGTCAACTGGGATCCGAAACTCCAGACCACCGTCTCGGACGACGAGATCGAATGGCGGACCGAAACGATTCCCTTCTACTACTTCCGATACGGGCCCTTCGTCATCGGAACGTCCCGTCCCGAAACGAAATTCGGCGACAAATACGTCGTCATGCATCCGAACGACGAACGATACACGGAATACGAGGACGGGCAGACCTTCGAACTCGAATGGGTGAACGGGAAAATCACCGCGACCGTCATCAAGGACGAAGCGGTCGACATGGCGTTCGGAAGCGGCGTCATGACCATCACTCCCTGGCACGACACCGCCGACTTCGACATCGCGGAGCGGCATGGCCTCGAGAAGGAACAGGTCATCGGTTACGACGGAAAGATGCTCCCGATCGCCGGCGAAGGTTTCACCGGACTCGATATCGTCGAAGCACGGAAACGAATCGTCGAACAGCTCACGGAAAAGGGACTCATCGTGAAAATCGACGAAGGATACGTACACAACATCGCGGTCGATTCACGCGGCGGAGGCATCATCGAGCCGCAGATCATGCGACAGTGGTTCGTCGACGTGAACAAGACATTCATACGCGATTCGGAACGGGATCCCCGGGAGGTGTCGCTCAAACAACTCATGCAAGAATCCGTCTCTTCCGGACGTGTCACCATCCTCCCCGACCGGTTCGCCAAGACGTACTTCCACTGGATCGACAATCTCCGCGACTGGTGCATCTCGCGTCAGATATGGTTCGGGCACCGCATCCCGGTATGGTACCGCGGCGACGATATCTTCTGCGGAGTCGACGCTCCGGAAGGCGAAGGATGGGAGCAGGATCCCGACACGCTCGACACGTGGTTCTCGTCGGGGCTCTGGACCTTTTCAACGCTCGGCTGGCCGGATACGGAAGCCGAGGATTTCAAGAACTATCATCCGACGAATCTCCTCGAGACCGGGTACGACATCCTCTTCTTCTGGGTCGCTCGGATGATCCTCATGACCGAATATCTCATTGGGACGCACCCCTTCGATACCGTCTACCTTCACGGACTCGTCCGCGACGGCGAAGGACGCAAAATGTCCAAGAGCCTCGGCAATACGATCGATCCGCTCACGGTCTCCGAGGAACACGGCGCCGACGCCCTGCGCATGGCGCTCATGTCCGGCGCGACGCCCGGAAACGACATGAAGCTCGCAGACGACAAGATCGTCGCGATGCGCAACTTCACCAACAAGCTCTGGAACATCGCGCGCTATGTCGGCACGATGAGCGCGGGCACGGACAGGCAGGTGGCTCCGAAATCCGACGCCGACCATAACCTCATGGCAAAGCTCGAACGCGTCACCGCGAACATCACCCGTCATATCGATGGATACGAACTCTCGCTCGCGACCGAAGAGCTCCGGGCGTTCACCTGGGACGACTTCGCCGACTGGTATGTCGAGGTTCACAAGATCGAGAAGAACGACGCGCTTCTTCGATATGCGTTCGATACGATACTCAAGCTCTGGCACCCCTTCATGCCCTTCGTCACCGAAGCGATCCACCAGACGCTTCACCTGAACGAAAGCGAATTCCTCATGGTCGCGAAGTGGCCAGTCTTCCCTTCCACGCACAAGATGATCGCTGACGAAAACCGGTTCGAGCTCGTAAAGGATCTCATCGTGAAGATCCGCAATATCCGTTCCGTCTACCATATCGATCCGGCCGTGAAGATGGTCGTAAGCGCGCGCGGTGGATCGGAGCAGACGATCCGCGACAACGAGGAAGTCTTCAAACGGCTCGCCCGCGTGAGCGAGGTGCGAACTGCTGCCGGCGCCGACGCCCCCGAACATACCCTCCTCATCCAATCAGGATTGCTCCAGGTATACCTCCATCTCGACGGAGCGATCGATATCCGACAGGAACAGGCACGGCTCGAAAACGAACTCGCACAGGCAAATGCATACGCCGCATCCCTCGAGGCGAGACTCTCCAACACGAACTTCACCGACCGTGCCCCGAAGGAACTCGTCGACGCCACGCGGTCACTCCTCGACGATACCAGAGCGAAAGCCGAGGAACTCCGGGAACACATCGCTTCGCTCGCCTGAAACCAAACGTCATGCCGACATTCCTCATCGCCGGAATCCTCGCGTCGTTCTTCGCGCTCGTGCTCGAGCTTCTGCTCGGGTCCATTCCCGGATTCGAGTATGCCGAACCGCGGACGGGCCTGACCGATCCGGGAACCCTCGCCCCCCTGACGCTTTTCCTGTTCGCGGTCATCGAGGAAGTGACGAAATTTTCGGTACTCCGGAAAATCTCGCTGAACAAGGAGGTTCATGATATTTTTCCGTCCGGTTCCGTGATCTTCGCCCTCGGCTTCGGCGCGACCGAAGCGACTCTCGCGTTCCTGAAATTCTCCGACGCTCCGATCCTGGCGCTTGCTGGAATCATCGCCCTTCACGGCGCGACCATTCTCCTGTACGGCTACGGCATCGGAAAACATTTCTCAAAACCTCTTTTCGTCATCGTCTTGGGCATGGGAATCATTGCTCACTTTCTCTACAACATGATTCTCGCTTGACAGAACACGGGAACGGTTTATACTGCCGACGCTGTTCCTGGGCTTCCGATACCGTCGATGAAGACGATTCCATTGGCTCTCGTCTTTCCGGAAAACCGGAGGAAGGTTCGTCGAGTCCCGCCCGCGTCAAGGCCGGCCTGCGCGCGAAGCGGAATCACTCGGCCCCACCGACCTCCGTTCGGATTCCAGGAACAGCACCCGCTATGCCGCCCCGTAAGGAACTTCTCCTGGGGCGGTTTTTCTTCAATCTTGCATGACACCGACAAATCCGGTATACTTCCATCGAAATTACTAACAGAGACATGTCTATGGCGACCAAAGAGAAAAAATCCTTCTTTGAACGACTTACCGGAGCCAAACATATCGAGGACGGCGGAGGATCGTCGCTTCCCGTATACGAGGAAGAGGAGACATCCCAGTTCTCCATGAACACTATGAACACACAAAGTGAACCATCCACGCCCATGGAAGAGCAACCGTCCTGGAGCACGCCTTCGTACCAGCCGCAAATCCAGGTTCAGGCGCCGATGTCACAGGAGAATGACGCCGAAGGACAGCTCACGATCGACGTCTACCAGACCGAGATGGAAATCGTCATCAAGTCGACCATCGCCGGCGTGAAACCCGAGGATCTCGACGTGACGATCAACAACGACATGGTCACCATCAAGGGCGAACGGAAGAACGAAGAGATGGTCGACAACGGCAACTACTACTACCAGGAATGTTATTGGGGCGGTTTTTCCCGATCCGTACTTCTGCCGGTCGACGTCATTCCCGAGAAAGCCGACGCCTCACTCAAGAATGGAATCCTCACGATCCGTCTGCCGAAGGCCGACACGACGAAAGTGAAGAAGATCCAGGTCCGCGGGTTCTAGCAACAATCGACAATCATCCCCGGCTTGACGCCGGGGTTTTTCTTCTTCCGCTCCGAGCGAAAAACCGCTACAATCATGAGAAGTCAAAAAACGATGGGATACCGACGAGCATTATCATCATCCGTCATTTCCTTGGCGCTTGCCACGGGCACGTTCCCGTTTTCCGCAAGCGCGCTTACGATTGAAGCGGGTTCCTTCAAAGAGGATGTCCCCGGCGAACTTTCCACGGAATGGTTCTCGATCGGGACGAAACTCGCCCCCATCTCCGCAACCCGATCGGAAATCGAGAACATTTTCTCCTGCGAAATGTCACCACCGTGCGCATGGAGTCTCTCCAGACGATCGCAGGAGACCGCCTCCATCCGGCTCATCAACGAGACGAACCCCGACGCCATCCGAAGCTACGCCGTAGCACTCGCATCCAAAGTGAATCACGGCCCGAAAAACGCAAGATTCGGCGAAGGAGTCGACGGATCCATCGTGGCCACGGAAGAGAGCGAGGACGGAACGAACATCGACGAATCGTCCACGGTTTCCGCCATCGAGGAGGCTATCCGTTCCGGATCGTCGGTCGCGCATATCCCTGTCCGGGTCGAAAAACCGGAAATCACCTCCGACGATCTCGAGACACTCGGAATCCGCGAAGTCATCGCCGAGGGAGTCACGAATTTCGCCGGATCACCGAAAAACCGGATCCACAACATCAAACGGGCGCTCCAACAATTCCAGGGAATCATCGTGCGTCCGAACGAGGAATTCTCGTTCGTAAGCCATCTCGGGGAAGTCGACGGTGAACACGGATATCTCCCCGAGCTCGTCATCAAGTACAACAAGACCGAGCCGGAATTCGGCGGCGGCATCTGCCAAGTCTCCTCGACCGTGTTCCGCGCGGCGGTGAACGCCGGTTTCAAGATAACCGCACGGAAGAACCACGCCTATCCGGTCCGCTACTACAAGCCCTACGGCATGGACGCGACCATCTATATCCCGAATCCCGACCTCCGTTTCATAAACAATTCCGGGAATGCCATACTCATCCTCTCGTCGGTCGAGGGAACGAAACTCACCTTCCGTTTCTACGGAACGAAGGACGGCCGATCCGTCGAGATCGACGGTCCGCATATCCTCGAGTCGAATCCGGATGGCAGTATGAAAACCGTCTTCTCGCAGAAGGTAACCGACGCTTCCGGAAATGTCATCATAAGCGATTCCTTTCCGAGTCACTACAAATCCCCGGATCTGTACCCCCATTTCGAGATTCTTACGGAAAAACCGAAGGAATGGACGAAAAAACAGTGGGAAGAATATCTGGTCCAGAAAGCCGACTACGAAGCGAAACTCCGGGCAGCCTACGCCACCATCCCGAAGAATGATACTTCCCAAGAAAATTGAGGGATAAAAAAATCCCCCACAGGGGTGGCTACAGGGGCTTGACCGATGACTTTCTGGTGAGCCTTGAATAAAGGCTTATAATCATCCCTTGGTTCTATCCTAACAATTTTCTCGTCTTTTATCCAGATGCGTTTTATGGTCATCAAAATCCAATCCCGCATTTCCTCCTTCTCCAGCTCCTTTTCAAGAAATTGCGGGAAGTCTCGAAGGAACTTTTCGGTCTTCACAATGAACTGGTCTTCTTGTTTGGCTGTCATATTCTGGATAATATCCTGACGCTCCAATTGTTTTATCGCTTCCTTGATTTGCTGAAGCTCAAGCAAATATTGGTTATCATCCATTTCTCCAGCCTTGAAAGTAACGTTCAACCGTCGCCTCTGCTCCAGAAGCTTACCGATACGAGTATCAACCTTTTTCATTTTTCTTGCCTGAACGAACATCGCTTTCAGTTTTTCCAGCGTCATCGTTATCACGTCTTCAGGCAAGCTGAAGCCACGCATAAAGTTGATAATCTGATTGTCTATGATTGAACACTCGACGATTTTCTGAGCGCACATCTTGTTTTCGCGACCCATTTTGCATCGGTAAGTATACCGCTCACGAGTTCCGTTTTTCTTTGATGTTGTGATGTCGGTATAGCACTGCATAGTAGGAAGCATTGGCCGAATGCCATCTTGTTTTTCTTTGCTCATCCTCTGAAAGCAATGCTCGCAATAGAGAAGGCCTTGCAGGAGGTAAAAACGATGCTGGGCGATTGGACGGCCGAATTTTTTGGTACGCTCTGCAATCATATCTTGGCATTGGTCGAAAAGCTCTTGAGAGATAATCGCTTTGTGATTGGTACTTGGCACGTCGGCCAAGTGTTTCTTCCTCGGAGAACTGACCAGCCCAAGATAGACGCGATTAGAGAGTAGTCCTTTGAGCGATGAATAGGTGAAAGGATTGCTGTATTTCGTCTTCTGCCCCTCCAGAGTGAGGATATTGGCAATCTCAGCCATCGAGTATTTCCCAGTGGCATACATCTTGAAAATACGCCTTACGAGAGACGCTTCCTCTGGGTGAGTGAGCCACTGACGCGCATAGGTGGGGCGCTTCTTTTCTTCATCGTAACTCATCTGTTTTTTGTAGTATCCAAGTGGCGGATTGCCATTCTGCTTTCCCTGTCGCCGTTTCTCAAGACAGGCACTTTTGACCCAGAAACCGATTTGCCGAGAGGTATGCTCATCAAAAAGTTCATTGATACCTTCATTGAGAAAGGCACTCGGGTCTTCAAAATCTCCGAAATTTTGGGTAACCGAAATGACGTCAATGCCAAGCTTTTTTCGAAGGAGCTCTTTGTATTGACGGGCTTCGCCAACATTCCGAGCGAAACGAGAAGTATGGAAGACGAGGATAGCATCGAATTTTTTCTGCATCGCCTCATCAATCATCCGTTGAAAATCGTCTCGCTTGGTCGCTGACCTTCCCGATATGAGGTCTTTGTAGAAAAAGTCGATGCGGATATTGTTCCGTTTTGCGTATTCTCGGATGCCTTTTTCTTGAGCTTGCGGGGAGAAACCCTTGTCTTGGTCTTCAGTGCTTTCTCGTATATAAGCGGCACCAATTTTCTGAATAGTTCCTTTGTTATGCATATTTGAGGAATTTCAAGTTGGGTATCCTATGTATAGAATTATGCAACTTTGTATAAAATAAGTAAAGGTAGTATAGTATATAGGCACTTTATTGCCTATGGAAAATAATACTCACAAAAACAACATCAGCAAGGAGCTCCTTACGATACGGGAGGTCGCGGAGATTTTCGGTGTCCACCAGCAGACTTTGAGGCGCTGGGATGAGGAAGGGAAGCTCAAATCAATAAGGGTGGGAAAATTCGGACATAGAAAATACCGAAAAACCGACGTTGACAGGATGCTCAAAGTGTGCTAATATGTACCGTTCAGTTCTTTGCCATATTCACTCCTTTGAGACGAGCTTTTTTGACGTCATTTTTGGTTTCTGAAAAGCTCGTCTCATACGAGGCAGCCGCTTACCCGACGGTTCGGGAAGGAGCTAACGCAATGAATGCGCTTACTCAGCAAGCAACGACGGAAGGTCAATTCGAACAAACCACGCGTGTCGTGGTGGACGCGGTCAGAAAAGCGATGAAACCCCTCGGCAAAGAGGCGGCTCAGCGCGTGCACTCGCGTGGCAACGAGCTCGCTGCCGGTATCGCCAAGCTCGTCACGGAACTGTCGGTCTCCGACCAGTATGCCGACGAGGAAGTCGAAACCAGCTACAACTACCCGCCGCAGTATCGGGTGAAGCCGCTTGCCGAGCAAATCCAAACACTCGCCAAGCTCTTCAGCCTCAACGGTGCCAAGGCGCTCGTCTATGCCGAACACCTGCCCGAACTCCCCGAGGGAGCTGAAGGCTGGTTCGCGGTTCCGCGTTTCGAAGCGGTCGGTAATACCTACGGCGACGCCGTCGAGAAGGTGATTGGCCTCATCGCCAAGAGCCGCAAGCTGAAGAATTGGCGTGAAGGCCAGCTCCACGAGCGCTATCTCCGCCAATCCGAAAGGACGCAGTGGATGATGGCCAAGCTTGTGGAAGGCCAGGAAGGAGACATTCTCGTCATCCCTGCCCAGTTCGGCTTCCGCCATCGCGGCAAGTCGGTGCGTCGCGCTCGCGAGACGTTTTATGACAACGAGTTCGGCCTCGGCAGCTTCACGGTCGGCGCAATGCTTCTTACCCACCCCGAACGGGAAGTGGAATGGGAGCATCTGCACATCGACTGTTCGGGCGACGAATACTCGCCTGGCGCGGATGGTCGGTTCGTCTACGCTCCTATCTTCTACTGGCGCGACAGCGAGCTTCACTTCAACGGCTACTGGACGATCGATGCCAACGAGCGGTACGGTTCGGCGTCGGGGTTTCTGCCGCAGGAGTGAGGCTTGCGACTTGAGGACT
>CAYVDI010000035.1:0-5947 GCA_964450795.1 uncultured Bdellovibrionales bacterium
GATGGAGCGCTGTTCGGCATCTCTTTCGGGTCCGAAGAAACCGCGAAATGTGGAATGACGGCGATTTTCCCCTCCGGAATACCGCCGCGAACGAGCGCTTCTTTGACGAATCGGGACGGCACGAGAAATCGATCGATCATATCGCCGAATCCGAACATCCGCTCCCAATACGATTTCAACACGAGCAGAAACCGTTTCCCGAAACCGTACTTCCGGACAAACAGGAACCGCCAGTATGATCGGCCGACGGTGCCGTGATACGCGTCCTTATCCGGTGAGACGATGTGATAGTCATGGACCGTCATGACGATCGGAATTCCCCGCTTCCGCACGATCGGCAGAAAGGACAGCGAGAGTTGATGGTACGCGTTGTGGATATGGACGAGATCCGGATGAAAATCATCGAGAAGCTTCTTCATGTTCCGCCGCGCTTCGAATGACCAGAAGAGGCGCCCGACACCGACGATCCTCTGCCGAAGCGCCGAATCGTCCCGATTGTATCCGACCCGACTCACGAAATATTTCCGAAACGGCGTTCCGGCGTTCTTCGGATGGTCCATGGAAAAGACCGCGACCTCGTGACCGCGCGACCGGAGAAGCGCGATAAGATCAAGGAAGTGTCGTTCAGCACCGCGTCGTTCATGAAAGAATTTGTTGACTTCGATGATCCTCATACCGTTCCCGTTTTCTTCGGCTTGCCGCCGATGCGGATGACCGCCTCCGAAACCCCGAGCGTGATCCAGAAAAACATACCGAGGAGGTTCGTCTCAAGATACGGCTGGGAAAACAGCACGAGGCACTGGAAGACGATGAGCCCGAACAGGGCGCTTCGTGCGGTGTCGAGAAACGCATCACCGCATCGGCGGGTCAGTCTGACAAGAATCGTCCCGACGGCGCCGAGCATGAGCACGACCCCGGCCGCCCCCGTCTGCACGAGAAGCGCGAGCCAGGAATTATGCATGTCCCGGACCTCGACATACGACCGATATTCCCCGAGCTCGACCGGCACGCGCACCCCGAATCCGATTCCCGTAACCGGATGTTCCCAGAACCTGGCGAGTGCGCTTTCCCAGACCTGCTCGCGCCACGCGAAGCTCTCATCATACGAATTCCCGATCGAGGAGAGACGGCTCGACACGACCTCGGAGACGTATCGGGTGTTCCGCGCCATATCGCTCATCGGGAAGAGCTCCGTCAGGGAAAAAGCCGCGAGCGCGAGAAGGACGCCGCTACCAATAAAGAAAGAGGCTATGCGCACGAGTCGTTTCCGGTAATTCCGGAAAGAGAAGACGAACCCGAACGCGAGCACCGCTCCGATACCGAGCCAGAGATGCCGCATGAGCGAACCGAGTATGCCCGCCACGAGCACGGACATGAAGACGAAGTTCCTCCGGCGCAACCGGACATCGTCTATCCACGTTCCCGCGGAAAAGACGAGCACGAGCAACGCGAGCGAGAAATAGAACGCGTGCGGGAACGCGAGAAATCTCGTTCCCGGCGTCGAGAGCGGCGTATATTCGGTCCACAGTCCGCCGCCGCGGGCGATCCCGATGACCAGGAACACTGTCGTGATCGCGATGCCCGAAAAAAATACTTTCGAAAGAAGACTCACATCCTCCCGACTCCGGAGCACGAGCGGGACGAAGAAGAACAGCATGCCGTAGAAGACGTAGTTCTTCCACGTGGAGAACGCCGTCGCGATGTTCGTATCCGAGAACCCGGCGATACTCGCCAGAAACACCACCGTCGTGAATACGAAGAAAAGAACAAGCATCTTCCCTGTCGACGAAAGATGCGCTGCCTCGGACCGCTTCCGCTCCGCAAACCACAAAAGAAACACAGAGAAAAACGAGACGGCAAGGATGACATCGAGCGGATAGAGCTTGTAGGTTCCGCTATCGACCAGAATCGGCTGAAGCGTGTAAAAACGCTCGAAGAAGACCGTCAGCACGACCGATGCAAGGAAGCCCGCGCGCGGAAACAGGAACGCCAGTACCGCCGCAGGAAGCACGAGTCCGAGAAACAGAAGGAGCGACGACAGACCGAAAGCACCCGAAAGCGCATAGCCCCCGAGAAAGAGAACGAGCAGAAAAATCGCCCGCATGTCCGTCTTCTGCTTTTTATCGAAAAATGTTCCCATAAAAAATCACCTCTGAATACGAACCATACCACAATTCATCAAAAAAATCAAGGATTTTTACAAAGAAAAAAGCCTCGGGGATCCGTTAGGATTCCGAGGCTTGTCAGGCTGCGCATCACTCGATGACTTCGAGGGCGCAGCCGCGCGGGTCGTCACAGACCCGGCGGACGTTGACGAGGGTCAACCCGTCGTTGCCATCAGGGCTGATGTAGACCCATTTCCCGGCCTGTTTCAGCTGGAAACGCTTCCCGTTCTTGGGAACCTGGAACAAGTCCAGATTACCCTTCTGGGAAATATTCAGGGTATAGACATACCCATCCTTCTTCCCATGGCCGACGTAGAAGTCGGCGGCGTCGACGGTGACGTTCTTCCAGCTCACCTTGCGAGTGTCACCGTCCTTGACGGCGGTGATGACCGCGCCATTGGCGCGGAACGTATCCGCGAGGGCGGCGAGGGCTGGCATCGCGAACATCGCGGCAAGAGCAACCAACAAGAGTTTTTTCATGATTTGCCTCCTTGGCAAAAGTTGGAAATGTACAGCAGTTCCCCCCGCTTGGAGAGGAACTCCAAAACTTGGGAACACCCCATCATACACCCTTTTCTCATTTTTGTCAAGTGAACCTCCTTACCTTCAAACGTGTCACCCCACCAGGGTGCCTCCCATCCACGACCACACCCTCACCGCACGGTCTTTTCTTTCAAAAAATCTCCCTCACTCATCGGCATCCAGAGGAGATTTTTTGAGAAAAGAACCGGCTTGCTCGAGCAGAGTGCGGTTCCCGCTGGACGGGAGACACCCTGGTTGGCGACGAAGCATAACGAATGATTGAAGCCTCCGTATCGGATCTTACCTTTCCGGGGTCTTGAGGCCGCGACCGGCGACATCATGAGGGATTTCTTACCAAAGAAATCCCGACCCCGGGAAGGGAAGTCCGGGGATGGAGGCGTGTGGTACACAAATAAAAAGCGCGTGTTGGAGTTCCGAAACACGCGCCATATTCTTTCTTCGATCAATCCGTCCGCAGAGGATCCGCCGATGTTTCCGTCACCGGGCCCACATACGAGACGCTTTCTTCGCGCTCTTCGCGGTCTTTGACACGGATGAGCCCACCGAACTCGGCGCGGATGAACGCGCCCAGCGTGGTCAGGTCCCCGTGCGAGACATCGCGGTACGCCTCCGGCTTGTTGAGTGCCAGAGACAGGCGCGGACCGAACATGATGGTTTCTTTCCACCGCATCTCGACCGCGGCGTTGAGGTAGTTCAGCTCGTCCCAGTTCTGATGGGACACGCCGAGGATTCCCCTCGCCTGCCAGTCATCATCGATACGGTACTGCGCATAGGCGTTCGCATTCCAATTCCCCCGATCCTGCGGTTTGTCACCGGCCCAGGTGGATTGGATACGGCCGTTCCGGTAATCCCACACTTCCGCCGTCGCGCCCATGATCCAATCAGGGCTCGTGCGCTCGAAGTACTCGCCGTAGAGGCCGAGCTTCTGTCCGCGCTGGGTCATGTGGTATCCGGAGTCCGGATTGCCGCCGTCGACATAGTCGTTCGGAAGCCAGCGGAGCTTGAGACTCCATCCGGCCGGGAGCGCCGCCTTCACGCCGTCGAACTCCTGCTCTTTCGAAAAATTCCGTTTGAGCACGAGCTGCGGACCGAATCCGGCATGCTCCTTCCAGGTGTAGGCGGAGGTTTCGCTCTCGCCGCGGCCCTGCATTCCGAAGAACCCAAGACCCGCCGAGTACCCGTCACCGAATTTCTTGGTGATGGCGCCTTCCGCATATTGCCACTGTCCGTGCGCGAGGTTGTTGTCCCACACGCCCGCACCGGCGATCAGTTCCCATTCGAGTTCGTTCTCGACGGGAAACGCGGAGAGAGGTTTCATCCCGCCGTCCGGAGTCCCTTTCGGTTCCACGGGTTCGGCTTGCTTCGGCTCATCGACGATGACCGTCGCGTACGTCGGCGGAGGAGAAACTTCGACGCGCCGCATCGGATGCGAATCTTCCGGATAAAGCTGCGCCCAGTTACCACAGACCTCGAAACGGTAAATGATTTTCCCGCTCTTGGTCACATACTTCATGGCTTTCTGAGACACGGCACGAAGGATGATCTTTCCTTCCCACAGATCGTTCTTGCCGAACGACAGTCGGTACATGGATCGATGTCTCGCGATCAGCATTTCCTGACCGTCCTCAATGCCGGCAACCGCTTCCATCGCCTCGTCTTGCGTGAAGCCGAACTGATGCGTCAGCGCCCAGATGCTGTCGCCCTTGCCGCGGAACTTGTTGCCTCCGGGCTTCGTCCACTCGCAGAACCCTTTCGGTTTCTTCGAGCAGTCGACCGTGCGGAAACCCTTTTCCGCGACGGCGGGCTTGGCGGAGCGATGCGATACGGGACGGACACCTTCGGGAACGACCAGATGCTGACCGACACGGATCGTGTATGGCCGCTCCAGCGCATTTCCGTCGGCTACCTTCCGCCAGTCGGATCCGTACAGACCGATCAGGGTATCCCCCCGAACGACCGTATGCACGGACAGACTGCGTTTCGGCGCCTCAGCCGCTTTCGGTTGTTGAGGTTTCGGAGCGACTTCCGCCTTCGCTTCCGCAATCGCGGAAACTTTGGCGAGCGGCTCCTCCTTGAAGAAACTCTCGTTCCCCCACTCGATCAGGAGAGGGGAAAGAACGAAAGTCATGATGCCGGCGATAAGGCCGACCCGACTCCAGTTTTTCATGATTCCCTCCTTCCGGGATCTTCGATGGGAAATGACGGACGCCTGACGACGTCCCCGCAATCCTGCAAGAAACGTCATGGCTTGCTCCTTTCGGAAACGACACAGCTCTTCTGCCCCGCATCACGCAGGGCCTGCAGAGCCGCGATGTTGTATCCCTGCCGGGACCGAGACTGCACGGATCCGGAATCGAACCCGTGGGACTTGGCCTGACCGGCGGAGATGAGATCGAACACGGCACCGATCGCGGTCGAGATGTAATCCGGACTCACGGCGGCACGGGTCGTGCCGGTCACCTTCTCCCAATACGAGTACTGGGGGTTGATACCGGCAAGGTACTTCACCTTCTCCGTATCGAGCGGCGTCACGATCCGACCGGCTTTCGTGTCGTAGACACTCCAGCCGTCGAACGCCTGACGCATCCCTCGGACAGGACGGACCGCAGCAAGCGGAGTCCCGTCGCGCCCGATCACTTCCCTCCGATACGCGGCGTCGCTTTGGAACTTCGCCGCATCAAACGCCACCTCGTGACCGTGCAAATCGTATGCGCGGGAGAGAAGCGTGGAGAGCGTGATCGCCTTCACGTCCGCCAGAGGCTCTTGCAAGCCTTCGACGAACACGAAGAAGCGCGGTACGCAGGCGATATAGCCCGCGAACACCGCATGCGCGACGTATTCCTTGCCATCCGCACCGATCGCGTGCGCCTGATACCGGATCCGCAAGGGATCCCACTCGGCGTAGCTTTCGGGCGTCTGAGGGAACGTGCCCATAACGGTCACGAACCGTCCACTTTGCAGATCGTCGGTCCACGGCAACCCGGAGAACATCACCGGATCGATAGCCATCTCGCGTACGACCTGCACCTTTTCACCTTGGCCATCCGAAAGACGGATGGTGTTCGGCGCGGTCGCACAACCGGAAAGGATCGCAACGACAAACCACCAAACCAAAACCATCGCTTTCATGACAGCCTCCTAAGATAATTGATCGAACAGATTTTCAAGGTGCCGAGAACCGACCATCGATTCTCTCGCTCCCGCAGGAAACGGTTCCCACGGGATCCGAGAATGCCGAT
>CAYVDI010000035.1:6047-10123 GCA_964450795.1 uncultured Bdellovibrionales bacterium
AACCGCTCACTCCCGGCGACTTCGGTCAACACCTTCCCCATATACTCGGCAGAGCGGGACAACGCGTAATAATCCTTCGTCGCCGCATCTTCCTGGCTCACGAGATAGTCGGTACGGACGACGTATTTCGGGCTCAGGAAAACCGAAAGCCCGACCGAAAGCGCACCGAAAAGAAGGCCGGAGAGCACGATACTCCCAGCACGTTCACGGAACGCGGAAATGACCCATCCATTCATCATACGTGTTTCAGATAGTCTTACACTTTCAAGACTTGCTATTATAATCCATATTCTCAATTTTGTCAAGTACAAAAATCCCCGTCTACCGGGGACTTTTCGTTCTTTCCTGAGCAACGTTTCATCAGAAGATACGTCCGATTTTCTCGAGAATTCCGAATTGGGAGACATCCTTTATGGTGACAAGCACCATGAGCAGGAGAAGGAGCAGGAACCCGATCGTATGCGACCACTGTTCCACCGCCTCCTTGACCGGCGAACCCTTCAGCTTCTCGATAAGGATGAAGAGGATCCGCCCGCCGTCGAGTCCCGGGAATGGCAGGATGTTGAAGATGCCGAGATTAATCGAAAGAATCGCAGCGAATTGGAGAAGATATGGCAGTCCGAGGTCGCTCATCTGTTTCGTCATGACGACGATGCCAACCGGTCCCGCCACATCCACGCTTTCCTTTTCCCCGACAAAAAGATGCTTCACGATCCCGCCGAGCGCGGAGAGGATCGCTCCGGTCGTATGATAGGTCGCCTGCGCCCCACGGATGGGAGCCTCATACCAGGAATACCTGATAACGGCGGTTTCCGCGAACGATATGCCCAAAGCGCCTTCCTTTTCCGGCGCCTCGGAACGAGGCACTCCGGAAAGCGTCATCTCCTTCCCGAACCGATCCAATTCCAAAGAAACCTGCATGCCCCGTTTCGCCCGGATCGCATCCTGAACCTGTTTCAGATCGGTCATCGCCACACCGTCCACGGCAAGCACCCGATCGCCAGGCTTGATACCCATGCTTTCCGCAGGCGATCCCTTGGCGACCGAAAGGATCTGGATATCCACTTTTCCCGCCCGATCCCGATTCTCCTCGGTGACCGGTTGTGGAAATCCGAGCAGAAGTACGGTCGAGAGAAGCACCCACGCGAGAACGAAATTCATGAAAACACCCGCGCCGAGCACCTTAATCCTGGTCCATGCCGGCTTTCCCGCAAAGCTATCGGGTTCTACGGTGGCATTCTGATCCTCCCCCTTGATACGGACGAACCCGCCGAATGGGATCCAATTGAACGAATAGACCGTATTTTTTCCGTGCACGTGATTACCGCCCCAGATGACCTTCCATTTTCCGGTCTGATCGTCCTTGACGACGCCGACCAGGCGCGGCGGAAATCCGAATCCGAACTCCTCAGCCTTGATGCCGTTCCGGACCGCGGTCAGGAAATGTCCCATCTCGTGCACGAACACGAGAACGCCGAGAAGGAGGAGGAACAGCAGTATCGTAAGAAAAGACATAGGCGGTATGAATATCAAAATCGAAGCGTCGGATCGTCAGACGGTGAGGATTTCCTCCTCTTTCTTCTTTCGCAGAGTTTCAAGTTCCGCGTTCCATCGGTCGACTTCCTTCTGGAGATCGTCCTTCCCCTTGAATTTCTCGTCCTCGCCGATTTCGCCGGTTTTTTCGAGATCCTGGATATCCTTCCAGATATCCTCGCGGATCGTACGGATCGAGACACGGGCATCCTCCGCGCGGGCGTTAAGCGTTTTCACAAGCTCCTTGCGGCGCTCCTCGGTAAGCGGCGGAAGCGCGAGACGGATCACATGTCCGTCATCCGCCGGGTTCAGGCCGAGATCGGAGGATCGGATGGCATCCGCTACCGCCGCGACATTCCCCTGATCCCACGGAGCGATCACGATGAGACGTGGCTCGGGAACGGTGATGCTCGCCATCTGCTGAATGGGCATCTTCGATCCGTAGCATTCGACAAGCACGTCCTCGACGATCGACGGATTCGCCCGTCCGGTACGGAGTTTTGCCGCTTCCCCTGAAAAATGCTCTACGGCCGCCCGGAACGAGACTTCCTTCCCGTCGATGATTTCCTTCACACCCATACGCTATGCTGATAATGATTGGGAACTTATTGGAATTTCCGAAGTCCGATGAAAAGGTATTTCGGATCGAACGGATCGTACGCGACGAACGACGCGTCGCGATCGACTCCGAGCGAGGTGATCGCCCAGGTTTCGCCGCCGTTCACCGACTTGTAGAACGCCTTCCCGGAGACAAACACCACTTCCCTCGAATTCTTCGGGTTCACCGCGATGGATCGGATCGGAAAGGTCTTCGCGCTCTCGATGATGTTTATCTCGTACCAGTACTTCCCGTAATCCGGACTGCGGAAGAGCCCCGATCCCGTCCCGGCGTAGATGGTTCCGGACACGTTCGGATCCGCCGCGATGGAGACGATATTCTGCGGCATCCGGTTCTTCTGATTCCTTTCCGAAAGCTTCTGCGCCTGTTCCTGTTTCTTCTGCGCACCCTTCTGATCGCCTTTCATCGACAGCTTCGTCGCCGCTTCCTGGATCGCTTGGACCTCCTTCTGTTTCGCATCCTCCCAATCGATCCACTGCGCACCGCCATCCGAAGAATAGTACAGCTTCTGTCCCATGGCGAGGAGGTACGTCACCATCTTCTTCGTCGCGTCGAATGCGATATCGGAAACCGATCCGTCTATCTTGTTGCCGATATTCCTCCAGGTATTTCCGCCATCGACGCTCTTCACCACCGTTCCGGAGCTCGTTCCGGCGAAGATGACGTTCCGATCGGCGAAGTGCTGGGAAAGGGCCGACACGAACGTCCCCTGGCCCGGCTCCGAGTAGATATCCTTCCAGGTTTCGCCGCCGTTGTCCGTCCTGAACATCTTCCCCTGATTCCCAAGCACACCGGAAGCGAACATCCGATGATCGGGGTCGTTCTTGTCCGGAATGAAACTGTAGATCTTCTTCGGTGGGAAGACTATCTGCTTCCAGGTATCACCGCCGTTGTCGGTGCTGAATATCCCGTCTTCCACGGTCCCGACAAAGACCGTCGCCGGCTTCGACGGGTGATAGGCGATCGAAAGGATATCGGCCTTTTCGATACGCGCCGTCTCGTTGATCTTGGATTGCGAGAAGAACGTTCCGCCGCCGTCGTCGCTCTTCCAGACACTGCCTTTGTCGAGATTCTGCGAAAGACCTTCCGGCACATCGGATGTCCCCGGATTCACTTTCGGAACCTGCGGAACCACCGAACAGCCGGAAAGAGCAAGCGCGAACACCAACACCGGAAGAAACCTCAGTTTTTTCATATGATTGTGACTTTTTCCGAGTATATCAAAAAGCCCGGAAGAAAACAAAAAACCGAGTCCGATGATCGGACCCGGCACAGATATGTCGCTACGGCTGTCAGGAAGCCACCTAGGCCGCCGCCATACCGCCGCGGTGCACGGAGAAGGTCTCGCCTGCCCGCTGCCCGTTTTCCCATTCGTTGCGCGCGTGTTTCCTAGCGAAATCCGGATCGATGGGAAACGAATGACCCAACTTTCCTAGAAACTCCTCGACCTTCAGCGGGACAACCAGTTCGCCGGCAAAACCTTTTTCGTGACGAATCGTCGGCGCGCAGGTGACGCATTCGCTGTCATGCATTTCCGCGCCACACCGCGAACAGATGTCGAACGTCTCTTTTACAGAGATCTCGTCCGGTTCGACGCACATCGTGATGATCACCTCGTTCACGGCTTCATCGAGCGGACAGCTCTTGTCCTGCCTGAGTTCCGCAATCGGTCTGATCAGACGACATGAGATGCGGTACATCACCTTCGGCGCTCCGTCACCGCGCCGGTCGGTCGGATTGTGCAGTACGAACAAAATGGTATCGAATACAGGCATGACTCGGCCCTCCTTGTGAAAAAACGAAAAAAGCGGATCGCTTCGCGACATTCAAACACGAAATTATTCAGACGTCAAGTTGTGGGTGCGGGGGGGATCGAACCCTCGACCGTTGGCTTAAAAGGCCACTGCTCTACCGACTGAGCTAC
>CAYVDI010000036.1:0-9901 GCA_964450795.1 uncultured Bdellovibrionales bacterium
CGCTAAGCGATCCGTTATGAAATTCTTTCGAACCATCCGAGCGAGCCTGCACGATCCGTCCTTCTATCGTGAAGCGAAGGATGCAAGGGCATCCCAAGCGCTAAAATACTTCGCGCTTCTCGTGCTGATAGCGTCGGTCGTGACGACCGTATGGCTCGGTGTGTCCTTTTTCTCCTGGGCTTCGAGAACGGGTGATATCCGCGAGTTGCGGGATACCGCTCTCTCCATCTATCCCGACGAGCTTGTTCTCGACTATCGTGACGGTCGCGTCACTTCGAATGTCGAGGAGCCGTATTTCATCCCGACCCCGAAAGAATTCCGGAATACCGCCGCCGAACCGGGGAGCGAGAGGACTCCGGCGAATCTTGTCGTGATCAGCACGAAGAGCCCCGTCACTCCCGCGGATTTCGGACGATATGATACGAGCGTCATCCTTGCGGGTGATTCTCTCTGGATAAACGACACCAGAAAGGGGAAAATCGAGATTCAACCGTTCGATAGTCGGATCCGAACGCCGTTCACTCTGAACAAGGGAGTTCTCGCATCATACGCGGACAAGCTCATCTCGATCCTGAAGCCGATCGTGATCGGGATGTTCCTGCTTCTTCCGTTTATCCTCTTTCCTGTCTTCATGGCCGGGTACCTTTTCTACCTCGTTTTCGGGGCGCTCGTCGTTTGGGTGATCGGGAAGATTCGGAGTGTCGACCTCACCTATGGTCAGTCGTACAAGCTCGGTCTCTATCTTATGACCGCTCCGCTCATCTACGGATTCCTCTCCGATTTCATCCCGCATACCAAGATACCGTTTCTGTTCACCGCGATTCTCGCGATAGCCGCCTCCGTCAATCTCGTACCGCCGAAACCGGAGCAACCATCGACCAATGAACCGGAAACTCCGAAAGGTACTGAAATTAAACCCGAAAGCAGTGTCTCGGGAGACGCTGCTGACGAGTTGGTTTCCGACGCAAAACCGATCGAAGAAAAAGAGTAATAGACAAGGGCTGAAAAAAAACGGCGAGTCATTCGACCTCGCCGTTTCGTATTTTCAGTGCTTCCTGAATTTGTAGGGGAGTTCGCTCTGGCTGAACGCCTCCTTGCCGGGTGATTCCTCGCGTATATGCAGCCATTCGTCGGTCCGACCACACTGGCTCCAGAGCCGCGCATTGGAAAATCGGAACTTGTTTCCAGGCGAAACGATGGTGCTCATCATCATCACGCTCGGCTTCTCCGAATCGCTTCCGGCCCGTACCTGGATAACCACATAATCGTCGAGCAGTTTCCCGTTGTAGAAACATTCGACGGGCATGCCGACCCTGAAATCATCGATTCCGGTGATGAATTCCATCGCCGTCTCCTCTTTAAAAGTGCTTGCGACGATGGTAGCGCCACAAGAAGAGACTGTCAATCGGTGCCCGATATGAGCGAAAACTTTCCTGCGAGGCATCCGTAGCATGAATGTACAAGGAAAATAAGAAACAACGATATGAAGAAATCGATTCTCCTGACGATCGCCGCAGTGGCTGTTGTCATCAGCGGTGGCGCTATCGCCTTCGGTCTCAGGCAAAGCGACCAAAACAGACAACAACTCTCCGTACAACAGGCCACCGTTGCCGCGAATACGGAAACCGTATCACAGACCGCGTCGGGGAACAGTCCGTCGATTGTCCCACAGCAGAAAGGGCAGCCGGCTCCTACGCGATCGACGCGCACCTCGTGATAGGGCGTTCCTCTTGACAATTGGTCGATTTTTTTGTTGAATGTCGTCGTGTTCTTTTTTTCAACGACCAGAGAAGAAAGGGGATTGGTCATGGAAGCCGCCGTATCCGTATTGTCACATCCGACCTTCGGAACTCTCGAGGATTTTCTCGGGTATATCGATCTGCACAAGGAGTCGCCTCGAGCGCTCACTTGCTGTAAGCACATCATCCAGCTCGTATTCCTCGCTAGCGGTACCGTCGACTATTTCGAGAATCCAGGGGGCTGCTACCACGACTGCTGTTGTTTCGATTCGCTCCACAATTATCGGACATCGGATCTCCTCGTCCGTGTGCGTGAGCGTATTTCGGACGGCGATATCCTGGACGACTGGCATAAGGAGCTTGCCAAAATCATGAGTCCCGTCCGCTAGTCCGGTCGCCGGGCCCTTCCAGAAAAGGAAGGGCCCTTTGCTTTTCTATATTGCATTTTTTGTTGATATATGGCATAATGGTCGTGTTCCAAACAGACGAAAGGAGTCGAGCATGTTCTGGAACCCGTACCTTCCCGCCACGTTCGCCGCCTTGAGTATGGTCGCGGCGATGCATTCCATGGTCGTCTGGACTGCGTTCACTGTCCAGGCCGCCGCACATCAACTGCCGACGAAACAGAAATGACCCTTCGGCACCCCGCCCCCGAACCAGGAGGCGGATTTTCATTCCCGGATTTCATATGAAAGAGATCACGTCGACACAATTTCTCAAAGGCGTCATCGGATCCGAAGGATTGCCACAGCCGTCGCTTTCGACGACGGCGTTTTTCGGCCGTTCGAATGTCGGGAAATCGAGCGTCATAAATTCGCTCGCGAGACAGAAAGATCTCGCCCGGTCGAGCTCTCAGCCGGGTCGGACGACCGAGATAAATTATTTCCTCGTGAACGGTTCATGGCATCTTGCGGATACGCCAGGATACGGATACGCAAAGCTTCCCGCCTCGAAGCGGGAAAAGATCAGGAAACATCTCCTGTGGTATATAACAGCGCCTGAAGCCAGAATCGATCGGGCCGCGGTCATCGTGGATGCCAATATCGGCATACAGGATTCGGATCGGGAAATGATCGACCTGCTCCGTGCCGCGAATCGGACCGTGATCGTCGTCGCGAACAAATCGGACAAAGGGAAAAGGAATGATATCGTGAATCATATCCGCGATATTTCGTCGGAGTTCCCGGATTGCGCGGTGGTGCGTTATTCCGCGAAAACCGGCGAAGGGAGACACGAGCTCCTCGCGATGATATCTCCGGAACGATACCCTGAGAAATAAAAAAACGGCTTCGGAATTTCCGAGCCGTTTCGGTGGATATATTTATCTTTGCGTGTCCTGTGTCAGGTTTTTGACCGGACGACTTGTATCCGACGTCCGAGCAAGAGAGCCTTTTCGTTTATGAACTTAGCGAGATCGCGCCCAACTTCCGGGCTTGCTATGAAACTGTTCCGGAAAGCCCAATACTTGTCGCCGATGTCGATGACCTCAAAGTATCCCAAAATGATCGGTTCCCCGTTTTCTCGGCTTGCGCTCGATGACACGAACCAGTGGGAGCCTGACTCGATGACTTCGATCTGAGTGGTCTCCAGGAGGTGTCTAAGCAGAGCGTGGAACAGTTTCGGATCTGATCCCACGGGTTTTTCCTGAATCGTTTTCCGGATCGGTATCGTAAGAAAGAAGTCGAGAATGGTATAACAGCCTATGCTCGAATTTCCCATTTTGGATTCTCCTCTGTGGTGGATAGGAAAAATATTTGAAAAGAGCTTCCTGATTTTGTACTATGCCTAGGCGGACAAGTCAACAACGAGATAACGGATGATTTTATGGAAACGAACGTCGTGAAGGTGTGTTTGAGCGAGAAGTGCCGCGCAAGGGGGAGCAAAGGCGTTCTGTCCGCCCTTGAAAACCGGGAGGGTCTTCCTGCAACTATCGAGAGGACCGATCAATGTATGGGGTATTGCGGCATGGGGCCGAATGTCGCGGTGAATGGCAATATCCTACATCACATGCGCCCCGATGAGGCGAAAAGACGGGTCGAAGAGGAACTCCTGCATCCATCGCCGAAGATACACGGTCTCGGATCGAAAAATATCGACGATCTTGATTCGATTCTGGATAGTTTCTAAGAAAGAGAAAAGGCCCCGCAAGGAGCCTTTCGTTTTTTGCGCGGATCACCGACGGTTTCTTCTGGAAGGGAGCACCGTCACGATCAGGGATTCGTTGCGACGGCATCTCTCCGTCGTCAGCCTGAATGCGGTGAGCACCATCTCAAGTTCGTGCTGATTGCTCGTCCCGAAATCCCGATAAGGGAAGTTTCCCTTACTCTCCGCCATCCCTTGGAAGATATTCCTGTTGACCCAAGCGGAAATCTCGTCGAGTCTCACGAAACACCTCCGGAAGCTCCCTATGTATCCGGGGTATTTTTGGAGGAATTCCAGCGTATCGGCAAGTACCCAAAAGGCGTCGAGCACACCCGTCTTCATATGGCATGTTCCCGGATGGTAGCGCACGCCATAGACGTACGCCTCGTCGATTCTTCGTCGTAGCGTTGCCGCAAACCGGTTATTGCACACATACCTGCCGCCGATTCCGATCGCACCGGATAGGAATTTCCGGGTCGTTCTCGCGAAACTTGAGAAAGTCTGCATCATGTCGCGTTCCTTTGTGAAAGATCCGTTTCTAACTCATGAAAATTAGCATATTTCAGCCATTTTGTCAATTGTACAGGCACCAGCGGCATGGTATCATGCACCACCGAAGAAATAATCAGCAAATCGCACAACGTATGCAGGATATCATCACGAAAGTGAAGGCGGTCATCGCACGTGCATCGGAAAAAATCAAGTCGATACGGAAGGGCGCCGAAGAGGAAACGAAGGAACTGGTCCACGAAGCGCAGACGGAGGAAGTGTTCGTCGCGGAAATCGCGAAGCGGACCATGCGTGAACGCGTGCGTCCGATATGCCAGCGCGTGAAAGCATCGTTCGAGAGGCTTTCGCCGAAGGAACGGATCGTACTCATCTTCGTGGTCGGACTCATCATCGGATTCGGCATAAAGACAGCCGCAAACGGCCGTTTCGTGATCGGATATCGCGATTACACGGCAAAGAACGACAAGGCGTACGATCTTATCCAGCTCCAGAAAGAGGTGGCAAAAAGAGGTTCCGGATCGGCGTTTTCCGGTACTCCCACCGGTGGCGGCTCCTGTTCGCAGTAGGTGAGACCCGGTCATGGACACAATGTTATGAGCCACAAGAAAAAATTCAGGAAGTACGGGCAGAATCCTCACCAGGGCCCGATAGATCATCGGATGATGGAGCAGGAAATGGAAACCACCGATACGAAACAGGCTCCTGCCGCGACAGATGTCATCGCTGAGCGACAGAAGCACGCGGAAGTCGTCATCGGATCCAAACCGGAAAATATTAATCAATCTGTAGAAATCGCTATGTCGGCACCATCGTTTGAAGAGGAGGCGTTCGAAGAGAAGGCGGGCGAAGCAATGGACGGGGTTCATGCATCGGACAATCGCATGAAGAATCTCACCTCGGCGGTCATCCTGCTCGCGGGCATGTTCATCGGAAGCATTTTCGTGGACATCGGACAGCTTGTTTCCCGGGAAGGGTTCTCTCCGCGCGCGGTTCGCGAAAACACCATTCTGGAGGCGGCAGGGAAAACCTGGGTCGCCTATGCCGATCCGAAGGTTTCGGTGCAGGTAGTGACGGATTCCACATGTACTGCGTGCGCTCCGGATGAGGCGCTCGTCTGGCTTCGACGCATCCTTCCGACTATGGAGGCGACTCCGGTCGAGGCGGACACCGATGGAGGAAAGGCGCTCGTCGAGAAATTCGGTATCACAACGCTTCCGGCATTCGTTTTCTCGAAGGACGTTGCAAGTACCGATTTTTACGGTGTCGCTTCGGAGATTTTCAACGAGAAGGAAGGGAAATATCTTCTCGATACCGGTCGCCTGGGGCTGAAACCCGGAAAATATCTCTCGCTTCCGGAACTGAAGGATGACTCCATCGTCATCGGTTCGCGTGACGCAAAGGTGAAAATCGTCGAATTCTCCGATTTCCAGTGCCCGTACTGCAAAGCGTTCCATCCGTCGGTGAAGCAGATGCTCTCCGAATACGGTGACAAGGTGGCCTATGTCTACAAACATCTCCCGCTCTCCTTTCATCCGCAATCACAGAATGCCGCGCTCGCGTCCGAATGCGCCAACGAGCAGGGAAAATTCGCCCCGTTCATGAACACCCTCTTCGATAAGCAGGCGGAGTGGGGGAACACGAAGGGGACCCAGAAATTCAAGGACTACGCGCGCCAGCTCGGTCTCAAGACAGCGGATTTCAACACCTGCCTCGACAGCAAGAAGTATGCCGACAAGGTTGCATCCGATTCCGCGGAAGCGGCGAAGTTCGGTGTCGACGGAACTCCCGGAATTTTCGTCGGGGACGAGTTCTTCGCCGGAGCGATCCAGTATGCAGATCTCAAATCCGCCATCGACAAGCAGATGGAAAAGTAGAGGAAAAGCGGAAAGAGTCTGAAGAAAAAACGCCCCTTGATAGGGGCGTTTTCCTTTTTGGAGCCAGCGACCAGGATTGAACTGGTGACCTGCGCGTTACGAGTGCGCCGCTCTACCGACTGAGCTACGCTGGCAATCACGGAAGAAGAATAGCGAAAAAGAGCGATATTGGCAAGGAAGACGCGTTCGGTCCGAATAGGGCGCTATATTTCCACAGTCCTGTCAATTCCATTATTTACGGAATGGATATAGAATCCTGGGAAAGTCGTTCTTTCAATCATCGGAGGATGCCATGGCAACCAGACTGCTTTTTGAGTACCAGGTCATGCATGCGATCCTTAACACGCTTGACGCGATCGTTTCAAGGATCGAAGCGGGCAAGGAGAAGCATTGGTGGTCTATCCGACAGCAGACACTTTGGGTGAGTCGGCGATACGAAGGAGCGTACAGGCTTATCCCGTGTCTTGTGGAGCGTTCGGAATTGAAGGCGTTTTCGATCGTGATAGACAGAAGCGAACGAACGCTTCTTTCCGTCGATAACATGCTCCATATCGAGGAAGATACGGATGCCCTCGATCGGCAGTTTTCCGAACGGAAGCTTCGCGTGGTCATCTTCGATCGGACAGTCGTAAGCCTTGCGCGCGAGGAATTTTCGAAGCTCGCGAAGATGGTTGGCGCGACCTTTGAATACAAGGAATTATTTCCATGAAGAGCCGGGATGCGGTATACCGGCTTTTTTCTTTCCAAAAAATCATGATATACTGGACGAGCTATCATATGGAAGGATTCAGTGAGACAATAGCGGCTCTTCAACAAAAACTCCTGCGCCTGCAGGACTATCTTTGACTTGCCCCGAAAGGACGCGCGTCGGGAGGAACTCAAGGCGAAAAGCGGTCAACCCGATCTTTGGAACGATCCGGCGATAGCCGCCAAGATTCTCCGGGAGCTGGAAATGCTCGAAAAGGAGCGATCCGCGTTCGAGCATCTCAAGGTCGCGATCGCGGACATCCAGGAACTCGTATCGATTCCCGATCTCGGAGACGAAGCCGAAACGGAACTTCGATCCGATATCGCATCGCTCGAGAAAGAGCTCGGAGAATGGGAGTTCAAGATGCTTCTCTCGGGAGAACACGACCGCGGGGATGCGCTTCTTTCGATCCATGCCGGAGCCGGCGGATCCGACGCCCAGGATTGGGCGGAAATGCTTCTTCGGATGTATCTCAGGTATGCCGACATCGGCGGATTCCGCGCGACGATCATCGACGAATCCCGTGGCACGGAAGCCGGCGTCAAGAGCGTGACGATCGAGGTCTCTGGCGAGTATGCCTACGGATACCTCAAGGCAGAGGCAGGGGTGCACCGTCTGGTCCGACTCTCTCCGTTCAACGCGAATGATCTCCGGCAGACATCCTTTGCGCTCGTCGAAGTCCTGCCGGTGCTCGACGATTCCGAGGTGGTGGAGATACGCACGGAAGATCTCCGTATCGACACATACCGCGCGTCCGGCGCAGGAGGACAGCATGTGAACAAAACGGACAGCGCTGTCCGGATAACGCATATCCCGACGAATATCGTCGCCAGTTCACAAAGCGAACGATCTCAGCTTCAGAACAGGGAAAATGCCATGAAGCTTCTCAAGGCGAAGCTCTGGGCGAAACGACTGGAAGAACGCGAGGCGGAAAAGAAGGAGCTGAAAGGGGAACATAAGAGCGCCGCGTGGGGCAATCAGATACGGTCGTATGTCCTTCACCCGTATACGCTCGTCAAGGATCATCGAACGAGAACGGAAACCAGCAATGCTCAGAAGGTGCTCGACGGCGATCTGCAGACATTCATCGAGGACGAACTCAGGCGCAGGGCGACACCGAAAGAAACATAGGTAAAAAAACATCGTATGGACATAACCAACAACGGCGCAGCTGGACGCAATGCCCGCGCGCCACAGAAGGAAGTCGCCCGGGAACCCGAAAAACGGGGAACCCCGATAGTTTTCTTCGACAAGGTGTCAAAGGTCTTTTCGAACGACGCGCCGGCGATCGACGGCGTCACCCTGAGCATCCTGCCCGGGGAATTCGTTTCGCTTGTCGGAGCATCCGGTGCCGGAAAATCGACCCTCCTGAAGCTTATTTATGCCGAAGAGGAACCAACGGCCGGAAAGATCTTCTTCAACGGGCGCGACATCGGGAAGATAAACCGGAAACACCTTCCGTACTACCGTCGGAACATCGGAACCATCTTTCAGGACTTCAAGCTGCTTCCCCAGAAGACCGCGTTCGAGAACGTCGCCTATGCGCTCGAGGTATACGGAAAACCGACCAACGAAATCATGGAAGAGGTCCCCGAGATCCTCGAAATCGTCGGGCTTGCCGGAAAGATGAAGAAGTTCCCGAAACAGCTTTCCGGTGGAGAACAGCAGAGAGTGGCTATCGCTCGCGCGCTCATCCTTCGACCGGATATCATCATCGCGGATGAGCCGACTGGGAATCTCGATCCGGATTCGGCCGAGGAGATCGTCGACCTTCTCCTTGAAGTGAACGGACTAGGAACGACGGTCATTCTCGCGACACATAACAAAGGCCTCGTCGACAAGGTGGATCGTCGCGTCATCGTGCTCGATGACGGGAAAATCGTGTCGGATGAGCTCCGGGGGAAGTATATCCTTCCGGAAAAACGGAAAAAACAGACGATATGAAAACCATCAAACTCTGGCGGACCTTCAAGGAAGGCGCCGAAAACTACCGCCGGAACGGCTGGCTCACCTTCGCCACCATTTCCGTCCTCACGCTCTCCATGTTCGTCATCGGCTTGGCCGCTTTGATCGGATTTGCCGGGCACCTCTCGTTGCAGAGCATTCAGGAGAAGATCAGCATCAGCGTTTCCTTCAAGCCGGAAACCAGCGAATCCCGGATTCTCACGATCAAGGGGGAGCTTGAGCAGGCCAAGAAGGAGATCGCTTCCGTACGCTTCATCTCCCGCGATCAGGCACTCGAGGAATTCCTCCGCGACGGGAATCCGGTGCTCTCGGAAGCTGTTCGGGAAATCGGTGAAAACCCGCTTCTCGCTTCGCTGGTCATCAAGGCTACCGATCCTTCGTACTACGATTTCATCGCTTCGAAAATCCAGGATTCGGCGTACGCGAACGATATCGAGCGGCTGAATTACGAGCGGAACAAGAAGAGGATCGAGAATCTTGAAAATCTCACGAATCGGACCCGAAACATTGGACTCGTCCTCGGCGGGATATTCTCCCTCATCGCCGTTCTCATCACGTTCAATACGATCCGCCTCACGATATACTCTCATCGGCAGGAATTCGAAGTCATGCGGCTCGTCGGCGCTTCCGATCTCTATATCAAGATGCCGTTCTTTTTCGAAGGCATCTTCTACGGTCTGACCGCGGCGGCGGCGACCATCATTCTCCTTACCGTGGCGGCGTACGCCCTGTCGGCGAACATCGGCGCGCTTTTTTCGGAGATCCTGAACGGAAAGAGCTTTTTCCAGGTCTACGCCTCCTTTCTGTGGATATTCGTCCCGAGTATCATCATCACGAGCGTCCTTTTCGGGGTCGTGTCGAGCTTCATAGCGATACGGCGCTACCTTCGCATCTGAAACAAAATACGTTCGAGAGACGGAATC
>CAYVDI010000037.1:0-9295 GCA_964450795.1 uncultured Bdellovibrionales bacterium
GATTCAAGCTTTCTTTCCTGCTCCATTCTCGCATATTCCTGGGATCCTGGCAAGCTGGATATCCCGGCAGAAAATCACAAAAAAGAACCGCTTGGAAGCGGTTCCGACCCTTAAAGAATGATCGACCTCCGCTATTTCTCCTATGCGCGGGAGACGTACGCCCCTTTCTCGGTATTGACGATGATGGTGTCGCCGGCATTGATGAAAAGCGGGGTCGTGATCTGAAGACCGTTCTCAAGCGTGACGACCTTGTCACCACCCGAAGCCGTGTCGCCCTTGATACCCGGAGGCGCCTCCACCACCTTGAACGTCATCTTTACCGGGATTTCCGCGCTGATCGGCTTCCCGTTCCAGTTCTGCACGTCGATCTCCGTTCCCTCGACGAGATACTTCGCCGCATCGCCGATCACCGAGTCGGCGAGACCGAACTGCTCGTAGCTTCCGGAATCCATGAACTGATACTCCCCGTTCTCGTGATAGAGGTACTGCGCGGTCGATTTCGTCACCTCCGCCTCCTCAAACTTGTCCTTGTCATGGAAGGTATAATCGATGATGGCGCCGGAGAGGAGATTCCGGAGTTTCGTGCGCATGACCGCGCCGCCGCGCCCGATGAACGAGTGCTGGTATTCGAGCACGATATACGGCTCATCCTGCCAGAGGATCTTCTTTCCGGTTTTGATGTCTGTAAGCGTCAACATATGAGATCAGGATATTGGTTTCAGAGAGAAAACGATCGCCCCGATAACCGGTGGCATTCGCCCGGATGTATCTTACCGGACCACGTACGGGATGAGTCCCATATATCGGGCACGCTTCACCGCGAGCGCGAGCGCCCGCTGTTCCTTCGCCGACAGACCGTACCGCTTCGGCGGATACAGTTTTCCCTGGGAATTCAGGAACCGACGAAGGAAGTAGGCGTCCTTGTAGTCCAGATTCTCAAGCTTCTTCCTCATTGCGTCTTCCATAGCTTTGGTGATAAGTGATGAAGTCATCTTAAAAGGGAACATCCTCGATCCGGATATCCTCCTTCTCGTCATCGAGGTTGATGGTCGGGATTTCCTCCTCTTTCGGAGCCGGTGCGGCTGCAGCCGGTTTCGAAGCGGCCTGCTGGCGGGGTGCATAGCTTCCGCCCCCCTGTCCCTGCGGTCGTGAACCGAGCTGCATGTTTTCAGCGACGATTTCGGTCGTTTTCCGCTCGACGCCAGCCTTGTCGGTGTACGTCCTGCTTTGAAGCCGCCCTTCGACGAAACATTCCTGCCCCTTCGAGAGATACTGTCCCGCGATTTCCGCGAGCCGTCCCCACAGTACGACGTTATGAAATTCGGTCTTCTCCTGCTTCTGTCCGCTTTTGTCGGTCCACGTGTGGTTCGTTGCCATCGACAGGCTCGTCACGCTCTGTCCGTTCGGCGTCGTCCGTACTTCCGGGTCCCTCGTGAGTCTCCCGACGATGATCACTTTGTTCACGTTCATATTCCCTGTGTCTTACGATATTACCTCTCCATTATATATCGAGGACTTCCTTCAGCTGTTTGTCCATCTCTTCGGCGGAAAGGGGCTTTTCGGCCAGCTCCTCCTTCACCGCAGGAACCTCTTTCTTCTCCTCCTTCTCCGGTTCCTCCGCCTTCCACTCCTCGCCGGTCACCGGTTTCGCCGCCTGACGGCGATCCGAAGAGGACATCGACGAACGACGGGAATCCTTGCGGACAGGCTTCGGCCGCTCCTCACGGGGAATCGGTTTCAGCTCCGGAAGCTTTTCAGCGCGCAGAATGAGCGCCCGGAGCACGCCGGGATAGAGTTTCAACTTCCGCGTGATCGTATCGATCGCATTTTCCTTCGATTCGGCATCCTCGACAAACGGATCGTCACCACGGGTCGGCAACGTGAACCGACGCGCGATGTACGTACCGCGACGCTCTTTCCGTATCTCATACGCCAGACTGCGCTTCTCTTCCGTTTCGGCCGGAAGAAATTCCCCACCGACTTCACGGACGATAGTCGCCACATCCTCACGGATTTTCGGAAGTTCCGCGTCCTTCGACTCTCCCACCAGATACAAGAGTTCGTACTCCATATGCTCCACGATTATTGATTACAATCCATAATAAAGAGGTTTGCGTCGCTTGAGTGCAGTTCGAGGCGCAAGCGAGGAACGGAGTAAACCGTATGTAGCATACGGTGTCGAGTACCGGAGCTTGCAACGAAGAAATGCGCCAAGCGCGTGAACCTAACAAAAAACCGGCAAACGAGAGTCCCCGGAAGCGGTTTCTGCCCGCCCTGGTCTCCCTATGCGGAAGCGGGGCGGCGCGTCGGACTTTCTCATTTGTTCCGACACTGTAGCAGGCATGTCGTATTTTGGCAAGCCCTTTCCACGACTCTCGTTAACTCACATCAAACAATTGGAGCCTCAATGCCGGACTTTCTTTTTCGGGGTCTTGAGGTCGCGACGGCGACATCATGAGGGATTTTTCACCAGAAAAATCCCGACCCTGGAAAGGTAAGTCCGTGAATGAGGCGGGTGCTGTGATTCGCCGCTTTACATTGACTTTTTCGTATTTTTGGTGTATAATACTTATAAAGGTGGTCCTTTCAAAGGAGGTGTCGTCATGAAAATGATGGCTTTTTTGTTTCTGATCGGGATCTCCCTCGCCTACGCGGACGAAGAAAATCTCCGCGGTTCTCCGGAAGCTCGCGCGTACGAGAACGCGGCTGCTGATTTCTTCGGTCTTGACCGCATCGCCGACGACACGGCGCTCCGTGCGGCGATCCGTAACGACGGACTCGAGCGTCTCCCGAACAACAGGTATGTCAGCTGGCACAGGAAGCTCCCCGAGTCGTACGCCTACAGTCTTCCCCACGTGGATACGTGGCTCCTCTCGTACGGCAGAGATTTTCGAAAGCGATTCGGAAAGCCGATCACGGTAACCTCGGCGGTCCGCCCGAAGTCATACCAGGAAGAGCTCGGCCTCCGCAACAGGAATGCCGCCCCGACGGACGGCCCGTTCGCGTCAACCCACTCGACCGGCGCGACTGTCGACATCGGATACAAGGGACTGAAACGGAAAGAAGTGGCGTGGCTTTCCAAGACGCTCTCTTCCATGGAATCCCGCGGCGAAGTCCAGGCGACCAAGGAGCGGTACCAGGCATGTTTCCACGTCATGGTCTATCCGCCACCGCCGAAAGTCGCCGCTGTCGGGAAAAACGCCGCGACCCCCTGAAATTTCAGAGGGTCGCTTTTCGTCTTCACGGGATCAGAGATTCTTGTAATTTCCGGAAAGGCTCTGGATGGTCTTCGAATAGTTGTTGAGCGCATAACAAGACCAACCGAGATACTTCATGGAAGCGACGACCTCCCACTTCACGCTCACCTTCTTTCCCGTGCATGGGCTCGTGATGGTCGTCTTCCCGCTCTTCGCCCCGCCGTCATTGGAAAGCTTGGATGCCATCGCCATGACGCCGTCGGTCAGATTCCACGGATTCGGAGGATTGTGTCCGGTCCGTGAGGCGATGGTGCTCTTGTATCCCTTCCAGGTATCCGACATGAACTGTGCCGCACCCATCGCGCCGCCAGTGCCTTTGTAGCTCTTCGGAGGACACGATACTTTCAGCTTCCGATAGTCCTTCCCGATCTCCTTCGCGATATCCTTGAAAATCTCGAGCCGATACGCGCTCATCCGGCTCTGCTTATAATCGCATCCCCCGACCGAGGCGCCGAGCCTCGACTCGACGGAGAGCATCCCGAAAAGGAACCCTTCGCGGATGCCGGTCTTCTTCGCCGCATACTCGATCGCGTCCTTGATATCCTTCGCGTCGTAGCTCTCGCCGAGGAGATCATTGAGGTCGCTTCTCAATTCCTGAAGCTTCTTCTGGAGTTCCGCGATCGTAGCGAGTTGGTCCTCCAGATCGCCTTCCGTTTCGATCTTGTCGGATATAAGGCCCCGCTTTTCCTTCTCCTTCTGCACCAAAAGACGTGATTTCTCCTCCTTCGCCTTCGCGAGCGACCCTTTCTCCGTCTCGATACCGGCTTGGACGGCATGGATGCGGGAAAGCGCGTCGTTCATGCGATCCCCGACGGAGAGAAGCTTTTCCGGATCATTGAATGCCCGGAAGGCTTCTTCTTCGGAAAGGATCTCCGGGAGCGAGAATTCCTCGTTCCGATAGTACGCCTCAAGCACGAGGCCGCGAAGGATTTCCCGACTCCGCTCGGCATCCTCCTCGAGTTTCGTGATTTCGGCCTCTTTCCTCGCGATGGTCTCCTCGGTCTGTTTGATGACGCTCGTGGTATCGGTGATCACCTTGACCGTGGTCGTGATGGATCCATTGATGTTCTGAAGCTCGTTCTTGAGCGCATCGGCCTCCTGTTGCTCCCTCTTCAGCTTCTTCTCAAGGTCGCTGATGTCGTCCTTGATGTCGTCCGGGTTATCCACGGCGAAAACCGACCCGGACAAGAAGGACGTTCCGAAGAAGAAAAGAGGTGTCGCAAAAATGAGGAATATCGCTCCCTTTTTCATGCTCCCATTGTACCACGGATTCACTTATCAGAAAAAACAAGAAATCGGCCGCTAGGCCGGCTTTCTCCGATGATCCACGGTCCTATGCCGCGGCGATATCGTCCTTCACCTTCTTTTGGATCGCCTTCTCGATCTCATTGAAAACCTTCTCATTCTCCTTGAGGAAGCTCTTCGCCGCCTCACGCCCGACACCGAGCTTCACGTCGCCATACGCATAGGAATTCCCGGATTTCTTCACGATGCCGTGAAGCGTTCCCGTATCGAGCAGGTCGCCCGACGCCGAGATGCCTTCGTTGTACATGATGTCGAATTCCGCGGTCTTGAAGGGTGGTGCGACCTTGTTCTTCACGACCTTCACCTTGACGCGGTTCCCGACGACATCGTCCCCCTTCTTGATCTGCGCGCTCCGCCGCACATCCATACGGACCGAGGAATAGAACTTGAGCGCCTGCCCGCCGGACGTCGTTTCCGGATTGCCGAACATGACGCCGATCTTCATGCGGATCTGGTTTATGAAGATGACGACCGTGTTCGATTTCGACATGATCGGGGTGAGTTTGCGCAGGGCCTGCGACATGAGCCGCGCCTGCCGTCCGACATGCTGATCACCCATCTCGCCTTCGATCTCCGCGCGCGGCACGAGCGCCGCCACCGAGTCGACGACGACGACATCGATGGCATTCGACCGGACGAGCGTCTCGACGATATCGAGCGCCTGTTCCCCGGCGTCCGGCTGGGAGATGAGAAGGTCGTTTATCCGAACACCGATCTTCTTCGCATACTCCGGATCGAGCGCGTGTTCCGCATCGATGAACGCCGCCGTACCACCCTGCTTCTGCGCGTTGGCGATGATATGGAGTGCGAGCGTCGTCTTTCCGGAAGATTCCGGTCCGTACACCTCGATGACACGGCCGCGCGGGACTCCGCCGATACCGAGCGCGATGTCGAGCGAGACCGACCCGGTCGGTATCGCCGCCACGTCGACCTTCTTCACCTCACCGAGCTTCATGATCATCTCGTCGCCGAACTTCTCCTTGATCGCCCCGACGACCGCATCGACACTCTCCCGTCCGTTTTCTTTCTTCTCCTTGGCCATATATATGCATTAACCCTGATGAATTATAGCGTTTTCAAAAAATGAAGCTATTCCGTTCCGGAAAGACCGGAAGTCGGACGGAATATCCTTTCCGCGGAGCCCTCATCGGAAAAAAGCGCCTCCTCCGGCCTGGTCCCTTCGCGAACAAACACCGCGGACCCCTTCGTCGAAGAGATACTTATCTCCCCGCGTGCCTCGAATGATTTCGTTTCACCCGGCCCGAGACGTCCGGAGAACACCGTCTCACCGTCCGCCTTCACGGTCATCGTCACGAATTCGGTCACCCTCAGGGAAAGCCGGACCTTCTCCGGAACCGTCTCACCGGGAGCGGGCACGGGTACGGAAACGACTTCCGGAATATCGGCATTCACGGAGATCGTCCGCGATCGCGACTTGCCGAAACGGTTCACCGAAGATATCGAGATCGCATTGAATCCGGCCGTAAGCGTCACATGCTCTGAGAAATGTCCGTCGTCCCCGACGATCGTCTCGACGCCGTTTATCGAGACGCGCGCGCGCCGGTCGGTCTCCCCGGAAACGACGAGCTCGCCCGTCTGCACGGTCGATTTGTCCATCGGCTCGGAAACGACCAGTCTGGGTTCGGAAACGAACGACCGGAACTCCACATAGAGATAGGAAAAGAACCCGACCGAAACCAGACCGATCAACAGCGCGACCGCCGTCTTCGAGGAGAAATCGAATCGGAACCGGACCGGCGCGTGCGGCTGGAACCGGAAGGGCTCGCCTCGCCCGAGATTTTTCTGGATGCTTCGTTCCCGATCATACATCCGGAGCGTCGCATCTTCGGGAATGCCGAGAAATGCCGCATAGCCACGGAGAAACCCGCGGACATACACCTCCGGAGGAAGCTTCTCATACGAACCGCTCTCGAGCGCCTCGAGATACTTCACCTGTATCTTCGTCGCCTTCGACGCCTCCGCAAGACCGATCCGATGATCGTTCCGTATCTTCCGGAGTTTCTCACCCAGCGTAAGCGATCCGACCTTTTTTCTCGTAAAATCCACGGCAGACATGCGCACATCCTAACACACTTTTCCGAAAACAAAAAGGCTTGAGAAAGGGAAGAATCCTATACCTGCCACTTGTCCCGAGCGACCTGATCGGCAAGCGGATCATCGTATTCCGAATCCCCTTCCTCGCCGGCCTTCGGCCCGACAAGCACTTTGCGACCCTTGTTCGGACCATCAGGTGTTCCGACCACGCCCTGTTCCTCGAGGAGATCGAGGAGTTTCGCGGCGCGACCGTACCCGATGGACATGCGACGCTGAAGAAACGTGGTGGCGGCGCGGCCCGATTCGATGACAACCTGTTTCGCTTCATCGTACCGGTCGTCCACCTGGGACGGATCGTCGGGAGAAGCGGAGAAATCCACCTTTCCGGAAGAATCATTCGAAGATCCATCCGCGCCGGACGGTCCGAAATCCTCGCCAATCTCCTCCTCACCGCGCTCCCGCTTCTCTTTTTCGAGGAAATGCACCACCTTCTTCACTTCATCTTCGGTCACGAACGACCCTTGGATGCGCTTCGGCTGGGAAGCGCCGGGCGGCGAGTAGAGCATATCACCTTTGCCGAGAAGCTTCTCGGCTCCTCCGGTATCGAGAATGGTCCGGGAATCGATCTGGTTCGTCACGAAGAACGCGACGCGGGCCGGGATATTCGCCTTGATGAGACCGGTCACCACCTCGACGGACGGACGCTGGGTCGCCAGGATGAGATGGATGCCGACCGCACGCGACATCTGCGCGAGACGGACGATCGTCGCCTCGACTTCCTTGCCGTGCGCGATCATGAGATCCGCCATCTCGTCGATGACGATGACGAGATACGGGAGCGGGTCAAGCTCCTCCTCATGCGAATGTCCATCCTCATTCGTCACGATCCTCTTTTCTCCGCGGGCATACTTCTCCTGGTACGAGGCGATATCCCTCGCATGGACCGACTCGAGCAGCTTGAGCCGACGGTCCATCTCGCCGGTGGCGTACTTGAGCGCGTTCACGACGCGCTTGTTGTCCGTGATGACCGATCCGCCCATGAGATGCGGGATGCCGTTGTAGAGCGAGAGTTCGACACGCTTCGGATCGACAAGGATGAGTTTGAGTTCCTCGGGAGAATTCTGATAGAGAAGCGAGAGCAGGATCGAGTTCACGCATACGCTCTTCCCGGAATTCGTCGCGCCCGCGATAAGGAGATGCGGCATGGAGCCGAGATCGCCCAGGATGAAATCACCGGCGACATCCTCACCGAGCACGACGGAGAGATGTCTCGACTTTCTGGCTTTCCAGACTCCGCTCTCAAGGATATCGCGCATGCGGACCTTCGCCGGGGACTCGTTCGGCACCTCGATACCGACCAAGGATTTCCCGGGAATCGGAGCCTCGATCCGGATCGGGTGTTTCGCAAGCGCAAGCGACAGGTCCTGCGAGAGCGACGTGATCTTCGAAAGTCTCGTACCGAACGCCGGACTGAACGTATACTGGGTCACGGTCGGACCGATCTGGGACGCGCCCATCTCGCCGTCGATATTGAAGTACTTGAGCGTGCTCTTGATGATCTGCGTATTCCGATCGATATCGCCTGAATTCCCCTTCTCCGATTTACTCTCGAGGACATCCGTCGGCGGAAGTTCCCATTGGTGCCGGCGGCGCTTCGGCTTCGGAGTCTGCTGCGTCGACCCGAACGACCTCCTCGCGCCTTCCTCCCTGGAATCGAACGAGAGGTCCCGCATGTTTCCCTCCGGATCGGATTCCTCGGGACCGTCATCCGGGAACTGGATGGAACCGATATTGTGTTCCTGGAATCCGTCCGCTGACGGAATTCGGTCGGCGAACGCGGTCGGCGTTATCACCGGAACATCGACGGTCTGGGACGGCGTTTGGGACGGGTCCGCTCCGGGAACGACCTCCGGGACGGTCACAGGGGCATCCGACGGGATGTTCTTCTCCTTCCCAAGCATCGGCATCCGGCGCCGTACGACCAGAAGAAAGTGCATGAGCGACACGTTGAAAGCGGCGACGAGTCCGGAGAGAAACAGTGCGGAAAGGATGACCGCACCCGCCACCCGCCCGGTAAACTCGAAGAAAATCCAGGAAAGCCCGTATCCGACATATCCGCCGCCGTCCCCTTTTTTCGCCGCGGAAAGAAGCTCGCTCTCGGTATCGCCGAGAAAAAGATGAAAGAACCCGAGTATCGCGACGAAGACGACCCCGAGACCGACGAACTTCACGATATCCGACAACGTCGTCTCGCGACGGCGGAGAAAGAAGAGCGCGGACACAAGGAGAAGCACCGGGAAAAGCCATTTCCCCCAACCGAAGAGCTTGCCGAGCAGGGAATCGAGCGCCGAGCCGAGTGCGCCGCCCGCATCGAAGAACGCGATGAAGAGCAGAATGCCGAGCGTCGCAAGAACGATCGCGACGATCGAGCGCTTCGCGTCGCTCCCAAGCACCTCTTCCCATTCGAACGACGAATCCTCCTGGTTTTCTTTCGAACCCTTTTCCTCCTTCTTTTTTCGTCCCATAGGAATGAATAACGATATCACCGAAAAACCGTGCAAAAATCACATCGATGACAGTATATCACAAGAACGCGCCGTGAAATATGCGGCAGTCGAAACGAAAAGAACCGCCTTCGGGCGGTTCTTTCCTTCCATGCCTCATCAGAATCCCGGCGT
>CAYVDI010000038.1:0-9193 GCA_964450795.1 uncultured Bdellovibrionales bacterium
CATTTCGAACCGGTGTCCGGAGGGATGAACGAGGCTACCGCGGCGGCGATGAAGCCGGCGGCGGAGCATGATTATTCCGGGAAATCGCTTCGTATGAACGGGGAAGATGTTGCCGAGACGATACTTAGGGAATTCAAAGTCGATCCGGAGGATCCGAAGGCGGTGCAGACCGTGATGCGCTCGGAAAAAAACACCCTGCAGAAAGCCCGACTTTCGAATCTCTATCGGAAGTGGCAGGAAGAGAAATCGAAGGACGCGACGGAATCGGAGTAAGGATACTCTCAGCGGCACGGTCTATCGGGCGACGACAATGCCGAAGACTTTTTTCGCGCCGGTTTTCTTGAGGGCCTTCGCGCACTCTTCGAGCGTGGCGCCGGTCGTCGCGACATCGTCGACGAGCCAGACAGTCGCGTTTTTGAGACGGGTTTTCGAATCGCGGATTTCCGATACGGAAAACGCTTCGCGAAGATTTTCCTGCCGCTCCCTCGTGTCGTGGCTCCGTGCCTGCGGGAGCGTGAATCGGTTCCGGATAAGGATATCTTCGCGGACGGGAACGTCGAGGTATGGCGCGAGGTGCGCGGCAAGCGATGCCGCGATACGCGCCGACTGATTGAATCCGCGGAACCGCAACCGCCACGGATGGAGCGGAACGGGGATGATGATTTCGGGGAGAGGGAGTTCCGATCGCGAAACCGCTTCGGAAAGGAATCGTCCGAGCGGATCGCAGAGCTCGGCGACGAATTCGTATTTCATGACGTGGATGGCGTCCTCGACGATGCTGTTGCCGCGGTACGGTGTCGCCGAGAAGATCCCATCGAGCGCGTGACGGTCGGAGCAGGAAAGGCAGGTCATCCCGAGAGGTGTGCGATGCCGACAGAACGGACATCCGTGTTCGTGTCGGATCGGGACCGCGAGAAGGCAGGCATCGCAGAGAAACGTGCCCTCCCGACCGCATCCGATACAGGTTTTCGGAAAGAGGATGTCCGCGATCGCGGTACCAAGCATTTTCCCGGCGGTGATTACCGCTTCCTTTTTTTGGAACGGGCTTCCGTGCATACGATGGCGCCGTTTCTGACGGCGAGGATCAGTGTCCGTTTTTCGTTGATGGGACCGTTGAGCAGCGTGTGGGCGACGGCGTTCTCGACGAGCTCGTCGACGTGTTTCCGCACGAGTCTCGCGCCGTGTTCGGGGGCGAAGCTTTTTTCCGCGATGAATTTCGGGATGGAGGCGGGGATGGAAAGCGTGATCCCCTTTCTGGCAAGTCTCGTCTTCAGCTTGGAGAGCTCGAGGCGGGCGATTTTTTCAACGGCGTCGGCTCCGAGCGCGTTCATGACGACGGTGTGATCGATCCGGGCGAGGAGTTCCGGTCGGAGGGTCTTTTTCAGCTCGGCGAGAACCTCGTTTCGTACCGATTCCGATGAAGCGGTTGTGCCTGTTTTCCCGTGAAAGCCGATTTTCGCGTTCCGGGCGAACGCTTCGGTGCCGACGTTCGAGGTGAGTATGATGATCGCGTGCCGGAAACTCGCGTTCCGTCCCTCGGCGTCGGTGAGCCGGCCGTCGTCGAGGATCTGGAGAAGGATGTTGAACACGTCCGGATGCGCCTTTTCGATCTCGTCGAAAAGCACCACCGCGTGCGGGGTCCGTCGGATGCGCTCGGTGAGTTTTCCGCCGTCGCCGTATCCCACATATCCGGCGGGTGCGCCGATCATCTGCGCGACACTGTGCCGCTCCATGAATTCGCTCATGTCCAGGCGGATGAGCTGGTCGTGTCCGCCGAAGAACGATTCCGCCAATGTCTTCGCGATAAGCGTCTTTCCGACGCCGGTCGGACCGAGGAAGAGGAATGAACCGATCGGTCGGTCGGGGTGCCGCGTGTCGGAAAGAGCCCGGGCAAGGGCAGATTCGATCCGATGGGCGGCCTCTTCCTGATGCACGACGGAATTCCGAAGTGCCGCACCGACGCTTCTTAAGGTGTCCTGCGGATGTTCCCGTTCGAGCCGTGAGAAGGGGATGCCGGTCATGGCGGTGACGGTCTCGAGGATGTCGCGTTCGAGGAGGGTCGGGCGGGGTTGGGTAACTCCTTTCTTTCCCGATGCGCGTTTCGTGAGTCGGGCAATCTCCTTGCTGACACGCTTCTCCTCCTCAAGCATCTCGGCGGCCTCATCGAACCGGCTCTCGTTCATGAGAAGTTCCTTCCTCGAGAGGATGTTTTTCCGGGTCGTCTCGAGAGCGAGGATGGAACGCGCTTCCGGACTTCCTCCGTTCTTGTTCTTTGAGAGCGCGGCGGCTTCGTCGAGGATGTCGATGGCCTTGTCCGGCAGGAATCGGTCGTGGATATGTCGGACAGAGAGATCGACGGAGAGATCGAGGAGCGGGAGTCCGATCGAGACGCCATGGAATGACTCGTATGAGCTCCGGATCCGCCGGAGGAGTTTTTTCGTCTCTTCGGGTGACGGTTCCCGGACGAGCACGCTCTGAAAACGGCGGTCGAGCGCCGGATCCTTCTCTATATGCCGCTTGTATTCGGAGAGCGTAGTGGCACCAATGACCCGGATGTCGCCCCGCGCGAGCGCCGGCTTGAGGATGTTCGCCGCGTCGAGTCCTCCTTGGGTGTTTCCGGCGCCGACGATGGTATGGAGCTCGTCGATGAAGAGGATGACATCGGGGTGCTCGCTCGCCTCATGGACGATTTCCTTGAGTCTCGATTCGAATTCACCGCGGAAGCTCGTTCCGGCGACGACAAGCGCGAGATCGAGCGCGAGAATGCGCTTTCCGGCGATGAACGCCGGAGCGTCGCCGAGTTCGATCCGCTTTGCAAGCGCCGAAACGATGGCGGTTTTTCCGACGCCCGGTTCGCCGATGAGAAGGGGATTATTCTTGTTTTTCCGGCCGAGGATACGGATGATACGGTCAGTCTCCTCCTCCCGTCCGAAGAATTCCTCACCGCGCGCGATCGCCTCTTCGCCGAGATTGGTCGTGTACTGAAGAAGAAACGGGGTATCCTTGCCTGTTCCCGGATTCTTTTTTGCCACGGCGATGTCCGGAAGGTCGAGCATTTTTCCGAAATTCGGGAAATTCTCAAGCCCGAGATGCGCCTCGAGATTATCGAGTATACGGTCCTCCTCGATGCCGGTCGCGTCGAGCATGTTCGTCACGTCCGGATCCGGATTTTCGAAAAGCGAATAGGTAAGATGTTCGGTTCCGACATAGGGGGATTGGAACTGGCTTGCCGCGAGGTATGCCCGGGAAAGGATGGTCTTCATATGGGGGGAAAGCGGAATGCGCTTCACTCCGGTCTGTCGATGGGCGGAAGTGACCGATGCTTTCCCTCGACCCGCCACGAAAAAACGTTCGAGAGCGTCGCGCTTGAGCCCGGCATTCGTGAGGAAGAGGCTTCCAAGCCCACCATTCTCGAGGAGGAGGGCGAGAAGGAGGTGTTTCGGCTCAACGGAGACGGAACGCTCGTTTCTGGCGAGTGTCTCGGCCGATCGGAGGGTCTGTCTCGCATGGAGCGAAAGCCGGCTGGAGAGATGGAGGGGAATCATAGGGTGTTCTGATGGAATCGTATTCACTTGAGAGTATGGCATATTTTCGGTGTTTGCCAATCTGGCGAGGTGTCTCATTTCGTGATACGATATTCAATGTGGGATTTCGAATCCCGAGAAACACAAATTTTCCGTATGGCGATTTTCTCGAAGAACCGTTTTTTGGGTGTGGATTTCGGTACCGCTTCCATCAAGGCGGTCGAGCTTGAGATTCATGGGGGAAAGCCGGAACTCGTGAATTACGGGGAGGCGACGCTTCTTTCGCCTGACGGCGGGGCGGGTATTCCCATCCGATCCTTCAAGGAGGATATGATTCTGCGATTCCGCGCCCTTCTTGAACGCATGCGTCCGGGGACGAAGGATGTGTATATTTCCATGCCTTCGTTTCTCGGTCTCATCTCCCTCATCGATTTTCCGGAGATGAGCGAGGAGGAGCTCGAGGAGTCGGTGAGGTTCGAGGCGCACAAATATATCCCATCGCCGCTCGAGGACGTCGCGCTTTCCTGGGAAGTGCTCGGGGCGAAGGATATTCCGCTTCCGGATGGCAGTGGAATACAGAAGAAAACCGAGGTGCTTCTGGTCGCCGCGCTCAACAAGGAAGTGTGGCAATATGAAGGTTATGTCCGTGACGCGGGATGCGAACTCAAGCTTCTTGAACTCGAGACGTTTTCCATCGCCCGTGCCATGGTCGGAAACGACCCAGGGGTTTTTCTGGTCATCGATATCGGCGCGCGTGCGGCGAACCTTATTCTCGTCGAAGGCGGTCATGTGAAGATGAGTCGGAACATCGACGCCGGCGGAAAGGATATCACTCGGACGATGGCGGAAAGCCTGAACATCTCCCTCGATCGGGCGGAGACGCTCAAGCGGAGCAGCAAGGACTTTCTGAATTCCAGGGAGACCGCGGTCATTTTCCCGGCGATCGAGATGATCGTGAGCGAGGCGACTCGAATGATGGAATCATGGAAGGCGAAGCGCCCGGAAGCCAGGTTCGATGGGATCGTTCTCTCCGGTGGGACCGCCCGTATGACCGGCATCCCGCAATATTTCTCCACCCGTCTCGGCATTCCGGCAACGCTTGGTGACCCGTGGCGCAGTATCGTGTGTCCGAATGCGCTCGAACCGGCGATCGATCGCATGGGGTCGTCGTTCGGGGTCGCTTTGGGTTTGGCGCTTTATGGAGTCGCGGCGAATTCGAAGCGATAGGATATTTCCAAAGGAGATCACTTGGTGTATCATAGAGTGGCAGACATACATAAGTAGAAACACAAACACGCTATGCCCGGAATAAACCTCTCGCACTCTTCGGTCGAGCAGGCGGCCGAACTGAAGAAATATGACTCGTTCGGTCGCGGCGCGGTGACTATCGTAGCGATCCTCCTTCTCGTGCTTGCCGCATGGGGAGGCGTCGTTTTCTATGGAAAGAAGCTTTCTGCCGAGATGGACGGTATCGTAGCGGAAATCGCCACGAAGCGTGGAGCGTTTTCCGGTGCCGATGTCGATGATGTCGCGGATTTCCAATTCCGTCTCGAGGTTCTGAAAGCCGGGTTGAAGGAACGTGTCTCTCCCGCGGGAATGCTGAATTCGATCGAAGAGCTTCTCCTTCCGGCGGTGGCGCTGACCGGATACTCGTTCGATGCGAAAGAAAAGGAGATTTCTCTCGCCGGAGAGGCGGATGCGCTCGGAACGATCGCGAAGCAGATGGTCCTTTTGAAACGGACATCCGGTTTTTCGGGTATCACCGTGAACAGTCTTTCCCGTGAGGATAGCGGGAGATTCAAATTCGATCTTTCGGTGGCGGTTTCCCGGTAGATGTTTCGCATAATACGGAAAACATAAAACAATATGTCAATAAGGAGGATGTTGTTTCCGCTCTTCGTGATCATTCTTGCGTTCGTCGCGGTGAATTTCATACGCCCGGCGATTCTTTCGGTACTTGATCAGCGGACCATGAAGGAAACGAAGCTCGCCGAGCTCGCCGCCGTCGAGAAAACGGCCGCGAACATAGGTTCCCTGTCGGACGCCCGAAAGAAACTTCTCGGTTCGGAAGACGGGAGGATGATTATGTCGTATCTTCCGACGAAGCCGGATCACGACCGGATCGTCGATATCTTCAACTTCTTCGGACTCCAGTCTGGGGCCATTATCGGTGATATCGCGTTCGAGAAGAACGTTGCTGTCGCTGCTCCGGTGGCGGATGTGTCATCAGAGGTCGTTGCCGCCGATGGAACCGTCATCGAGACGCCGCCCGCAGCGCCTCTGCCGTCCGTGTTTTCGGTGACCGTAGAGATGAGCGGGGCATATGACAGCCTGAAGTCGTTTATGGACCGGGTTTCCTCGATGGACCGACTGGAGAAGGTAGTTTCGTTTTCCATAACGAAGAGTAATACCGAAACAGGAGCCTCTGCCGGGAATCCGGGACAGACTGCGGGTGAAGGCGAACTGTCCGCGAAGCTCGAGGTCGAATTCTCGTATCTCCCGGAAGCATCGTATCCGGGAGCGCATCTCCTCCCGATTTTTGCTGCTGGGGAATTCGATACGGCGTCGGTGCTTCAGGCAATGGGATCCAATGAGTCGATTCCGGTCCTGCCGGAACCCGCTCTTCCGGGAAGACGGAGCGATCCGTTTAAACTCTGACCTCTGGATTTATGGAAGAAGCTTCTCCGGAAAACGGGGCAGTGGCGGTTTCCGGTGGGGTCAGCACGTCCGCTTCCGTGGGTGATGCGGCGCACGGTGCGGATATTAGGAAGCGTGCGGAGGCATTGGGACTCCCGCCTCTTGAGACTATTCCGAAGAGTATAGAGAAATCCGTCCTGTCGTTCGTCCCGGAAGACACGGCTCGGAAGTACCAGATGGCGGTTTTTTCCAAGGAAGGCGACACGATCCGGATCGCCATGGTCGATCCGGAAGATTTCGAGGCGCTCAACATGCTCCGTTTCCTGGCGGAAAAGGAGCAACTGAATATCGAGATCCATCTTACATCGCCGGAGATCATCGAAGAGATTTTCAAGCAGTACTCCGGAGCCGATCGCGCCCTGAAAGAGGCGATCAGTTCGCTCAAAAAAGACGAGCCGACCGGCGTCGCTCTTGAAGGTGGTGATGCGGAAGCGGCCGCTTCGACGCTGGATCAGGAGATCATCCAGGACGCTCCGATCGCGCGTCTCGTCGAGGCGATCGTGAAACACGCGATGGAGAATCGGGCGAGCGATATCCATATCGAGCCGGCGGAAGAGGGATATCGGGTCCGGTTCCGTGTCGACGGATTGCTTCATTCCACACTCGTTTTTCCGAGTCAGGTCGGGCGTGCCGTCGTGTCAAGAATCAAGATCCTTTCGAATCTCAAGATCGATGAGAAGCGTAAGCCGCAGGACGGTCGGTTTCGCGCGACGGCCGACGGGAAAACCGTCGATCTTCGCGTGTCGACACTGCCGGTTGTCGAAGGGGAGAAGGTGGTTATGCGCGTGCTCGACAAGAGCGACAACATCGTCGACTTCAAGAAAATGGGGCTATGGGGTCGGAACGGCGAAGTGCTCAGGAGAAAGATCATGGAGCCGTATGGGATCATCCTCATGACCGGACCGACCGGATCCGGGAAGTCGACCACACTCTACTCGTTTCTTCAGATCCTGAACCAGGAAGAGCGGAACATCATCACACTCGAGGATCCGGTGGAATATTCCATCGCCGGGATCAATCAATCCCAGGTGAAGCCCGAGATCGGATACACGTTCGCTTCCGGGCTCCGGTCGATTCTCCGCCAGGACCCGAATGTCATCATGGTCGGTGAGATCCGCGACAGTGAGACGGCCGAACTTGCGATCCATGCGGCGCTTACCGGTCACCTCGTGCTCTCGACGCTTCACACGAACAGCGCGATCGGATCCATCCCGCGGTTGGTCGACATGGGTATCGAACCGTTTCTGCTCGCATCCTCCATACAGGTCGTCGCGGCCCAGCGTCTTGTCCGTCGGATTTGTCCGGATTGCCGGGAGGAGGAGACGATCGCGCCGAAACTTCTGAAAAAATTGCAGGAGCTCGTCGACGGACTTCCGGTTTCGGAGGTGAAAAAATACGATTATGATGCCTCGAAAGGAGTGAAGCTCTACCGCGGTGCCGGGTGTGATACATGCGGAAATACCGGGTACAAGGGACGTATCGCGATCTATGAGGCGCTGGAGGTGACGGACGAGGTGAAGCGGATCATTACCGATGAACGCGGGAATGAAGGGAAGATCATCATCGAGGCGAAGAAACAGGACATGCTTTCCATACGCGAAGACGGTATCCTGAAGGCGCTCCAGGGGCTGACGACGCTTTCGGAGGTCGAGCGTGTGACGGAAGGGGATGTGCTGGTCGATGAGGAGTAAATTGGGTCCGGAAAATCTATGGTATTCGTAAGAAACAAGCGGGTTGAGCGGTATGCGGGAAGGCGGATACTCATCGTTGAGGACGATTTCTTTGTGCGCGACATCTACCAGAAGAAACTCGGTGATTCCGGATTCGTGGTGGATACGGCGGCGGATGGTTTGGAGGGAATGGAGCGTCTTCGGGCGGCGGTCCCGGATCTCATCTTGCTCGATATCTTCATGCCCTACGTCGATGGGCGCGACATGTTGCGGGAGATCCGTCACCACGAGGAATGGAAGAACGTCCCGGTCATTCTTCTCACCAACTTTTCCGCGAGCGAGGGCGTGAAGGACGGATTCGAGCTCGGAGCGGACGAATACCTCATCAAGTCCCACTTCACGCCGTCGGAAGTACTCGACAAAGTCTGTTCCGTTTTTGAGCGACACGAGAAAGATGGTATACTGAAAACGGACGATGTGAGGAATCCGAGTCACGTGTCGGAATGAATTTTTCTGAGGATTTCACCCGTGTAAATGTGCCGATAAAACAAACACTATGGCAGACGGAGCGGAAATATTGCATGCGGAGCAGCGCGTGAAGAACCTCTTGCTTCTCGTCGGACAGCAGGGTGCCTCGGATCTTCATCTCGCCGTCGGCCGGTATCCGACTCTCCGTATAAACGGGAAGCTTCATCCGATAACGCAGGAGAAGGTGCTGACGCCGGCTGATACGAAGGCGCTTTCCGATATTCTTCTTTCCGATGATCGGAAAGAAGAGCTTCTTGCTTCCGGACAGACCGACTTCTCGTACAATTTCGAGAATCGGATGCGGTTCCGCACGAACGTCTTCTTCCAGAAAGGCTTCGTTTCGGTGACGATGCGCTTCGTCATGGACCATGTCAGGAATCTCGAGGAGCTGAACCTTCCGACGGCGCTCTACAATTTCGCGACGTATTCCCAGGGGCTCGTGCTCGTGACCGGTCCGGTCGGTCATGGAAAGTCGACGACCTTGGCCGCGATCATCGAGCACATCAATCACAATCAGGAGAAACACATCGTGACGATCGAGGATCCGATCGAGTTCGTCTATAACCAGGACCGTTGCATCATAAATCAGCGTGAGGTGGGGCGCGATGCGAAGAGTTTCCCGCTGGCGCTCCGGGCCGTGTTCCGCGAGGACGCGAACGTCGTCCTGTGCGGTGAGCTTCGCGACCTCGAGACGATCGCGACGGCCATGACCGCCGCGGAGACCGGGCACCTCATTTTCGCGACGGTGCACACGAACGATGCCGCGCAGACCAT
>CAYVDI010000039.1:0-2032 GCA_964450795.1 uncultured Bdellovibrionales bacterium
CCCGTCAAGCTGAAAGTCCGTGAAGGAAAGAACCGCTCCTGGAGCGGTTCTTTTCGTCTCGAAGCTTCTGACCTCGACTTTTTCTTTCCGGGGTCTTGAGGTCGCGACCGGCGGCATCATGAGGGATTTTTCAGCGGGAAAATCCCGACCACGGAAAGGAAAAGCCGAGGCGGAGGCGAGTGAGGATTGAAGTGAACGTGCTGTTTTCCGTTTCATCTGTTTTGTAGTACAATGAAAAAGCAATCAGTGAACGGATTTTCTTATGGCGGAGAACAGAACATATCTCTCGGTCGTCATCCCGTCGTACAAGGAAGGGGAGCGGATCGGCCGGAACCTGCTCGAGATCGACAAGTATCTGAAAGGCAAGAACTTCCCGTACGAGATTCTCGTGGTGATCGACGGATCGCCTGATAACACCGCTGAAGTGGCAAGAAACTACGCCCTTACCATCCCAAACCTCCGAGTGATCGAGAACAAGGAGAATCATGGCAAAGGCTACGTCGTGCGACAGGGACTGCTCGAGGCGGTAGGGGAATTCCGGGTTTTTCTCGATGCGGACGGATCGACATCGATCACGCATTGGGATTCCTTTGAACCGGAGTTTCAGAAGGGGGCGGATATCGTCATCGGCTCGCGGGACCTTCCGGAATCCTATATCCAGGTGCATCAACCGAAGTATCGTGAAGTGATGGGTGATATGGGGAATTGGCTCATCCGTATCGCACTCGGACTCTGGGCGTATCCCGACACGCAGTGCGGGTTCAAGGCGCTCTCCGCGGAGGCGGCCGAGGCGGTGGCGTCCCGGATGGTCGTCGATCGGTTCGGGTTCGATTTCGAGCTCATCACGCTCGCCGAGCGGCTCGGTTTCACGGTGAAGCAGCTTCCGGTGCGGTGGATGAACGAAGAGGGATCGACGGTGAGTCTTACCGGGAAAAACGGATTCACGCAGGTGTTGATCGACCTCTGGAAGACCAGGGTTCGGCTTTGGACCAGAGCGTACAAGCTTCGGGAAGGGAAACGGAGAATGCCCGCTGTCGGGGAATGATCGAAATCCGGAGAACAAACAAAAACGTGTGAAAATAGAGATAGAACAAGCAAAGAAAGCCGCCGTTCCCTCGGAATCGGAGCTGCGGCAGGATATCGTGACGGGGGACTGGGTCGTGATCGCAACCGGACGCGCGAAGCGTCCCGAGGATTTCGTCTCGCCCGGGCGTTCCGGGGACAATCCCGACGTTTCCGATCCGTTTCTTGATCTTCGGGCGAGTGGACAGGAGGAGCCGGTGCTTCTCTATACGAAAGAGGACGGGGATTGGAGTCTCGCGGTCATTCCGAACAAATACCCGGCGTTCACCCGGGGTCGCGCGCCGAAAGATCTCTCGGAGGGCCCGTATTTCTCGATGAGCGGAGTCGGGTACCATGAGGTCATCATCACGCGGGACCAATGGAAATCCATCGCGGAGCTCGAACTCTGGCAGGTCGCCGAGGTGGTGGATGCCTATCATGATCGGTATCTCTCGCTCATGAGTAAGAAGAGCGTGAACTATATCCAGATATTCCACAACCACGGGAGGGAGTCCGGCGCATCGATTTCGCACCCGCATTCGCAGCTCATGGCGATTCCGGTCGTCTCACCATATCTCGAGCTCGAGCTTCGAGGGGCGGAACTGTATCACAAGAACAACAGGGAGAATGTCTACAGGACGATCGCGGAGTATGAGTCGAAAGAGCGGACCCGCGTCGTGTTCGAGAACGAGCATTTCCTGGTCTTCTGTCCCTTCGCGTCGCGCGCGGCGTTCGAGACGTGGATCCTGCCGAAATCGGACAACCCCTATTTCGAGCGGATCACCGACGACGAGAAATTGTCGCTCGCGGAGGCCCTGAAATCGGCGTTGCTTTCGATACACAAGGGGCTCGGCGATCCGGCGTACAATTTTTATCTCCACACCGCGCCCTGCGACGGGAAGGACTATCCGCATTACCGATGGCATTTCGAGATCCTTCCGCGGACGAGCATCTGGGGCGGATTCGAGCT
>CAYVDI010000039.1:2132-8999 GCA_964450795.1 uncultured Bdellovibrionales bacterium
GGAAACGGACGATGAGATCGAAAAGAAGGTCCGCTCACTGCTTCATTCCAATCTTCGACCGATACTCTGCGTCGGGGAAACCGCGGACGAGCGTGCCGCCGGACGGATCGCCGATGTCCTCGAAGCGCAGCTCTCCGGTCCGTTCCGGGAGCTCTCACTGCTCCAGGCGGAAAAACTGATCATCGCATATGAACCGCGCTGGGCGATCGGTACCGATCGGACGCCCGCATCGGAGGAGATCCTTCAGGCAAAGGTCATTATTTATCGGACGATCTCGTCTTTGCTCGGGGCGGCTACCGCCGAACGCATACCGATTCTCTACGGCGGTTCCGTAAAGGCGGCACTGCTTGAGAAAGTCTGTTTCGATTCGCAGATGGACGGCGTGCTCGTGGGGCGGGAGAGTCTTTTCCCTTATGAGCTGGTGAAAATGGCGGAGCGTATGGAGACTCATGACCGGGAGGCCCTCGGTTCGTCGGAAGACAAGTCGGGGAAAAACCATAAATAAAAAAAGGAAGATCGTATGATCGTGAGCACGAAAGTCCTTCTTGATGAGGCGAAAAAGAACGGGTACGCCATCGGCGCGTTCAATACGGTCAATCTCGAGACGACGAAGGCGATACTCGAGGCGGCCGGCGAACTCTCTTCGCCGGTGGTCGTCCAGATGACGGAAAAGACGCTCGATTACGCCGGCGGCCGCGCGATATTCCAGCTCGTCAAGAACATGGCGGAGTTCTATTTCCCGAAGATTCCGGTCGCCATCCATCTCGATCACGGAAAGAGTTTCGAGATCGTCGAGCGCGCCATCGAGCTCGGGTTTCCTTCGGTGATGTATGACGGGTCCCGTAAGACGTACAATGACAATCTGCGGACGACGAAAAAAGTCGTGGAACTTGCCAAAGAGAAGGGCGTTTCCGTCCAGGGTGAGCTCGGCAATGTCCCGTACCTCTCCGAGGTGCGCGGCGATATCGATTGGAACGAATACATGACCGATCCGGATCAGGCGGCGGAATTCGTCGCGGAAACGGGAATCGATACCTTGGCGGTCGCCATCGGGAACGCGCACGGATTCACGAAAGAACGTCCGGAACCGGATTACGACCGGTTGGCGAAGATCGTCGAGCGTGTCTCCGTCCCTCTTGTGCTTCACGGCGCATCGGATTGGGAGAACGGGCGCGTCGCGAAAGTCATCGGACTCGGCATTTCCTGTTTCAATGTCGACACCGCGACGAAGCTCGCCTTCATCGGAACGCTTTCACGGATTCTCGAGGACGGGGAGAAGACGGATATCCGTGACGTGCTCGGGGAGGCGCGCGAGGCGGTGAAAGAATCGGTCATGCGGAAGATACGGATGTTCGGGAGCGAGGGGAAGGCGTAAAAGATCTGAAATCAAAGATAAAATAAAAACCATATGACGAAAAAGATAGCGATAAACGGGTTCGGACGGATCGGTCGGGCGGCGTTCAAGATCGCGCTCGAGAGCAAGCATGTCGAAGTGGTCGCCATAAACGACCTTACCGATGCCAAGACGCTCGCGCATCTTCTTTCGTACGATACCGCCTACGGTGCATATCGGCGGAAGGTATCCGCAAAGGACGGGAAACTTATCGTGGACAAGAAGACCTACCCGGTATTCGCGGAGCCGGATCCGAAGAAGCTCCCATGGAAGGATCTCGGTATCGACGTGGTGCTCGAGTGCACGGGGAGGTTCGTGGACGGTGATTCGGCCGGGGCGCACATCGCTGCGGGCGCGAAAAAAGTCGTGCTCTCCGCGCCTCCGAAGGGCGAAGGCGAGATTCCGAGCTATCTTATCGGAGTGAACGACACTGCGTATGCGGGGGAGTCGATCGTTTCGAATGCCTCCTGTACGACGAACTGCATCGGGCCGGTCGCGAAGGTCATGGAAGAGGCGTTCGGGATAGAAAAGGCGATGATGACCACGATCCACTCGTATACCGCCGACCAGAATATCCAGGACGGACCGCATAAGGATTTCCGTCGGGCTCGGGCGGCGGCACAGAACATCGTTCCGACGACGACTGGAGCGGCCATCTCCGTGACCCGTATCATGCCGTCCATTTCGGGGAAGTTCGACGGACTGGCGATCCGCGTGCCGACTCTCGTGGTGTCGCTTACCGACTTCACTTTCCTGGTGAAAAAGAAGACGACCGTGGAAGAGGTGAACGCCGTGCTGGAAGCGGCCAGCCGGGACAGCCGGTATCAGGGCGTACTCGCGGCGACTCGCGAACCGCTCGTTTCCTCGGACTTCATCGGAAATCCGGCGTCGTCCATCGTCGACCTTCCACTTACGAAGGTAGTGGACGGCGATCTCGTGAAGGTCATGGCGTGGTATGACAACGAGTGGGGATATTCCAACAGGCTCGTCGAACTCGCCGGTCGGATATAGGAAAGAAGCGGAATATGTACGATCTGCTCATAAGGAACGGGACGGTCATCGATGGCTCGGGGAGTCCGATGTTTCGCGCGGACGTCGGGGTGAAGGAGGAGCGGATCGCCGGCATCGGCGATCTCCGTGGCGAGACGGCCGAGCGGATCATCGACGCCGACGGTCTGTATGTGAGTCCCGGATTCATCGACGTGAACAATCATTCCGACACGTATTGGGAGATGTTCCGGAACCCAGGGCTTCAGGGGATGCTTCTTCAGGGGGTCACCACCGTTATCGGCGGGAACTCAGGAGCATCGCTTGCGCCGCTTACGGAACCGGAGGCGATACGCGCGATCCAGAAGTGGACCGATGTCGAAAAGATCAACTTCAACTGGCTCTCCACCGAGGAATTTCTTCGGGAGGTGGAAAGCAGGAAACTTTCGGTCAACTTCGCGACGCTTGCCGGTCATGGGACGATCCGCCGTGGCGTGCTCAAGGATCCGGTCAGGAAAACCGAACCGGAGGATCTCGGAGCGATGCGGAAGCTTCTGAAGACGGCGCTTCGGCAGGGGGCTATCGGATTGTCCACGGGTCTGAAATATACGCATGCGCGTCTCGCGGAAAAATCCGAGATCGTCGATCTCCTTTCGCTCGTCTCGAAAGAGGGCGGCGTGTATGCGACCTATGTCCGCGACGAAGGGGAGCATCTCCTTCAGGCGGTCGAGGAGGCCATCATGACCGCGAAAGAAGCCGGTTCCGCGCTTCATATCTCGCATCTGAAGGCGGTCGGGAAGAAGAACTGGCATCTTTTCGAGGAGGCGCTCTCCGTGATAAAAAGCGCGAGTCTTGACGGCATCGATATCAGTTTCGATGTCTATCCGTACACCGCGAGCGGATCGGTCCTCTATACGTTCCTTCCGGAATGGGTGACCGAGAGCGGTCGTGCCACGATGCTCCATCGGCTCCAGGATTTCAAGGTGCGGTCGGCGGTCGTGCGCGATATGCGCGAAAGCGGTCATGATTACTCGCAGATGAGGATCGTGACATCGGCGATAAACCGCGTGGTTTCCCGGAGATCAATCGACGAGATCGCGCGGGCGCAGGGGCAGTCCGCGGAAGATGCCGTCATCGACGTGCTTCTGGCGAGCGGCGGACGGGCGATCGTCTCGCTCGAGGTGTCGAGCGAACAGAACGTCATGAAGGCGATACAGCACCCGTTCTCGATCATCAGCTCGAACGGCGTCGGATACGCGAAGGAGCATGCGGCGACGGGCGATCTTGTGCATCCGCGGAATTTCGGCGCGTTTCCGAAGGTATTTTCGGAGTACGTCCGGGAGAAGAAGGCGCTTTCGTGGGAAGAAGCGGTGCACAAGATGACCGGGAAGCCGGCGGCGAAGTTTTCCATACCGGATCGCGGGTTCTTGCGCGAAAAGCATCGGGCTGATATCGTGGTGTTCGACCCGGAGGAGGTGGCCGACCGGGCGACCATGGAAGACCCGTACGAATATCCCAAAGGCATCCATTTCGTTCTCGTGAACGGCGTGGTCGCCGTCGAGGGCGGTTCCTGGAACGGTTCCCGTTCCGGCGAGGTCATACGGAAAAAGTCCGGTTTTTCCCTCTGGTAGTTTCAGCGGAACACGGTCGGAGCATTCTCCGCCGTGAGTCCTCTTTTTGGAAACGATATGAAACGATCCGATCTCAAAGGGAAGCGGGTGACCGTTTTCGGTTTGGGGATGAATGATGGCGGTGTCGGCACCGTCGAGTTTCTCGAACGATCCGGGGTCCGCGAGATTCTCGTGACGGACGTGAAACGGCGGGAAGATCTCGCGTCATCGCTTCGGCGACTGGAGAAGTATCGGAACATCACGTACGTTCTCGGTGCACATCGTCCGGAGGATTTTTCGCGGACCGACCTTGTCGTCAAGAATCCGGTGATTCCGTGGACGAACGAATATGTCCGTCTTGCGGAGAAGAACGGGATACGTGTCGAGATGGACTCGAGTCTTTTCTTCATGTTCTGCAGGAACCCGATCATCGGCGTGACGGGGACGCGCGGCAAGACGACGACCGCCTCGATGATCGCGCACATTCTCGAGAATGCGGGTACGTCCGTGGCGCGCGTCGGCATCAGCCAGATTCCGGTTCTGGGGGCGATCGAAAAGGTGCGCCCGGAGGACACGGTCGTTTTCGAGCTTTCAAGCTGGCGTCTTTCGGCGCTCGGGAGACTGAAGCGGAGTCCGCATATCGCCGTGTTCACGAATCTCTATCCGGACCATCTCAATTACTACAAGACGCTTTCCGCATATCGGAAAGACAAGGAATACATATTCCGGTTCCAGAAAAAGAGCGATATCGCCATTTTCAATGCCGATAACGAGGCGACGATGTCGGCGGCAGGGAACGCTCCGGGGAAGAAATTCTTCTTCTCGATGCGAAGCGAGCTTCCGGGGGACGGCATCTGTATCCGGGACGGATATGTGGTCGTCTCCATCGGCGATGAGGAGACGATTCTGTTCTCAATCGGTGATCTCCGGCTTCCAGGCGAACACAATATCGCAAACGCGCTTGCGGCAGGACTTACGGCGTTTCTTTCCGGAATTCCTGCCGAGAGAATCGCGGCGGCACTCCGATCGTTTCAGGGCGTCCCGCATCGTCTCGAATTCGTCGCGGAAAAGCGCGGTGTCTTCTATTATAACGACACCGCCGCGACGAGTCCCGATGGCGCCATCGCGGCGCTCCGTTCGCTTCGCGGAAAGCCGATCATCCTGATCGCCGGTGGCGCCGACAAGAACCTTTCCTTCAGTGCGTTCGCCGAGGAGATGCTTTCGGCGGCGAAAGGGGTCGTTTTCCTCAAGGGTGAGGCGACGGAGGCGATAAAGCGGGAACTTCGGAAAGTCATGTCGAAAGACCATTCCATCGAATTCGAGACGGTCGATTCGATGGCGAAGGCGGTGGAACTGGCTTCCCGATCGGCAGAATCGGGCGATATCGTGCTTCTTTCGCCCGGAGCGGCGAGTTTCGGAATATTCAGGAACGAATTCGATCGCGGTGAGAAATTCCGTGAAGCGGTCGCGGCATTGTCGGGGAACTGATTCGCGCGTATACTGTCCGGACGTAACCATTTTCGAAAAAATATGAAATACGACGTCGTGATAATCGGGGGCGGACCGGCCGGGGTTTCCGCCGGCATCTACTCGGTGCGGAAGCAACTCAAGACCCTCGTCATTTCCGAAAGCTTTGGGGGACAGTCGGCTGTTTCGGCCGGGGTCGAGAACTGGATCGGGGAAATCAGTATTCCCGGTTGGCAGCTCGGACAGAAATTCGAGACCCATCTGCGCGCGCAGGAGGGAATCGACGTTCGGCAGGAACGGGCGACGAAGATCGAACCGACGGACGACCGGTATGTCGTGACGACCGAAGGCGGAGCCTACGAGACCAAGACGGTCATCCTGTGTATGGGAGGGAAGCATCGCCATCTCGGTGTTCCCGGAGAGGAGGAATTCAAGGGGAAGGGCGTCGTGTATTGCTCGACCTGCGACGCACCCTTCTTCAAGGGAAAGGCGGTTGCGGTCGTCGGTGGGGGCAATTCCGGGCTCGAGGCGGTGGAAGACCTTCTTCCGTATGCCGAGAAGATCACGCTTCTCGCGCTCGGTGACGAGTTGAAAGGCGATGAGGTCACGAAGGAGAAGATTCTCGCCGACAGCCGGGTGTCCGTCGTCTATCATGCGAAGACGCTTGCCGTACTCGGGACGGAAAAGGTGGACGGTCTGCAATACGAAGATACCGAAACAAGCGAGAAACACACCCTTTCGGTCAGTGGCGTTTTCGTTGAGATCGGCATGGTACCGAATTCGGATCTTGTAAAGGACCTCGTCGAACGTACGCCGTATGGAGAGGTGAAAGTAGATGCCCGGACATTCGTGACTTCGCGTCCCGGAATCTTCGCGGCTGGCGATATCACCGATACGCCGTATCGTCAGAACAATATTTCCGCGGGGCAGGGTGTGGTCGCCGCGCTTTCCGCCTACGACTCCATCAGAAAGAGTGCGTAGTTTTCGCTGTCATTCCTGTGCAGGCGGGAATCCAGGTTTTTTAATATATCTCCTCATTCACCTTCACCCCGGACTTCCTTTTGGTTCTCATTCCTATTATCACCACGTATCGCCCTACCAAAGCATCTCCCGTCCACGACCGCACCCTCGCCGCACCCTGTTTTCTTTCCGAAAAGATATCCCTCACTCAACAGCATCCCAAGGATATTTTTCGGAGAAAACAGGGGCTCACTCGAGCAGCGTGCGGTTCCCGCAGGACGGGAGATGCCTTGGTTGGCGACGAGCAGGAAACAACGTTATTTTGAAGCCTCCGTCCCCGGATCTTTCCTTCTCCGGGGTTTTGAGACTGCGGCCGGCGGTATCAGAAGGGATTTTTCAGCAGGAAAATCCCGACCCCGGAAAGGGAAGGCTGGGGACGAGGCGAGTGAG
>CAYVDI010000040.1:0-5454 GCA_964450795.1 uncultured Bdellovibrionales bacterium
TTTCCCGGTATTCGATCGCGGTCGCCTTCGCGGCTTCGTAGTTGTCGTAGATGAGGTTCGCCGGAATCTCGCCGGTCATGTTCCCGGAAAGCGCGATCAGTCCTTCATGGTGCTGTCGGAGGAGGTTCCGGTCGATGCGCGCCTTGTAGTAGAAGCCGTCGAGCTGTGCCTTCGATACGAGCTGGAGCAGGTTCTTGTATCCTGTCTCATTCTCCGCCAGAAGGACGATGGTATGTCGAGGTCGGTCATCCTGGGACGACGTCTTGCTCGTGTGATCCTTCACGACGTGAAGCTCGACACCGATGATCGGTTTGATGCCGGCCGCTTTCGCTTTTATGGAGAGCTCGACGGCGCCGTAGAGATTCGATGTGTCGGTGAGCGCAAGGCTCGTCATCCCGTACTTCTTCGCCTCAGCGACGAGATCATCGATCTTCGGCAGGGCGTTGAGGAGCGAATAGTGCGAATGGACGTGGAGGTGGGTGAACATGGTATTTGGTATCACGTATGATGTATCACGGTGGATTGCGCAGCTCGTTTGTCGCGAGGTACTTGATACGAGATACGTAATACTTCAATAAAAAAACGCCGGACTTAAGAATAAGAAGGCGCTTTGATGATTGCGAAAACGTAGCTCATAGATTTGACTTCCCCCATAGCCCGGCTCGCGCCTCGGGTTCTGCAGGGAAGGGAGATGACTTCGGTTCCAGGATACCACGAGCATCAAAAACTGTCATATTCTTTCAGATTCGAACCCGAATCCTTTTATTGTATTGACGCAATATGATAAATGTGCCATAATCAGTCTTCCGTAAGCATTGCGGAAATCGTTTTCCCCCTGACGATCGCAAGAGGGTTCTTTTAGAAAGGTTAGCCAATGGTTACTGCTCAAGTCGAATTCACGTGCAGTTCAGGTGGACGGGATCAAATGAGTTATGATGAACGATCTCGGCGGATTGTGGGGAAAATAAGGGATATGTTGACCAGTATCGGCCCATCCTCGTCGAAGCCAGATGTTGAACGCAATGGATCAAAGTTTGTTATCCGAATTGCCGGAGCATCAATCACGTTCGAACTGTACCCGCCTGGCGTATTTGATGATCAGTTGCCAATGCATTGGCGGCTCGTGGCGACATCTGAACAGGACAACACGCCAGCTCTCCTGGCCGAAGACCTCATGGCGATTGCGCGTCTAGTCGCTCGCTACTGACAGATGGCAGGTCGTATAAACTCACCAGCAGAAACCTGCTCCGGTGGGTTTTTGCTTTTTATGTCTCCATCAAACTGGCTTGGATTTCTTTCATGGCTCGGAGGGAGAGGATATGTTTCATTGGTTTTTTCCGGGGAAAATGAAAACCCGCCTCCGGTGTTCCGGATGGCGGGAAACGTGCTTATCGAAGAGGAGTGTTCCTGAGCCCGGCCTGTTCACGGGTGATGACTTTCGGGATGATGTCCGGATTTCTCTTTGTTTGGACAAGCGGTCCCTGGCAGTCCTTTTCCGGGCACCGCGCCTTTCCTCGGATATCCGTGTCGAACGACTTCTTTCCGAGCGGTGGTACCGCATAGTGAACATTGCACGTCCGGCACTTGCAAAGCCAATTTTGCACGGGTGGAGCTGTGCCAGCTTTTCCTCTCGGCATGTCTGCCTCCTTGTTTGAAAACAACGACCCATCATATACTGGAACCGACACATATGCAAGAGCTCACATTCGAAAAGGAATCGGCGTGCCAAAGGAGCGGTTTTTCCTTGGTCGTCGGGGTCGATGAGGCGGGTCGCGGTCCTTTGGCCGGACCGGTGGTGGCTTGTGCCGCCGCATACCGGGACCAGCGGGATTTCGCTGTGCCCGAGGATTCGGAGAACCTGATGCGGTTCGTCCGGGATTCGAAGATGCTTTCGGAAAAGAAGCGCGACGAGATGTATGACTTTATCCATGAGCACTTTTTCACGGGAACGGGAATCGTCCATCCGGAAACGATCGATCGGATCAACATCCTCGAGGCGACGTTTCTCGCGATGAAGGAAGCAGTAGGGGATCTTCGCCGGACCATGCAAAATGGAGGAGTATCGGATGACGTGGTTATCCTTCTTGTCGATGGAAACATGGTGATACCGAACCTTTCGGTGAAACAGGCGGCGATCGTCGACGGGGACGCGCTCGTCCGCTCGATCGCGGCGGCGTCGATCGTCGCCAAGGTGACGCGCGACCGGATGATGCTCGAATATGACCGGATGTATCCGGAGTACGGGTTCGCGAAACACAAGGGATATGGCACGAAAATCCATATGGATGCGCTCCGGAAGCATGGCGCGTGTCCGATCCACCGGATGAGCTTCAAGCCGGTCTTCTATTCGATCCCCGAAAACGTGAACCGGAACCTGCTTTCGAGGAAAAAGTGATATACTTCCCCTTATGGAGAACACCTGTTATCTCAATGGAACGATACTTCCGATCCGCGAGGCGAACATATCGGTTCGTGACCTCGGTTTTCTTCGCGGGTACGGCGTGTTCGATGTGCTTCCGGTCGTGAACGGGAAGCCGTTCCTCTTCGAGGATCACTGGAATCGCCTCGAGAATTCCGCGGCTTCGCTCGGGTTGCGGATCCCGATCGTCGCCGAAGAGGCGAAAGCGACGATAATCGATCTCATCGCGCGGCACGACTACCCCCACATGATCGTCCGGACGGTGCTCTCGGGCGGTCCGAGCGAGAGCGGATTCCTTCCGGAGGGGAAGGAGACATTCTGTATCATGATCGAGGAGACGAAGCCGTCGCAGGAGTCGGATTATGAGGATGGCGTGAGCGTGATCGTCCGAAGGCATGAACGCGAGATTCCGGAATCGAAAACGACGAACTACATCTTTCCTATCAGTCTCCGGAAAGAGAAGTCGGATGCCGGCGCCACGGAAATTTTGTACGTGAAGGACGGAGTTGTCCTTGAGGCGTCGACGAGCAACTTCTTCATCGTGAAAGGCGGCACAGTCATCACTCCGAAGGAGAAGGTTCTCGGCGGTATCACGAGAAAACTCGTCATTCGGCTCGCGAAGGAGCTTGATATCCCTGTCGAGGAACGGGGCATCGCCGAGACGGAGCTTTCAGGGTGCGATGAGGTGTTTCTGACCGCTTCGAACAAGCAGGTCCGTCCGGTCGTTCGGATCGACGACGACACTGTCGGTGACGGGAAGGTCGGCCCGGTATCGAAACGGCTTCTCGTCGCTCTTCGGGCGTTCATGGAGCGGTATTGACCAGGGGGAGTCTTGTCAAAAGCGCGGAACGATGGTACGCTTTGACCTGAAAGGGTGAAATTCCCGAATTAACCGTTTTATCGTACCGTTATGGCATTGCCCAAGCAGAGACATACCCACGAACGTCGTGACCGGGCCCGTCGTGAGCTCGAGATGCGACCGACCCAGACACAGGAGTGCAAAAAATGCGGATCTCCGGTCCTTCCGCACCGCGCATGTCCGAAATGCGGTGACTATCGCGGTCGGCAGATCATAAAGAAGGCCGAACCGAAGCTGGCAAAGAAGAAATAGCCCTTTGTCGGTCGGAGTCGTGCCTGTCTCCGGAAGCAGGATCGTAAAATAAAAAAGTGTAAGTTCCTTCGTTATGGCCAATCGTCACCTCCAACGCTCAGTCGCGATGCAGTCGCTGTATGAGTGGGATTTTTCCGGTTGCGAACCCGACGTCGAACTCGGAATCGTGAAGCGAAATCTGCTTGAATTCGCTCCGGGGCTCGAAGGGGAACATTTCGCGGAAAAGATCATGGAGGGGGTGGTGAAGGAGCGTGAGACGATCGATCAGCTCATCGTCAAATGCGCGCCGGAATGGCCGCTCGAGCAGATCGCATCCGTCGACCGGGCGATTCTCCGGCTCGGCATCTACGAGCTCATTTTCGGGGACTATGACGAGGTGCCGCCGAAAGTGGCGATCAACGAGGCGATCGAACTCGCGAAGTCCTTCGGATCCGACAGTTCTCCGAAATTCGTGAACGGCGTTCTCGGTACGATTTACCGCGAGATGGGCGAGCCGATGAAGGATGATTCTTCGGAGAAGCGGAAGGCGAGACTGGAGGAGCTGAAGAAGGAGGACCCGGAAAACGAGGAGGATTCCCTCGCGGAAGCACCGGCAGAAAAGCCGAAGAAGAAATCGAAAAAGGTCGACGGGTAGCGGATAGGATCTGACGTACAAAAGTTTCCTCGTGCAGTATGGATGTCTTCAATGCGGAGGATTTTTCGAAGAAGCTCGGTATCCCGGTGCGGAATAGCGAACTCTTCCAAGAATCCATCACCCACCGGTCGTATCTCAACGAGCACCGGGGGTATAAACTGAACCACAACGAGCGCCTCGAGTTTCTCGGGGATGCGGTTTTGGAGCTTATCGTGACGGAATATCTCTACCACGCGTTTCCGAATCCGGAGGGCGAGCTGACGAGCTTCCGGGCCGCGCTCGTGAACGGCGAGATGCTTGCGGCTATCGCCGGACGGATGGGACTCGGAGACTTCCTCCTCATGAGCCGCGGCGAGACAAAAGACACCGGTCGTGCTCGGATGTGGCTTCTCGCGAACGCGATGGAGGCGGTCATCGGCGCGATCTACCTCGATTCCGGATACGATGCCGCGCAGAAATTCATCGAGGCAAATGTCCTTTCCGAACTGCCGAAGGTGCTCGAAGACGGATCATACGCCGATCCGAAGAGCCGGTTTCAGGAGCTGGCGCAGGAGAAGGTCGGAATCACGCCGAATTACCGGATTCTTAAGGAATGGGGCCCGGATCATGACCGCCATTTTTCTGCCGGCGCGTTTCTCGGTGAAGACCTCGTCGCGGAAGGGGAGGGAGCGTCGAAACAGGAGGCCCAGCGGAACGCCGCCGAAGCGGCGCTCGCCGCGAAGGGATGGGAGTAAGTCTGCCTCCGTTTTTGTTTTTTTATTGACTTCCTGCTGGGAGTATTGATAGAGTTGCCATTCCGGAACGGTTCGGAACGGATCCTGGCAGCCAGTCAGGAAGGTCTTTGAAAAGGAGGCTTCAATGAACGGATTTGATGATTGTCTGCTAGGATGTTGTATCCGGCAAGGTCTGGAACGTATCGTCGCGGAAATGCCGGTATCGACACCCGAGCAACGTGCTGCCCTTGAAGAAGAGGTGGCTGGAATAGCGGCAAGTGCCGATAACGCCACCAAGGAAACGATGCGTTCGTTGACCGAAGAAATCGGTCGGGAAAGCCGTCGCTGATCTGATCGGCGGGAGAATTCCAGGGATTCCGAATGGGATCCCTTTTTCTTTTTTGCGGGAAATTCGATATACTGGAGGAATCCTGAAGGAAAGGGATATTTTTCGTTGAGTGACTATGTTTCTCCGTCGTGTCGAAATTTCCGGATTCAAATCGTTCGCCAACCGGACGGTTCTTGATTTCGCGCCCGAAGGAAAACTGCCGGAGGGCGTATCGCGCGGTATTACCGC
>CAYVDI010000040.1:5554-8336 GCA_964450795.1 uncultured Bdellovibrionales bacterium
TTGATTTCGCGCCCGAAGGAAAACTGCCGGAGGGCGTATCGCGCGGTATTACCGCGATCGTCGGACCGAACGGGTCGGGAAAATCCAATGTCGCCGACGCGATCCGCTGGACGATCGGCGAGCAGTCGAGCAAGAATCTCCGCGGGAAGAAGTCCGAGGACGTGATCTTCGCCGGAACGGCGAAGCGTTCGAAGGTGGGAACGGCTTCCGTGACGCTCTTTTTCGAGAATCACGACCACCGTATCCCGATCGAATACGACGAGGTATCCATCACGCGCAAGCTTCACCGGAGCGGGGAGAGCGAATTTCTCATAAACGGTGCGAAGGTCCGGCTTCTCGATATCGCCGACCTCCTCGCGAAGGCGGGTATCGGCAAGGACAGCTATTCCGTCATCACGCAGGGCATGTCGGACGCCGCGCTTTCGGCGACGCCGGCCGATCGCCGATCGATGTTCGAGGATGCCGCCGGCGTGAAACAGTATCAGATACAGAAGGAACGCGCGCTTCGGAAGCTCGTTTCCACGAAGGAAAATCTCGCCCGGGTCGATTCGCTCCTTGCCGAAATCGAACCGCACTTGAAGATGCTCAAGCGGCAGGCCGAGCGGGCGGCGCAGGGGAAGGATGTCGCCGAACGGCTCCTGTCGAAGCAGATCGATCTCTACGGATTCCTCTGGCATTCGTTTCAGTCGGAGAAGGGGACGCTCTCGGATGAACGCGAACGTATCGCACGCGAGGCGGCACAGCTCGAACGTGAGACCGATACGCTCAGGGAAGAGCTCGGAAAATTGTCCGGAACGCTCGAGGAGGGCGGAAGAGCCGACGAACTGCTGAAGGAATCTGCCGTATTCCGTGAGCGTCTGAACGCGATCGAACGCGAACTCGCCATCCTTCATGGCCGTGCCCTGGTCGAGGAGGAACGACGGAAAGACCGTGAAGAGATCCGCACCATTCCGGTCGACCTCGGATACATCCGGAAAGCGCTCGATCTGGTGCGCGCCAATCAGGTGACGCTCGTGGAGCGGCTCGGGAACGTCGAGAGACTCGAGGATATCCAGGATATCCGTGAATTTGCGCGCGCGATCAATCAGGAGCTCGTGGATCTCGATGTGAAGGTCGAAGCGGGAACGGTGACGGAGAAAATCACCATATCGCTTCCGGAGGACGAGAAACGGGAGAGTGATGCGAAACTTGCGGCGTACAAGGCGGAAAAGGAACGCCTTGAGGCCGAAATGGCGACGATCCGGAAAAACATAGACGAAAAGGAAGCTGCCGTATCGGCCGAGCGGGAGAAGGGGCGCGAGGCACGCGAGCGGTATTTTCATCTCGAGAAGGAATCGCGTGAGAAGGATCGGAAGTTGTCCGAACTCAAGGATACGCTGAACGAAGTGAAGGTGCGTCTTGCCCGTGTCGAAGTCCGTGAGGAGGATCTCATCAACGAGGTACGCGACGAGCTGTCCATGGACGTCCGCGATCTTTCCTGGGACGGAACCCCGCGCGACAAGGATGCGCTCGTCCGCGACATCATCCGGCTCAAAGGCGAGGCGGAGCGTGTCGGCGCGATCGATCCGATGGTTGCCGAGGAATACGAGGAGACGAACAAGCGCTTCGAGTTCCTTTCGACCGAATCGACCGACCTTCGGAAGGCGATGGCATCGCTCGAGACCGTCATCGCCGAGATGGACGAACGGATCGAAGCGGAGTTCGGTCGCGCATTCGATGAGATCGCGAAGAAATTCTCGCACTACTTCTCGCTTATCTTCAACGGAGGGAAAGCCGAGCTCATCAAGACGAAACCGAAGCCGAAGAAAGCCGACGAGGAAGATGCCGAAACGGAAGTGGAGGCGTCGGAGGATCAGTCGCCGGAAGTCGCAGGCATCGATATCGTTGCCTGCCCGCCGGGGAAAAAGATCACGAACCTCTCCATGCTTTCGGGCGGGGAACGGTCGCTTACGTCGCTCGCGCTCCTCTTCGCGATCATTTCGCACAATCCGCCGCCGTTTTCGGTCCTCGACGAGGTGGAAGCCGCGCTCGACGAGGCGAACTCCAAGCGGTTCGGCAAGGTACTCAAGGAACTCGCCGCGCGGACGCAGTTCATCGTCATCACGCACAACCGCCAGACGATGCGCGAATCGTCACTTCTCTACGGCGTCACCATGGGTGAGGACGGCGTTTCCCAGATCCTCTCCCTCCACCTCGAGGAGGCGGAGAAGATCCGGGGGAAGAAGTAGTATTTGGTATCGCGTATTTCGTATGGAGTATGAAAAATCCCTTTTCGGAGGGATTTTTTGAATATTGACAAAGGACAGCATATTTGATATTGTTTTTTGTTCGTGTATAATCGATGTTTTTTTAAAAGGAGTGTACAAATGGATGTGAATGCACTTACTGATGCCGAAAAATTGGCAATCATCAGAGAGGCAATAACCGATCTTTTATCCCAATATAAGCTTCTGGACAGGGCAACATCACTGCTTTCGGGTGATGGAACCGCCGCTGATATTGCCGACCGCGTAACCAGCTGTAACTTGGGAGATGAGTGGTTTGCCGCGTTTTTCAGAGACTTGGACAAATCTGGAGTTGTTTCGGACGTTGTCAGGAATATGTTCCCAAAGCTTCTCCAAAGAGAGCTCAATGCGGCGAAAGTTACCATCGAGTGGAAAGAATAAAGCCCGCCGGCAGGAAATCTGCTTCGGTGGGTTTTCTGTTTTTGTTGCCATTTCGACATCGTCTGTTCTCGCCTCCACTCCGGACTTCCCTTCCCGGGGTCGGGATTTTCCTGCTG
>CAYVDI010000041.1:0-8310 GCA_964450795.1 uncultured Bdellovibrionales bacterium
CTTGACAGAAAAACACCCCCTTGGTACTATTTCGTTACTCGATTATCAAGATCTTGGACTTTCCCCGGGTGGCCTAAGCGACGGCTTGGGCAAAACAAACGAACCGCGCGGACAAAGCGCGGAGTTTCCATTTCGTTCCTTCTTTTACCAGAGGAAAGCATGTTGAGCGTCTCCACGCGAAGCACAATTTCATAAGTAAGCCGTAAACCGGTTGGGCCTGCTTGTTTTTTCGTCGGGTGATCCGCCACAGCGGAAAAGTCGAAGAAGCAAGAAGCGACCGCCGGGCGTTTTCGTATGTCTCACGCGAAAGAAGCGTTGCGGGTCAAGGAGCACTTCAGTGCCCATTCGTCCCTCTCGAAGCGGAAGTTTTTCCAGGATCGGGTGCTCGTCTCCCTTCCGGATCTGATCGAAGTCCAGACGGACTCCTATGAATGGTTCTGGGAGAAGGGTCTCCGGGAGCTTTTCGATGAGATAAACCCGATCACCGACTTCGCGGGGAAGGATCTCGAGCTTTCTTTTTCAGACTATTACCTTGACGAGCCGAAGTACGATCCGGAAACGTCGAAGGCAAAGAACATCTCCTACGAGGCACCGCTCCGCGCGAAGGCGACGCTCGTGCTCAAGCGGACCGGCGAAGTGAAGGAGCAGGAGATCTATCTCGGCGACTTCCCGCTTATGACCGAGCGCGGAACGTTCATCATAAACGGCGTCGAGCGCGTCGTCGTTTCCCAGCTCATCCGATCTCCGGGTGTGTTCTTCACCATGTCGTTCGACAAGGGGAAGAAACTTTTCGGAGCGAAGATCATCCCGAATCGCGGGGCGTGGCTCGAGATCGAAACCGACCTTGATGGGATCGTTTCGGTGAAGATCGACCGGAAACGGAAACTCCCGATCACGACGCTTCTCAAGGCGTTCGGATTCGACGACAAGAAGATTCGCGAAACGTTCGCCGACATCGACAACGGTGACACCCGGTTCATCGAAGGGACGCTCGCGAAGGATAACACTTCGAATCGCGGTGAAGCGTATCGCGAGGTATACAAGCGGCTCCGCCCGGGCGATCTCGCGACGGAGGAGAACGCGAAGCAGATGATCGATTCGATGTTCTTCAATTTCGAACGCTACGATTTCGGCGCGGTCGGGCGGTACCGCCTGAACCAGCGGCTCGACGTGGAGCGTGAGAACACGGAGGAGAACCGCATCCTGAATCCGGAAGACCTCGTTCTTATCATCAAGGAGGTCATCCGGCTTTCGAACGATCCGGACGGTCGTCCTGACGATATCGACCATCTCGGCAACCGGCGGGTCCGCGCGGTCGGCGAGCTCATCCAGAACAAGCTCCGTGTCGGCATCTACCGCATGGTGCGGAACGTGAAGGACCGCATGTCAACCTGTGACCTTTCGATCGTCGTCCCGGGACAGCTCGTGAATCCGCGTCCGGTCGCCGCATCCGTGAAGGAATTCTTTTCGAGCTCCCAACTCTCGCAGTTCATGGATCAGGTGAATCCGCTCGCCGAACTCGAGCACAAGCGTCGCCTCTCCGCGATGGGTCCCGGCGGGCTCACCCGCGAACGTGCCGGATTCGAGGTCCGCGACGTCCATCACAGCCACTATGGCCGTATCTGTCCGGTGCAGACGCCGGAAGGTCCGAACATCGGACTCGTCGGACATCTGGCGACGTATGCGCGCGTGAACGAGTACGGATTCCTCGAGACCCCGTATCTCCGGATAGCCAAGGAGGTCCCTGCCGAATCGGAAAAGCTCATGAACCGCATCCTCGCCGAGGATATCGCCGGGATGAAGGCGGGGGAGAAGATCACGGACGAAAAAGCCGCCGAAAAGATCGCGAAAGAAAGGAAGGGGAAAGCGGTTTCAGTGAAGCCGTTCGTGACGCTCGAAATCGAATACATCAACGCCATCGTCGAGGATCGGAAATCGATCGCACACGCCGGCATGAAGCTCGATGAACACCGGAACATCCTCGAGGATATGGCCGAGGCCCGCATCAAGGGGCATCCGGGCATGATCGAATCGTCCGAACTCGACTACGTCGACGTCTCGGCGAAGCAGTGCATCTCGGTCGCGACCTCCCTTATCCCGTTCCTCGAACACGACGATGCGAACCGCGCTCTCATGGGTTCGAACATGCAGCGTCAGGCGGTGTCATGCGTCGTGCCGCAGGCGCCGATCGTCGGTACCGGTATCGAGGACAAGGCCGCGAAGGATTCCGGTCAGGTCGTCGTCGCCGCGCGTGACGGCGAGGTGGTCGTGGTGGACGGCGGACGGGTCGTCGTGCGCGAGAAGGCGCCGGCCGGATCCAAGAAAGAGACGTTCGATCGCGAATACAAACTTCTTTCTTTCGCGAAGTCGAACTCGTTCACGAGCATGAACCAGGTTCCGCGTGTCCAGAAGGGACAGGTGGTGAAGAAGGGGGACGTGCTTGCGGACGGTTCCTCGACCGATCACGGCGAGCTCGCACTCGGGCAGAACATGCTCGTCGCGTTCGTGCCGTGGGAAGGATTCAATTATGAGGACGCAATCATCGTGTCCGAACGGGTCGTGCAGGATGGTCGGTACAGCTCCATCCATATCGAGGATTTCTCGATCGATGTCCGTGACACGAAGCTCGGTCCGGAGGTGGTGACCCGCGATATTCCGAACATCGGCGAGGATCGGCTGAAGAATCTCGACGAGGGTGGCATCATCCGCATCGGCGCGGAAGTCTCCTCCGGGGACATCATGGTCGGCAAGATCACGCCGAAGGGTGAGGGCGATCTCACAGCCGAAGAGCGGCTCCTCCGCGTGATCTTCGGTGAGAAGTCCCGCGACGTGAAGGACTCCTCGCTCTATCTCCCGCACGGCGAACGCGGAAAGGTCGTCGACGTGAAGATCTTCTCCCGTGAACACGGTGACAAGCTTCCGATGGGTGTCTTCGAACAGATCCAAGTATCGGTCGCACAGCTCCGCAAACTCTCCGTCGGTGACAAGCTCGCCGGACGGCACGGAAACAAGGGTGTCATCTCGCACATCGCTCCGGTCGAGGATATGCCGTATCTTCCGGACGGAACGCCGGTCGACATCATCCTCAACCCGCTCGGTGTCGCGTCCCGCATGAACATCGGACAGATCCTCGAGACGCATATGGGATGGGCGGCGTCGAAACTCGGATACACCGTGGCGACGCCGGCACTCGACGGTATCCCGGAAGAGACGATCAAGGGAGAGCTCATGAAGGCCGGACTTCCGGAAAACGGAAAGATCCGTCTCATGAACGGGAAATCGGGCGAGTACTTCGACAACGAATCTACGGTCGGTGTCATGTACATCCTCAAGCTCAACCACCTCGTCGAGGACAAGCTCCACATGCGATCCATCGGGCCCTACTCGCTCATCACCCAGCAGCCGCTCGGCGGAAAGGCGCAGTTCGGCGGCCAGCGCTTCGGTGAAATGGAAGTGTGGGCGCTCGAAGGATACGGCGCCGCGTATACGCTCCAGGAAATGCTCACGATAAAGTCCGATGACGTGCTCGGCCGTTCGAAGGCGTACGAGTCGATCATCAAGGGCGAACCGATCAAGAGCCCGAATCTCCCGGCGTCGTTCCATGTGCTCGTGAATGAGCTCAAGGGTCTGTGTCTCAATGTCGAGCTCCAGGGAGCGAAGACGGAAACCTCCGAGGTCGAGGAAGGTGAACCCGAGGAAGAGAAAAATTTCGGGGACCTCTAATCCGTGCTCCAAAGATTAATGCGAAACCTATGACAACGGAAAATACCACCAAGGTGAGCGATTTCGATTCCGTCAGGCTCACGCTCGCGAGTCCGGATCAGATACACGAATGGTCGACCGGCGAGGTGACGAAACCGGAAACCATCAATTACCGGACCCAGCGCTACGAACCGGAAGGCCTCTTCTGTGAGAAGATATTCGGTCCGGCGAAGGACTGGGAGTGCTACTGCGGGAAGTACAAGCGGATCCGCTACAAGGGGATCGTCTGCGACAAGTGCGGCGTCGAGGTGACCCGCGCGATCGTCCGCCGCGAACGGATGGGACACATCAAGCTCGCGACGCCGGTATCGCACATCTGGTATCTTCGCGGCGTGCCGTCGAAGATCGGTCTCGTCCTCGGGATTTCCCCGGCGGAGCTCGAACGCGTCATCTATTTCTCCTCCTACATCGTGACCGACGTGAACGAGTCGCTCAAGGAACGCGTGGTGAAGGAACTTGAGACCGAGTACAAGGCGAAACAGAAGGAGATGAAGGACTCGGAAGAGGGCCTTGCCGATCTCAAGGAACAGTATCGCTCCGCGAAGGAGGATCTCCGCGGTCTCGTTCCGTACCGCATCCTTTCCGAAGTGGATTATTTCAATCTCTCGACCCGGTTCGGGCAGGTGTTCTCCGCCGGTATCGGCGCGGAGGCCGTCCGGAAGATCCTCGAGAAGATCGATATCCCCGCGATGATCGAGACCCTGCGTGCCGAGCTTGAGGCTGGCGAGATGTCCGATCCGAAGAAGACCCTTCAGCGGCTCAAGGTATTCCAGGGATTCCAGAAGGCGAACCTGCGGCTCGAGTGGATGCTTCCGACGGTCATTCCGGTCATTCCGCCGGATCTCCGTCCGATGGTCGCGCTCGACGGCGGTCGTTTCGCGACGTCCGACCTGAACGATCTCTATCGCCGCATCATCAACCGGAACAACCGTCTCAAGAAACTCATGGCGATCGGTGCGCCGGAAGTGATCACCCGCAATGAGAAGCGCATGCTTCAGGAGGCGGTCGATGCGCTCTTCGACAACAGCGCGCGCCGTGGGCAGGTGTCCGCCGCCGCTTCGACCGGTCAGCGCCGGGCGCTCCGTTCGCTTGCTGATGCGCTCAAGGGCAAGCAGGGTCGGTTCCGTCAGAACCTCCTCGGGAAACGCGTGGACTACTCCGGACGTTCGGTCATCGTGGTCGGTCCGAAGCTCAAGCTCCATCAGTGCGGTCTCCCGAAGAAGATGGCGCTCGAACTCTTCAAACCGTTCATCATCCAGAAACTCATCGCGAAGGAGTATGCGCACAACGTCCGTACCGCCGGCCGTATGGTCGACGCGGAAGCGGAAGAAGCGTACGAGATCCTCGACGAGATCATCGCGGACCACTACGTGCTCCTGAACCGCGCCCCAACCCTCCACCGTCTCTCGATTCAGGCGTTCCAGCCGGTGCTCATCGAGGGTAAGGCGATCCGTCTCCATCCGATGGTCTGTACCGCGTTCAACGCGGACTTCGACGGTGACCAGATGGCGGTACATGTGCCGCTCACCGATCAGGCGCGGTGGGAGAGCGCGAACGTGATGCTCTCCGCGAAGAACCTCCTCAAGCCGGCGTCCGGCGACCCGATCGTCTCGGCGACCTTGGACATGGTGCTCGGCGCGTACTACCTCACGCATCTCAAGCCGGGCGCGAAAGGCGAAGGCAAGGCGTTCGCATCCATGGACGAGGCGATATTCGCGTATCAGAACGGGATCGTCGACGTGAACGCGAAGGTGAAGCTTCTCTCCGGAGGATCGATCATCGAGACGTCCGTCGGGCGGGTGATGTTCAATGACATCCTTCCCGAACATCTCCGGTTCGTGAACGAGGAGCTCACGAAGAAGGAGATCCGCGGCATCATGGCGCGGATTCTCGAGGAGCTCGGTCAGGACGAAGCGGCCCGCGTCGCCGACAAGATCAAGGACATCGGATTCAAGGCGGTCACGAAATCCGGTATCAGCTGGGGCATGGACGATCTCAATGTTCCGGAAGCGAAACAGTCGGTCATCGACGCCGCCGAAGCGAAGGTCCGGGAAGTGAAGGATCAGTACAATATGGGATTCCTCACGAATGAGGAGCGGAAGAACCGCGTGATCGAGATCTGGAACGAGGCGAAGGACAAGATCACCGACGCGGTCCGCGCGACGCTCGACAAGGAAGGCCCGGTCTACTCCATGGTCTATTCGAAGGCCCGCGGTTCCGAATCCGTCGTCGTGCAGATGACAGGTATGAAAGGACTCATGGCGGGAGCTACCGGTGAGACCATCGAGCTTCCGGTGAAGAGCTCGTTCAAGGAAGGGTTCAACGTTCTCGAATATTACATCTCGACCCACGGCGCCCGGAAAGGTATGGCGGATACCGCGCTTCGTACCGCGTCGGCCGGATACCTCACCCGGAGACTCGTCGATGTCTCACAGGATATCATCGTCCGGGAAGAGGATTGCAGTGACACCGATGGCGCGTACCTCTACCGTGAGGACTCGGATGCGACCGGTATCAGTTTCGCCGGACGTGTCCGCGGTCGCGTGACGGCGGAAACCGTGAAGCATCCGGAAACGAAGGAGATCATCGCGAAGAAGGGTGATCTCGTCACGAAGGAGCAGGCGGCAGCGATCGATGCGGCCGGCCTCCCGAAGGTGAAGATCCGCTCGCTCGTCTCCTGCAAGGCGCATCGCGGCATCTGCCGGAAGTGCTACGGAGTCGATCTCGGTCGCAACGCCTTGGTCGAACTCGGCGCGTCCGTCGGAGTCGTCGCGGCGCAGGCCATCGGCGAGCCGGGAACCCAGCTTACCATGCGTACCTTCCACATCGGTGGTGTCGCGGGGACGGACATCACCCAGGGTCTCCCGCGCGTCGAGGAGATTTTCGAGGCGCGTCCGCCGAAATCCGAAGGACTTATCGCCGATATGACCGGAACGGTGCAATCGATCTCGAAGGAGGGGGAGAAGACCGTGAAGGTCGTGATTGTCGGTGAGGGCGGCGAGGAACGCGAATACCAGGTTCCGGCGAACCTCTCGGTGCTCGTGAAGGAAGGCGATCTCGTCGGCGAAGGGACGGTCCTTTCCGAAGGACATCTCGACCTTCGCAAGCTCTACGAGGTCATGGGCAAGGAGGCGGTCCACCGCTACATCGTCCGCGAGATCGAGGAGATCTACGCGAGCCAGGGCGAAGGCATCAATGACAAGCATATCGAGGTCATCATCCGCCAGATGCTCTCCCGCATCCGCATCACGGATCCGGGACAGACCGAGCTTCTTCCGGGCGATGTCGTCGAGATGGCGCAGTTCGAGGAATCGAATGCGACGGTCGAAGCGGCCGGAAAGGCTGTCGCGCAGGGCGAACAGCTCGTGCTCGGTATCACGAAGGTCGCGCTCTCGACGGAATCCTTCCTCTCGGCGGCGTCCTTCATGGAAACCGCGCGCGTCCTCATCAACGCGTCCATCGCCGGCAAGGAGGACCGACTCCGCGGACTCAAGGAGAACGTCATCATCGGGCGTCTCATCCCGGCCGGTACCGGCTTCCGCGAAACGGTGAAGAAATAACGGAAATCTGTCATTGCGGGAAATTCGCCAGTTGGCGGAAATCGTTGCGATACGGGAAAAGAACCGCCCCCTGGGGCGGTTCTTTTCCATGCACCCCTGTTTTTCCCCCATGAAAAGTGGTATCATCCCGTCAGAAATACTAAACACAAACGACTATGTTCGTAGAGACACCGTCAAGAAACGAGCGACTCCTCAAGTACGCCCTTATCGCCCTCGGCATCGCCGTCATCCTCGCGATGCTCACCACCATCTTCTCCTCCGGCCTCCGCAAATCAGATTCCGGGGGACAGACTCCGAAACAGGAAACCCCCCTCACCCCCGAAGCCGAGCTGAAGCTCCAGGAGGAGATCTCCCCCCTCATCAAGGGAGGCGACATGAAAGCGTGCGACAGCGTCACAAACGACATGTACCGAAAGGTCTGCATCAACAACATCGCCCTCAACAAGGCCGAAGAGACAAAAGATATCTCATACTGCCAGTATCTCGACAATGAGCTCATCGAGAGAAGCTCCTGCGAACGGCAGATCCTCAATCAGAAGGCGATCGAGAAGGAAGATAAATCCGTCTGCTCCGAGACGAAGGACGAGAAGCTGAAGCAGGAATGCGAGAATTCCTTTCTCTTCGGCATGGCAAGCAAGAAGCAGGATCCGAAGCTCTGCGACCGGGATGCCGACAAGACGAAGGCCGATCAGTGCTGGAACGGATATCAGGCACAGAGGATGATGGTACCGACGACCGACGGGAAACCCGGGGAAGTCGATTGCGGTCTCTTCCGCGGAGAGGACGTGAAGGCGGATTGCCAGGCGCTCACCGCCGCACTGAAAGAATCCAACCCGCAGAAACTCATGGAAGCCTGTCAGGCACAGAAGACCAAAGCCTTCTTCCAGGTCTGCATGATGGTGAACCAGAGGGGGATGACCCCTCCGGTCATGGGTCCGAAACAATAACGGAAAACGGGTATGAAAAAATCACTCGCGATCGTTCCGGT
>CAYVDI010000042.1:0-7357 GCA_964450795.1 uncultured Bdellovibrionales bacterium
CCGCGGCCGCGCTCGCGTACGGATTCAACAAGAAGAAGGACGAGAAGATCGCGGTGTACGATCTCGGAGGCGGCACCTTCGACATCTCCATCCTCGAAGTCGCGGAGGACACCGTGGAGGTGAAATCGACCAACGGCGACACGCACTTGGGCGGCGACGACTTCGACCAGCGGATCATGCACTGGATTCTCGACGAGTTCAAAAAACAGGAAGGCATCGACCTGTCCAAGGACCCGCTCGCGCTCCAGCGCATCAAGGAAGCCGCCGAGAAGGCGAAGATCGAGCTCTCCACCGCGGCGGACACCGAGATCAACCAGCCGTTCATCACGAGCGACGCGAACGGCCCCAAGCACCTCGTCATGAAGATGAGCCGTGCCAAACTCGAGGAGATCGTCGGTGACCTCGTCGAGAAGACGCTCGACCCGGTGAAGAAGGCTCTTTCCGATGCGAAGCTGTCGGCGGGCGATATCAACGAGGTGGTCCTCGTCGGGGGAATGACGCGCATGCCGCTCGTGCTCGCGACCGTCGAGAAGTTCTTCGGCAAGAAACCGAACATCAGCGTGAACCCGGACGAGGTCGTCGCGATGGGCGCGGCGATCCAGGGCGGTGTGCTCGAGGGAAGCGTGAAGGACGTGCTCCTCCTCGACGTGACCCCGCTCACCTTCGGTATCGAGACCATGGGAGGCGTCCGCACCCCGCTCATCGAGCGCAACACGACCGTACCGGTTTCCCGTTCCCAGGTCTTCTCGACCGCGAGCGACAGCCAGCCGTCCGTCGACATCCACGTGCTCCAGGGCGAGCGCGAGATGGCTGCGGACAACAAGTCCCTCGGACGGTTCATTCTCGACGGCATCCCGCCGGCGCCGCGCGGTATCCCGCAGATCGAAGTGACCTTCGACATCGACGCCTCTGGCATCCTCACCGTGACCGCCAAGGACAAGGCGACCGGCAAGACCCAGAACATCCGCATCGAGGCTTCGACCGGACTTTCCAAAGACGAGATCGAACGCATGAAGAAGGATGCCGAGCTTCACGCCGACGAGGACAAGCGCAAGAAGGAGCTCATCGAAGCGCGCAACCTCGCCGACACGCTCACCTACTCGACCGAAAAGGCGCTCAAGGACGCCGGTGACAAGATCACGGCGGACGAGAAGAAGCCCGTCGAGGATGCTGTCACTGAACTCAACAAGGTGAAGAACGGCGACGACCTCGAGGCGATCAAAAAAGCGACCGAGAACCTCTCCCAAGCCGCGCAGAAGATCGGGGAGAAGCTCTACGCCGCGCAGCAGTCAGCCGCCGACGCCGCGAACGCTTCGTCGAGCCAAGCAGGGACCGAGGGCGCGACCGGATCAACGGAAGCCCCAAAAGACGCCGAGACCGAACCGGCTCCCGAAACGAAGCCTGACGAGGAAAAGAAGTAAGTAGTATAAGGGCGGAGGATTTTTCCTCCGCCTTTTTGTTAAGAATATGCTTTATGGATTGGAAGGATTACTTTGAAGCCAAGAGAGTTGGTGATTACGAAAAAGCGAAAATCATATTGCCTTCCCTGAAAGAGAAATATTCTGGCTTAGGCGATGAATTTTTTGCTGAACAAGAGATTCAGTTATTGATTGAGGCTGACGATCCAGAGATAATTAAGAAAATCGATATTGCAATCTTAAAGCATCCAAACAATTCGAGATTGCTTGAGTTTAAATCGGATATCGTATATGATCGCGCACTGAAGCAGCAATCTGTTGAAGATGCTATTCGCGGTATCAACATGGCGATTGAATTTCTAGAAATGTCAGAAGAGCGTTTCAATAACATGAAATTTCGTACCCTATCTGATTTAAATTCCAAACCAAACCAAGATTGGTACGTTGCTATTTATGATAAACAGAATCAATTTTTGGATAAAAAAACAAGGATGAGGTTATCAAGCGATACTCTTTCTACAAGAAAAGGTCTTATAGATATGATTGATTTATTGAAACAGCGGGTTGATAGTTATGAGAACGATAAGGTTAAGCAATTCGAACAGTTAGCACTTTTTTCAGCTATACTTGCTTTAATTATTACAAATGCTCAAGTCGCTACAAAACTGGATTTGGATAAAATATTCGTCCTCAACATTTCTCTTGCCATCACTTTGATATTTGTCCTAGCATCAGGAAATTTATTGCTTGGGATAGGTCAATCTGAGGCATTTTATAAAAGATGGAATTTTTGGTTTGCAACATCCCTAGTCCTTCTAGGAGGGATCACCTACTTATTGATAAGATGAGTACGGCAAAAAAAGTAGCCACTTCGCCTTGTCATTTTCGCGCAGGCGGGAATCCGGGGAAAGAACCGCTCCACATAGGGCGGTTCTTGCTTTTTCTTTCGTTTCGGTGCATAATCTGAGGTCCGAATATTTTCGGGCGCTCTTGTCCTTTCCACGATCAAGGAGGCTGTTCATGAGTCTGATTACTCCGAAGTATATCACCCAAGACATCGCGACTGCCGCGGTTGCGATGGCTACCAAGCTCGTGCTTGGTTCCGGCATCGCCAAACGCGGCGATTGCCATGTCGTCGTCATGGTTCCGGCGATGAAGGACGATGCTCCGGATTACCCGGATTATCCCCATTATGCGATTTTCGCCGAAGTCATTTATGAAGACAGTTTCGGCGATGTCGGCAATTGGGAGCATCCGTACGACAATATCGCCCGATGCAAGGCGCTCCAGCTTTGGCATGATCGGAACGACGGTCGGGCTGGCAGCGTTCCGCACCTGCTCTTTTCCGGTGATACGCCGTATTGGGGCGGAGTGAAACGCGAAGGTATCGTCGTCGCCTGTTCCGGGGTGGAGCCGTATTTCGACAAACTGATTTCGGGCATCACGGCCGACTGCATCATCGCTTTGGCACAGCACGCCTACGAGAACGACAAGCAACGCGTCGGACTGAACTTCTTGCTGTAACGCCAGCCTCAAGTCGTCAAAGCCGCCTGCCAGTTATTTCACTGGCAGGCGGTTTTTTTATCGAATCCATGACCGGAAAAGAGCCGGATACCTTTTTCTGGTTTTCCCGTATCATTTTCTTTTCCGCTCGCAATCAGAAATGGCGTCAACAGTTACGTAACTCCGTACGCATATCGGCGGCATGATGTGGACAAAAGAAAAACGGCCTATGGTAAAAGGCACAGGCCGCAAGTTTTCAATCGATCAAGGGGCGACGCGGAAATGTACCAGCTGATCTCGGACATACCGGTCTTTCCTGTCGAGACGGAATTTCCCGGCATTGCGGTAGAACCGCGCCAACCGCTTGCGGTCACGCTTGAGGCGTTCGATCCTTTGCCTCCATTCTTCGTGTTCGCTGAGAACCTCGTCTCGGAATGCCGTTCCGGGGAGACAGATTTCCAGACTTTGTTCCGTCCGGCGAAGACCGTCTTGGTAGTTTCTGACGATTCCGTCGACGAGTGAGCCGCCATCCGCGACGTAGAGCGCGTATTCCGGGAAACAGGAGCGGAAGCGTTCTATGACGAACTCAAGCCTGTTTTCCGGGAGCTTGTAGAGCGCACGGCATCCTTTCTGCCTTGCGGTTTGGACCTGTTGGATGAGTATCCGCTTTCCGTTCAGGATCGAGAATCCTATCGTCAATACATGGATACCTCGATGATAGATCAGGAATCCGAAGACCCCGTCCAGGAACACCCGGGCACATTTCGAGTAACCTCTCTCGTTGTGATAAGTGGAATAATCGAGGCGGACCTCGAACCCCTGCGAATCTCCGAGGGTGAACCCTCTTATTCCGCGATAGGCGTCCACGATCTCGTTCCATGGAATGACCTCGGATCCCCATCGCCACGCAGAACTCATTATCTTCCGGATTATTTCGTATCGGAACTTCTTCTTGAAAAGAGCATCGACAGCGTTGCAGTCATGAATCGAAGTGTCTGACTCGCAGTACATCCTGCAAAGACGATTGAATGGCACTTCGGAGAGGATTTTGTCGCATCGCTGCTTGGGAGTCTTGGAAAGCTTCAAATAAAGAGCCTTCTCTTCATGCGAGATCAAGCCTCCCGAAGGTGCCTTAACGAGACGGTCCCGCATCGAACGCAGATGGAATCCTTTCATCGTAACCTCCTTGTTTCGGTTGGATTGTTAAATAGCAAGATATTCCACAATGCACTATTTATCGTGATTTGTCAACTCATCGCCGACTTTTTCAAACCGATTGGCTCCGGGAGCGACGGCTCATCTCCTTATGGAATCCTGTCGCCAGCTCGAGCAGGAGCAGAAAAGGGGTCAAGCATCTTTTTCAGGGAAACATCAATAGTTACGTAACTCCGTACGCATATCAGCGGCATGATGCGGACAAAAGAAAAACGGCGGGGTCGTTTCTGACTCCGCCGCTCCATGCCCTACAAAGGTGCGCGCTCGTTGTACAGGGTCAGGACGAGTTTGCCGTCCTTCCCCTTGTTCGGTTCTCCACGATAAGAAGTGACGCTTAAATTTTTCGGGGGATCGTGCTTGTCGATGTCGATGAACTTTTCGGCAGTCCATCGTTCGAGCAAGGCCCTGACCGCAAGAATGGTGAGGTGGTGCGTCACGACGAGAACGTGCTTCCCGGCGTATTCGCGGACAAGCGTGTCAAACCAGCTGCGCACGCGCGTTTCCACATCCGGGACGTTTTCCCCTTGGGGAAATCGGTACCAGAAGTTCCCTTCGAGTTCGCGCAATCGAAGCTGATCCGGATGCAACGCCGTGAATATTTTCCAGTCATTATAGAGAAGCACGAGACCGTGTTCCTGCTCGCGAATTCTGCGTTCTTCGACAACCGGTACATCGGTGAGTTTCGGCCAGCCGTTGGCGATACCTCGGAGCGTTCCGAGCGTACGTTCGTACGGCGATACGAATACCGCATCAGGCAGGGCGATCGTGTTGCTTAGGTATCGGCCGGTCGCAAAAGCGAGTCGGCTTTCGGGTTCGGCAAGCGGGGTATCGTGATCGCCGGTTCCGACGACGTGCTTCCTGTGGAGCGACAGTGCCAGAGCGCGGGTTTTCTTGCTGAACGGATCCGCGCGATACTCGGCGAGGAACGCCTGATAATGCGGATCGGCCTGTTTCACGGCCTTGAGCGCGTTGTATTTTGATACATCGTGCCGGACGAATGTCAAGGAAGATGGCCATTTCATCGACTTGCTCCTTATAGAGATAGATTGTTCAAGAACAGCAACGGAGTATACCAAAGGAAAGCCGGAGAGTCAATCATCATCACGCGTAATTTTTTCGCCGAATCAGATTGGTAATCGACAAAAAGAAATGTGGTACAATAAACTTTATGGACAAGATATTCAAGAATCCCTATCTCAACGGCGTGTATGCCGAAGGCTACATCGTCATCGTGGCGTCGGTGATTCGTTTCATCGGCGAGCCGAACACGCCGGATACCTTTTTCGATCCCATCGCCGCACTGTCGCTCCTGACGCTCTCCGCCGCGGTCATGGGGTACCTCTTCGCGGGTGTTCCGATCCAGCTCTATCTGGACGGGGAGAAGAAACAGGCCGTCGCCTTCTTCATGCGGACCGTCCTCGGCTTCGCCGCGCTGACCGCCATCGCCTTCGTTATCGTATCCCTCGTGCCGAGATAAGCCATTATTCACTTTTGATAAATCTTATTCTTTACAAGAAACTATGCCAGAAAACAGCGTCACGCTACACAGGGTGCTCAAGGCATCGCCGGAAAAGGTGTACCGGGCGTTTACCGAACCCGAAGCGCTTGCCTCGTGGATTCCTCCGTACGGTTTCGTGTGTGTCGTTCATGGAATGGACGTGAAAGAAGGCGGAACGTTCAAATCGTCGTTCATCAATTTCACGACGGGGAAAGAGGAATCTTTCGGCGGAAAATACCTAGAAGTCAAACCGAACGAGTTCTTGAAATACACGGACGTGTTCGATGATCCGAATCTGCCCGGAGAAATGACCACTTCCGTCTGGTTCGGAAGGGTTTCCTGCGGCACGGAACTCAAGATCATCCAGGAAGGAATCCCGGCCGTCATACCGACGGAGATGTGCTATCTCGGATGGCAGGAATCATTGGAAAAGTTGGCCAAACTCGTCGAACCGGAAATCCCGGGCGCTTGAAGCCAAATATTTGGGTCAGGTAAGCAAATGAAAAAACGGCGGGGCATTGTGGCCTCGCCGTTTGTCGTGCTCCCCATTCAGAATTTCCCGACTTCCATGCTGATCCGGAACGGGTCGTCGCCGATGAGAATGGTCGCATCCTCGGATTTCTCGTTGAGATCGAACAGGAGGCTGGTCATCCCGATCTTTACCTGGACAAATATGGCGTTCTTTTCGACCCTGTCGACCCGGATGGAAATCCCTTCGCGGGCCCATTCGCGTTGCCATCCGCCGAGAGCGTTGGCCAGTTCCCTCCCCGTGATTTCCTGCGACTGCGTAAGCCTGAAAAGCAGAGCCGAGTTTTTCGGCGTCGTGATAATCGCGACCGGTTCCATTTCCGAACTCCTTCCGTTTGGTAATGTGCCAAAAGACCCGATATCATAGCCCTTCGCTTCTCGGAAGTCAATAGACCGTCACCTGGAAGAATTGGCGGTACAGGAAAGAAAAAGCGAACGGAGAAGTAGTAAAAGAGAGGGGCTTATCATTAAGGATGGAGAAATATGGACCGAGTGAAGGTTGAAAACCACAGTTTCACGGGGTTTTCGTGGTTTGCAGGGTGGCTTTTTACGATCGGTTTCCTCGAACTCGCTTTCTGGAAGGGTGTGCTCGCCGCTGTCTTGTGGCCGTACTATATCGGGCAGTACGTGCATTCGATAGCCGCAAATTGACCCTGCGGGATGTGCGAGAAAGAAAAAACGGCGGGTCATTCGACCTCGCCGTCCGGTTTGCCGCGGTGACTCAAAGCTTCGCGACAATCTCCTGAAGCCGATCCGTTCCGGCCTTGTCGCTGAAAAGGCGCCATACCCCGTCGTCTTTGCCCGAATAGGAGCCAGGGACGAAGAGTGTCCATTCCTTCTCGATACCGCCGAAGAGGAATATCTTTGGGTAACGGGTCTTTCCCCATTCCTCTACGTTCGGAGTAATGGAAGAAGAGATGTTTTTGTCATTGATCAGGGCGGAAATCCTCTCGACGAGCGCTGCCACGGCATCGTGGTTCATCGGGTCGATCGGTTTTGAGAGCAAGAAATCGACGAACATGCGGCTTCCTTTTTTTCAAGAACGATACGAGAAGTATCACCGAGAGGAGATGATCTGTCAAAAGACGCCAGCCTCTCCTTGACCTTGTAATGAGGCGGATGTATTTTTGAGACATAAACCGCTAAGCGATCCGTTATGAAATTCTTTCGAACCATCCGAGCGAGCCTGCACGAT
>CAYVDI010000043.1:0-7322 GCA_964450795.1 uncultured Bdellovibrionales bacterium
AGCGATACGGCGCTACCTTCGCATCTGAAACAAAATACGTTCGAGAGACGGAATCCGATTTTCCTTTCCCGGAGTCTTGATTTTTCTCGTGATGTGCGGTATCTTCTTTGAAGATTCAGGTCTTCCTGTCTCCTGTTCTTTCTATCGAAAAGTTTCATGTTAATAGCCATTTCGGCCGTTAACTGAAATTGGGGAGTAGCCAAGCGGTAAGGCACCAGGTTCTGGCCCTGGTATGCGTAGGTTCGATCCCTACCTCCCCAGCTAATGAAATTAGAGGCTTTCCGAAGCCTCTTTTTTCGCATATGGATGGTAGGGATCGAACCTGGATTTCATCATATTGACACTTAAGGCTGTTTTTTATAAACTCAAGGGCACGGAATAATTGTGTTCCGCGCTTGGTGTTCTTTTATTCTTTCTCGCTGAGGAGTATTCCAATGAATACGAACGAAGTAACTGCTGGAAATCATCCTGTCTGGACAGCCATCCAGGAAATCGACCTTGATCCGATCAAGATCAAGCTTATGCATTCCGAAGACAGCGATGCATTAAGTCGCGAGGACGTCGACAAGCTTTCCGATCTGTATCGACGCTACCTGTTTCTCGCCGTCACAAATCCTGAAAAGGCGATTGTGCCGACGAAAGGTATCGACAAGTTCTGGCACACGCACATTCTGGATACCGCAAAGTACCGAGATGACTGCCAGAAGGCCTTCGGTTTCTTCCTGGATCACTTCCCGTATTTCGGGATTCGGGGTGATGACGACCGGCAGAATTGGGAGCGTTCACTCCAAGAAACTGTCGACCTCTACCAAGCCACGTTCGGGGACGAATACTTGAACGGCGATATGGGAAGCCTCTGCCAAGGTGGGGACGACTGCGGATCGGCTTGCGCAAAATGTTGCGAGCAAGTCAAAAGTCCGATGCACACGCAAGTTCGTCCGACTTTTGCGACGCTTAATGCAATGATGGCGCATTGATAGCGCGAAGGTACGGTTTTGGCTGGCAGTTCCAACTGTCAGCCTTTTTCTTTACTATTTTCAACGAAACCTTTACCCTGAGAGGGTATGAAACCGGATAAATTCCTATGAATCCATCATTCGAACATTTGGTCGCGTCGATACGGGAAGTTGTCCTTGATGATGATCTTCTTGTCCGTATCGACGAAAGAAAAAGAGATGGCGCCATAAAAAACGCCGAGCTGATAAATGCATTCGTTTTTTCTTATGAAACAAGAGGGCGACAATATAACGGTTTTTATGTCCGCCCAAAGCATATCGATAAAGAGAAGCTTCCCGTGATCGTATTCAACCGAGGCGGAACCGGCGAGTTCGGCTCCATCAAGCTGGGAATGCTTTTCATAAACACAATCGCGGCATTCGCTCGCAAAGGGTATATAATCATCGGATCCCAATGCATGGGGTTTTCCGAAAACGGCGCCAAAGATGAAATGGGAGGCGAGGACTTCGCATCCGTTCTGGAACTGAAAAAATTCATCGATGCGGATGAATCGGCCGACCGGGATCGTATAGGAATCTATGGTGCGAGCCGTGGAGGCATGACCACGTACCGTCTGCTCGCCGAAACGGATTGGCCAAAAGCAGCCATCGTCATTTCCGGTATCGTCGACATGATCGGTGATGCCGTTTTCAGACCGGAGATGGTCGAGCATTACAAAAAAACTTTTGGCGGATCCGAAGAAGACCTTAAAAAACGGTCGGTCCTCTATTGGCCAGAGAGACTTCCGAAAGACGTCCCCATCCTTATCATGCACGGCTCGGCGGATTGGAGAGTCGATCCCAGAAAAAGCATACGCCTTTCGGAGAAGCTGATCGACCTCGGTGTTTCACACCGTCTCGTAATCTTTGAAGGGAACGACCATTATCTCACCGAAAATGCTCCAGAAGCAGAGAGGATGGAAATGGAATGGTTCGACAAATTCGTCAAAAACAAGGGAGCATTGCCTATTCTCGAGAAACACGGGAAGTAAGGGCGTTCAATTTCTCGATCCGTTCCATCAACGCTCCCATATCCTTCCCATTCTCGAGCATTTTTGAGAGAATGAGTGGAGTGAAATCGTTCGATGGAATGACCTTCCGTCCCAGCTAATGAAATTAGAGGCTTTCCGAAGCCTCTTTTTTGTATTGAGGTGATGTGCCACCAAACTCTTTCCGACGACTATGGACATCGCGGGAGATACATGCTATAATTATTCGTTATTTAAAAACATTGAGATTGCCGAATGGGACGGAATTTTTGTGTCTCTTTGGGCAATCTCAATATGGTTGCTCCCAATCAACTTCCAAATGAGGTGAACAAATGGAAAGTGAACAAATGATGAATGTGAAATCCGCCATGAAGTCCTTTCTGGGAAACTTGTGGGGTCTTTTGCTTACCCTTCTTGTTCTCTCGCTCGTTGGCTTGGCAATATTTCGGGTTGTCTTCGTCAACTTCGTTGACAACTACGAGATGGCGTACAAGTTCGACGCACGAACTGGTCAGACCACCATCCTTACCACCACGGATCCCGTGACCAATCAACAAGTCTACGATCACGGATATTTCGTTACGTGGCCATTTGTTGTCAAGATTCACACCGTTGATATGCGGCCGATGCAGGTCTGTATCAATGCCAACGCGCGGGTGCTGAACTGCAAACTTGTGCAGTTCAATCCCGCAGGCATTGGAACATTCCTTTCCTGGCATGGTCGTGACAACTATGACGGACCAGGGAATGCCAGCTCAAACAGCTCCGGCGACTCTTCCGGTACTACGTCCTTCAGCGAGATTCTCAAAAGCTACGCGTACGACGGTATTGGGCGGTCATATCCGTTCATGACCGTACTGCGCGAACTGAAACCAGAAGAATCAACTGCTTCAACATCTCTTCCGGAGGTCAAGCAATGACACGAACCATCAAGACCGCCTTGGCGACTCTTGCTCTGGCGGTCGGTCTCGTCTATCTCCTGTTCCTGCATTACACAGAGGTTGGTTGGATCGGAATCGAACGGAACGTTGTATCGGGAGAATTGCGAGCCGATACGCCGGGATGGAATATGACGTCTCCTTGGACGTTCGTTGCCAAAATCGATACCCGACCGGTGCGCGTTTGTGTGATTGCTGTCAGCCGCGGATTCAACTGCCGCCTCGTGCAGTTCCAACCAGCAGCATACAAGTCGCTGGTGGAGACGGAGGGATTCCGCTATTACTGGTGGGACAATCGCATCTCGTTCAACTTCGGATATGCCGAGGAATACCGCGGTATCCGGGATCTCATGCGGGGCTATGGGTACAGTGTCAAACAGTATCCGTTCATAAAAGTCATTCGTGAGTTCCAAGAAGGCGAGTAGCCGCATCAGCAGGGTCTAAAAACCCCAAGCCGCCTAGTAGCACAATGTGTGAACGGCGGTTTTTTTATTTTTGATTAATAGCAAGCAAACCCGGCTTTCCAGGCACAGGATTAAAACCCTTCCCATTTTCAAACAATTTTGAGAGAATCAGAGAATAAAAACGTTCCAACGTCGTCCCATAAGGCCAGCATAAGAAAATCTTCCTACTCCTTGCGAGTTAGAAGATTTTCTTTTATGTTTGAGTGGAAAGGGATCGAACGGGAAGGGGTCGGGAAACGGAAGTTTCCCGTATGGGGTGACAGCGAAGCGTCAGAGGGCGGAAGCCCTATGAAGCACAAGCGAAGCCGAGCAGTGAGATTCCCTACCTCCCCAGCGCTTACAAAAGGAGATTTGATCCCTTATTCATTCCCAAGTATTTGTTACGGCAAAGTCGATCTATACTAGTTCGTACAGATCATATATGGAACAAAAAAATATCGTATTAACTCCTGCTGGATTTCTCGATCTTAAAATACAATACTCTCGGATGTCTCTTAAAATCTTAGAGGCGTGTTGCGATACAGATCCTAAAGCATTCTTCTACTATCTCAATGTCTTTATTTCAGAAACACACGATATAAAAGAAATTCTACTATATAAATTCAGTTACAAGGCTCTCAAAAAAGCAGCCGAAAATAATGACACGACTGCTAAAGAAACTTTGGAGACACTTGATGGCTCTGGTAAAAAGGATAAGCAAGATTTTGATGAGTGGATTAAAAACAATGCAAAATATAAGCAAATCCTAGATCATCCACTAACATTCGAGCGTAATTCGATTAAGCATCGAGGAGGTTTTGCGGGTGTCCACTACCGGCCCAAAGATTATGTAGAAATTATGCGCGCAGACACGCACAAAGGAGTCGTATCTGGAAACGCGCTAAATCCTCCTAAAATACAGATTGTTGAGAATGGAAAGCTCCTAGAAACCCATGACATCCCCGAAAACCACCCCAGAGGATTTGAATACACTATATGGGAAAATGGAAGAATTGACGGAAAGGAATTGCCAGTTATAGCGACATGCAGAGATTACCAAAAGTTGATCTTTGACTTCGTGGGCGAAGTTTTAATCGCGATTGAGACGCGTCGCCTGTCTAAAATCTCGTGATTCTTAGTAATTCTCCTTCTATTACTTTCCAATCAACAGTTCCAAACACATCCAATAAGCCCAGCTGACGATTCCGCCCTTCGGGGGCGGTTTTTGATTGTCCATCGTTATGGTATATTTATCGCGTAAGACAAAACCGGATCCTATGAAATTCAACGAGCGGGTCGGGACGGGGATCGGAACCGTCGTCGTCGTGATCATCGCGATCACGGTCGGAGTATTCGTGTGGACGTATGAACGGGGATTCGGGACAATGACAACCGATACATCTTTTCATCGCACCAACGCGTCAAAGATAACAACCGACCAAGCAAAAAGAAAGGATCCGTCGGACATATCGGGAGCACCGCTGAACCCCGCTGCAAACAATGCCAAGAACACGAACGAGGACATAGAAACAGGAGTCGCTGTGGAGGGAGAAGACCCCTCCATCGGATACCTTACCAGCACCCTGTCGGAAATCCTCTTTGAACCCAAGAAAAATGTTCGCTACTCTGCGGATTTCAGCGAGTACGATCTGACGCATGGATATTTCTGGAGCATGGGCGATCCGGATCACAAGACGGAGTTTTTCTCCCGGGGAGGGTCGCTTCTCTCCTTTCCAGACGGAAGATATTACTGCGATGATGTGAAGGATTTCCCCGAAAGCCTGACGAAAAAATGTTCCAAGGGATCGTTTGAATCGCTTCGCGCGTACGATTCATCTCCCCTCAAGGTCGCGTCAGGATGGAAACTTGTGGCAGGGAACGCGGATCAGGATTGTGGCCAACCAGTCTATGCCGGTTCGGTAGGAGTGAAAGCCTGGTATGTCTGGGATTACTCCTACGTGGAACGGAAGTGGATGCTCGTACTTTCGACGGAGGACGCGAAGAAGATGTTCACCTCCGGATACCACGGCCCATACAATCTCGTCGACGCTCCTGCCGGTCTCGAAAAGCAGTTATCCCTGGCTTCCGAGGAGAAACCGATTTCGATAACCATCAAGAAATTGTCATACTACTGCGAGGGAGCCCCGAACGTAAGCCTGACGCCGCCGACCACGGAAGGGGAAATCTGATTTTTTGAACGGACTTCTCTGAAGAAAGAACGGTTCCCGTGTCGTCTCATAAATTCTGCGACAGAATTCGAGGCTTTTTATAGCCTCTTTTAATATTGACAAAAACTTGTTTTTCTGGTATCATAGGGCGTTCGTCTGAATTCCGGATGAACGAGCACTTTCACAAGCAACAGCCACCCGAGGAGTTGAAAGATTCCTCATTTCAAGGAGTTTCACCATGAAATCCAAGAAGCAGCTCTCTCTTTTCTTCGTCACTCATTTCTGGGCGCATTTCGACGAATACGTCGCTATGGCGCTACTCTGGAAGTACGGTGAATCGGCCGGCATCCACGGATCCAGGAATTCCCAAGTCCTCTTCGATGATGCCGGAAGCCCTGTCCCGGAATGCATCACGTCGAAACACTGGCGTGATACGGCCCTGATCCCGATCGGTATCTGGGGAAACTGGACGCCCTTCGATGAGCACCCGGACTCGACCCATGCGCGCAAGCACAAGGAATGCGCCGCGAGTCTCGCGCTCAAATTCCTGAAGAAACATATCCCTGGGTTCGTTGATCCGAGAGCTGAGACCCTTGTCGCCTACGCGACGAAGATCGATCTCGAGGGCGGTGCCACGAAGTATTCCCTGGCGAACATCGTCAAGAACATGAACTGGCTTGGCGGGCAGGAGAAGACACTGCTATGGATTACACACGGCATCATGACCTATCTCGACCGCGGTGACCCGAACGACGCGTCGTTCGAGGTCGAAACGATCGGTGCGCTCATGCCGGATGGGGATACGAAGACCACCTGGATCCTCCAGGGTCGCGAGGCCACTCTATGGGAGGGAGCGAAGTTTCAAGAAGCCGTCGAAACCCTGAAACAGGATCGGAAAAAGATTCACTTCTCCGATCGGAAGGGGAAACGCCGGGATCTGATCGCCACGGAAAGCGACAATCCGATGATGGGGAAGGCCATCGTCTCGTGGGCGAAGGCAGATGTCGCGCTTGTCCGGAAATCCACCGGGCATGTCGTGGTTCTGACCAACGCCAAGACCCGGACGGACCTCACCGGCCTCGTTCGTGCCTTGAACCGCGAGGAGCTCCGTCTTCGCGGGGATACGGAGGAACGTCGATTCGGCGAGTTGAGCCCGAACGGAAACATCCAAGGGAGCGTCTGGTCGTTCCAGCCGGATCTGATGTGCATCCTAAACGGGTCGCCTTCGGCTCCGTTTGTACAACCGACGATGATTCCGTTCAAGTGGATTGTCGAACTCGCCCAGCTGACGCTTGACGAGCGCCGGTTCTGCACGGAAGAAGAGGGGTTTGCCTGCAATGGGCAATCCTGTCCATCAAGTAGGAAAGCTCCTTGCCCGTATTTCGCGTACGGTTTGCCGCGCTGTCAGAAGATTCGACAGGACGCAAAACGCAACGCCTCCGCCGTAACCGAGAGTGAGCCGACAATCCGTCACGCTCACGACGGACGGTTCGCCTCACTGGAAGGGTTCCGGGCAGTCGCAGGTTAGGCGAGCATCTTCGCGCGACGCGCATCCTCCAATAGGATGCGCGTTTTATTTTTCCGCAGCGGAGGTTCCGGCGACGAATCCGGTCGTCCAGCAGAGCTGGAGGCTGTAGCCACCGGAAGGACGGTCGATATCAAGGATGTCTCCGACGAGATAGAGATTCGGGAAAAGCCGTGACCGCATATGTCTGAAATCCACTTCCGAAAGTCTGACCCCTCCACTCGTCACGATCGCTTTATCGGCCCCCAGAAGCCCTTCTACGGT
>CAYVDI010000044.1:0-6889 GCA_964450795.1 uncultured Bdellovibrionales bacterium
CGGACAACACCAATCCGGCCTCATAGCGATCCTGAAGCTCATAGTCGAACGATGCCCGTTTGTTCACGGCGAGTGTTTTCATATGGCACAAGTATCCCGTATTTTTGCGCAAGTATCAAGAGGATGCACTTCCAATTTCGTTTCGTTTCCGTTAGGATGGATGGGTGAAGGAAATCATCCGGCAGAAAATCGAGGTAGCTATACGAAAGGCACTCGTCAAACAAGACGAGCCGACTTTGTCGTATTTTATCAAGATGATAGTAGCGGAAAGGACAAAAGATGAGTCATTTGGGGACTACACGAGTAATATCTCGATGATTCTCAATCGTTCTGTTGCTAAGGCGATAGATTCGCACGTCGGCGAATTTAATTGGGTTGTTGACCCTCAAAATCCAGGAAAATATCAAAATCCACATAATATAGCGACTGAGATAAAAAAGTATCTAGATGAAAACAAGGGCGATGTAATTGAAAGAGTGGAGGCTGTCGAACCCGGTTTTCTCAACTTTTATTTGTCATCCCGATATTTCGAAGGCGTGCTCGGGGAGGTGCTTGAAAAGGACGGACATTTCGGCGATATAGTGATCGGTGCGGGGGTGAAGGTGAACAATGAATTCATTTCCGCGAATCCGACAGGGCCGCTTCATCTCGGCAATGCGCGCGGCGGATTTTATGGCGATGCGCTTTCGCGGATCCTCCGCAAGGCGGGATATGACGTGACGAACGAATATTACGTGAACGATGCCGGGGAACAGGTGTTGAAACTCGGGCACAGCGTCCTGAAAGACGAAGAGGCGGTCTATGCCGGAGAGTACATCGACGAATTGCACGAACGGATAGCTGACAAGAATGGCGATGTGAGGGAAATCGGCGAGGAGATGGCGGGAATCGTCCTTGAGGAGATGATCAAACCGACGGTCTCGGAGAAGATGGGGATTCCGGTCGATCGGTGGATTTCCGAGAAACGCGATATCGTGGACGCGGGACTCGTCGACAGGGCGATCGACATGTTGAAAGAGAAGGGACTGACCTTCGAGAGCGAAGGGGCGCTCTGGCTCAAGACGACTGCTTTCGGCGACGACAAGGATCGGGTGCTCGTGAAATCGGACGGATCCCGGACCTATTTCGCGTCTGACTGCGGATATCTGCTCCACAAGAAGGACCGCGGTTTTTCCCGACTCATCCTGACCCTCGGCGCGGATCATCACGGATACAAGGCGCGGCTTCTGGCTGCGGCGAAGGCGCTCTCGTTCGAAGGCGACTTCGATTTCACGTTCGTCCAGCTCGTGCGGCTCATGAAGGACGGAAAAGAAGTGCGCATGTCCAAGCGTGCGGGGAACGTGGTGACGATCGACGAGCTCCTCGAGAAGGTTCCGGTCGATGTCGCGCGGTTTTTCTTTCTCATGTACAGTCCCGATACGCACATGAACTTCGACCTCGGACTCGCCGAGGAACGCTCCGCCAAGAATCCGGTCTACTACGTCCAGTACGCGCATGCCAGGACTTCGAACATTCTTCGGAAGGCGGACGAGGCGGGTGTGTCGCCTGGTGGTGCCGATCTTTCCCTGCTCTCGCATCCGAAGGAGCGTGCGATCCTCCGCGAACTCTCATTTTTTCCCGAACTCGTCGAAGAGGCGGCTGCGGAACGCGCACCACACAAGCTCCCGCAGTACGCTATCCGACTCGCGGACAGGCTGCATTCCTTCTATGACGAGTGCCGCGTGATCGATGCGGAGAATATGGAGCTCTCGAAGGCGCGTCTTCTGCTCGTTTCCGCGACGAGATCCGTGCTTAATGAAACACTTTCCCTTCTCGGGGTGTCGGCTCCGGAGCGGATGGAGTCGGCCGACAATACACAGGAATCCGCGATGACGGAAACAAAAAACGAATAGAAAAACTATGCCCAGGAAACGTGGACAGGACGAGGAGATCCTTCTTTTCGCGATGAAAGTCGTGGGACCAGTGGCGGTCTTCTTCATCGCCGCCGCGGTGACCGACGTGACGCATGTCGTCCGGTGGGCGTCGTCGGGCCCGGTCGACGCGGTTTTCTCGACCATCTCCGGGCTGGCTGATTGGTTGTCGATGCCATCTCTTCGATAAAACGCTATGAAACATCCGGAAACGACATTCTATCTCGTCCGTCACGGGGAGTCCGAAAACAACGTGGAGGGAATACTCTCTTCCTGGCCGGAGAAACGGATTTTCCATCTGACGGAAAACGGTCGGGAGCAGGCGAAGAAGGCGGGAGAGAGACTCATCGGAAAGCAGGCGACGAGGATATACAGCTCTCCCATCACCCGTGCCCTTGAGACCGCGCGGATCGTTTCCGGTATCATCGGAACCGATATCGTCGTCGACGAACGTCTCCGGGAAACGGACTTCGGTATCTATGACTGCGAATCCCATGACATCCGTTTCAAGAAATACGCTTCGGATCTCGACAGGATCGACACGGACGATCGGGAAATCGAAGGACTGAGAAAGGTGAGGGATCGGATAGGGAAATTCATCGATGATGTCATCCGAAACGATGCCGGGAAGAAAATCGTAATCGTATCCCATGGCGACCCGCTTGAGCTCATGCGCGGAATCCTTCTTGGGCAGACGATCGAAGAAAGTCTCCTCGAGTGGGCCCCGGAGAATGCCTCGGTGACGGAAGTACTTTTCGATAGTCAGGAATCATGACCGAACTTTTGCGAAATTTCGACTTCGGCATCGCGACGCTTGTTTTCGCGGCCTATCTCGTCATCGACGCGCTTTACGCGCAATATACGTACGCGGTGGTGAAGAAGAAGCCGATGCAGGCGGCGAACGTCGGGTTCATCATGCATTTCCTTCTCGCGTTCGGGGTCATCAACTACGTCGGAAACTTTCTCTATGTCGTCCCGCTCGCGCTCGGCTCCTGGCTCGGGACGTATCTCGTTGTACGGAATGAGAAAGGGAAAGATATTGCCTGAAACGGTGAATTCAGATACACTTCCCGTACAAATTGAAAGGCGATGATGGAGTTCCGCTCAAGGCGGATGAATATCACTCCGGAGCTTCGGGAAGAAACCTGCCGACAGGCGGGGATTAGACCCCGACGGGTACGCCCGTAACAGCGCGAAATGAGTCTGTCATTCGGCAGAAAAGGAAGGTGGTACCACGTCATTGACGTCCTTCTCCGTTATTCGGGGCGGGATTTTTTGTTTCAGACTTATGGATCAGTGGAAATCGCAGGCGGCAATAATTTCTCTTTCCGAGCGCATGTCGAAAGTCGAACTTTCGAAACCCGCGATCATTCATGGTATCCGTGCTGGTTTTATCGCTGAACAGTGGGATGTCGAGGAAGATACAATTCTCTCGAGCTGCCTTCATGACATTTTGGAGGATACGGATACGACATACGAAGAAATCGTTGATATCTTCGGAAAAGATGTCGCGGACGCGGTTCGTGCCAATACGAAATTCGATACGAATGGAGATAAAAAGGATATCAGACAGATGATCGATTCCTGTCTGATGGTCGGAGAATCTGCGGTCGTGGCAAAGGCGGCGGACATCATAGATAATATCCGGAATTATCGGAAATACCATCGACAGGAGATATGGGATCGGGAACGCGAGTCACTCGAAAAGAAGCGGAACGTTTTTCTGAAAAAGTGTGTGACCTATTCCGATCGGAATTTCTACAAGGATATGGAATCCGTGATTCTCAATTCATAATTCGAAATTCATCAAAATCCTATGTCATTCAAAAAAGTCGATCCGAAGGTGAGTTTCCCGAAGATGGAGGAGGAGATCCTTAAGTATTGGGAGGACAACAAGATATTCGAGAAGTCGGTGGCGAAGGACGCGCCGGCGGGCGATTTCGTATTTTATGAAGGACCGCCGACGGCGAACGGGAAGCCGGGGCTTCATCATGTGCTCGCGCGATCGTTCAAGGACATCATTCCGCGATATAAGACGATGAAGGGCTATCGGGTGGCGCGCAAGGCGGGGTGGGATACGCACGGGCTCCCGGTCGAGCTTCAGGTGGAAAAGGCCTTGGGGCTTAAGAACAAGCAGGATATCGAGAACATCGTCCCGGGCGATGCGCGGGCGAGCGTCATCGAATTCAACAAACGGTGCAAGGAATCGGTATGGGAGTATCGCGATCTTTGGGAGAAGATGACGCATCGTATGGGCTACTGGGTGGATATGGAGCATCCGTATGTCACCTATGAGAACAGCTATATCGAATCGGTCTGGTGGCAGTTAGCGCGGATCGCGGAACTCAAGGACGAGAAAGGCGAGAGTCTGCTCTATCGCGGACACAAGGTCGTGCCGTATTGCTACCGGTGCGGCACCGCGCTTTCGTCACACGAGGTTGCGCAAGGATACCAGACTGTGAAGGACAATTCGGTGTATGTGAAGTTCAAGGCGGAGCCGGGGCAGAAGATTGGTGATTTTACGACTGATGAAAGCACGTATTTCCTTGCGTGGACGACGACGCCGTGGACATTGCCAGGGAATGTCGCTTTGGCAGTGAATCCAAACACTCGATATATTATCCGGGAGATTTTGAAGGGTGACCATGCCGGAGAGACATACATTACTGCTTCTGAAAGACAAGCAGATGTTTATGCATATTCCGGAATATTTTCTAAAGATGCTGAATTAAAAGAAGTGGAAAGTCCAGATGCTTGGGCAAAAACGAAAGTGGTAACCGGAAAAGATATAATGGGTCTCGAATATAAGCCACTTTATGAAGTAGCTGGAAAGGATCAGGAGAAATTATACTGCGTAATTGCAGGGGATTTCGTGACGACCGATTCCGGCACGGGCATCGTTCATATTGCTCCGGCGTTCGGCGAGGATGACGCGAACGTGGGGCGGGAGAACGGGCTGCCGACGCTTCACACAGTGGATCTCGAGGGGAGAGTTTCCGTCGATGTTCCCGGGAAGGGAATTCCGGTCAAGAAGAAGAACGACAAGAACCGCTATGCAGTCGACGATCTGATTATCGCGGATCTCAAGGAGCGCGGACTGCTGTTCAAGGAGGAGGAATACGAGCACGAGTATCCGTTCTGTTGGCGGTGTGATACGCCGCTTATCTATTTTGCGAAGCCGTCATGGTTCATCGAGATGAGCGCGGTACGCGAGGAACTGGTAAAAAATGCCGAGGCGATCAGTTGGGTTCCGGATAATATCAAGGAGGGTCGGTTCGGGGAGTGGCTCCGCGGTATCCGGGACTGGGCGATTTCGCGCGACCGGTACTGGGGGACGCCGATCCCAATCTGGGAATGTAATGCGTGTGATGCGCGGGCGGTCGTCGAGTCCGCGAAACAACTCGGGGAACTTTCCGGAAAGAGGCTCGACGATCTGCATAAGCCGTACATCGACGACGTGACCTGGGACTGTAAGTGCGGCAAGGGGACGATGAAGCGGACGCCGGAGGTGCTCGATGTGTGGTTCGATTCCGGTGCGATGCCTCTGGCGCAGTTCTCGTATCCGACCGGATCGACGGATGCGGAGAAGGCGATGATCGAGGCCGGGAAATCGTTTCCGGCGGGGTTCATTTCCGAGGCGATCGATCAGACACGCGGGTGGTTCTACACGCTCCATGCGATCGCGACACTGCTTCACAAGGCGGGAGCGGTGCCGAAGGGGAATGCGTACGACAACGTGATCTGTCTCGGGCACGTGCTTGACGGGCATGGAAAGAAGATGTCGAAATCGAAAGGGAACGTGATCGATCCGTTCCAGATGTTCGACGAGTACGGGGCGGATATGCTCCGATGGGCGCTCTTCTCCGTCAATCAGCCGGGGCTGCCGAAGCGTTTCGATGCCAAGGTGATGCGCGACGTTCAGAACCGCGTGTTCCGGATGCTGTGGAACTCGTATTCGTTCTTTATGACGTATGCGAGCATCGATGGATGGGAGCCGAAAGCGGATGCGGGCGCCTCGAAGAACCTCCTGGATCGGTGGATCCTGTCCGAGTTGCAGGTGCTTGTCCGGGATGCCGATGCGGCGATCGGCGCATATGACGTGTATTCGCCGACGCAGAAGATCGAAGCGTTCGTTGACAATCTCTCGAACTGGTATATCCGCCGGTCGCGGAAGCGATTCTGGAAAAGCGAAGACGATGCCGACAAGGAAAGCGCGTACGCGACGCTCCACCATGTGCTTGTCGAACTTTCGAAGCTTATGGCGCCGTTCGCGCCTTTCCTCGCGGAGGAAATATATCGGAATCTGACCGAAGGAGAATCGGTCCATCTCGCGGAGTATCCGAAGGTGGATGAGGAGCTGATAGACGAACTCCTCAACACTCAAATGGCCCGAGTAAGAGATATTGTTTCTATTGGACTGGCCATACGTTCAAAGGAAAAAGTGAAATCACGGCAACCCATTCGAAAGGCGTATGTTTGCAATACGCAACCTTCTATCGGAATCGAGTTGCAAGAGTTGATTAAGGATGAATTGAATGTTTTGACTATAGAGTTAGTTGAAAGCAATGAAACATTCATTGAGGAAATCCTTAGAAATGGGCAAGAGAATTATCTCTTTCTTGGTGTTTATGAAGATGAAGTTTCAAAGGAAGCGCGCGAAGCTCGTTTGAGGGTTCAGGTTGTTTTGACTAGACTGAATCCGGATACTGATCAAGATCTGATACTTATGGGGCAGGCGCGGGAAATCGTTCGCGCAATCCAGGAGGGGCGCAAGAAGGCCGGGTTCAATGTGGAGGATCGGATCAGTCTCGGCTACGAGGGGATGAAAGATGTGTTCGCTGACGGGAATCTCCGGAAACTCATCGCCGGTGAGACGCTTGCTGAAGGCGGCATCACCGAAGGTGAACTCGCCGATGCCGACTATACCGAATCCGTCGATCTCGATGGAGAACGGTTTGTATTCTGGTTGAAAAAATAAA
>CAYVDI010000045.1:0-6879 GCA_964450795.1 uncultured Bdellovibrionales bacterium
CTCATTGACACGATAGAGAAAATGTTTCATATTTAGACGACTTCCGAAAAGGACGGGAGGAGTGTTTGTTTGCGCTCGTAGCTCAGTGGATAGAGCGTCTGGTTGCGGTCCAGAAGGTCGCAGGTCCGATTCCTGCCGAGCGCACACGCGAGGAGCACGCCAACTGCTTGGCGTGCGTCAGAAATCGGACGCCGGAGCGATGTTTTGCAAGCTTGCGAAACCGCGAGGCGGTGCCCAGACGAACTTTCGCGACGGCGAAAGTTCAGTCGAGGGAGATTCCTGCCGAGCGCACCGCCGAGAAAAAGAAAAGAAAATGCGCCCGTAGCTCAGTGGATAGAGCGTTGGGTTCCGGTCCCAAAGGCCGTAGGTCCGATTCCTACCGGGCGCACAGACAGGTTTCCTCTTGACAGGAAAAGGCAATGGTGCTATACTATCCAAACAGTACCTTGCTTCCCCAGACCTCCCTGACCGCCGCAATGGCGGTTTTCCGCGGCGCCCCCACAAAGGCGCCGCTTTTTTTCTGCCGCGCCCCTGCTATACTGAGCCTATGCTTACGCTCAAAACCCCACTCTCGACGCTCCCGGCCTTCAAAAAGTCCGTCCTCGGGAAACTGAAACGCCTCGACATAGCCACCGTCGGGGATATCCTCTTCCATCTCCCCAGGACCTACGAGGATTTCTCCGAGATGAAGCCGATCGGCGAACTGTCCCCGGGAGAGCTCTGTACCGTCTCCGGGACCGTGAAGCATCTTTCCGCGGGAAGAACATTCCGGAAGCACGTCTACGTCACCGAAGCGACGATCGACGACGGCACGGGAACCGTCCGCGCCATCTGGTTCGGCAACAAGTTCATCGCCTCGACCCTTCGCGAAGGACTTTCCATCCGTCTTTCCGGGAAAGTCACGCAGGACAAGAAGGGATTCCTGTTCCAGACCCCGGACTACGAACGCGCCGCGCGGGGCGCCACCCACACCGCCAGACTCATCCCCGTCTACCCCGAGACGGCCGGAATCACCTCCCGATTCTTCCGATGGCAGATTTCAGAGATACTGAAGACCATTCGGACCGTTCCCGATGCGATGCCGGAAGAAATCCTGAAGCGGCTCCATCTCCCTTCGCTTTCGCAGGCTCTCCGAGCGATCCACTTTCCGGAAGACGAAAACGATTGGAAGCTCGCGCGGAAGCGGTTCGCATGGGACGAGATGTTCATATTTCAGCTGAAGGCACAGGAAGCGAGGTCGCTCTTCGAGACCACATCCGCGGTCGAACTGACCCGGAACCGAAGCGATACGGAGTCGTTCGTGAAACGACTTCCATTCCAGCTCACTCAGGCACAGAAGAAAGCTGTCTCGAACATTCTTTCCGATATCGCGGAACCGCGACCCATGAACCGGCTCTTAAACGGCGATGTCGGATCCGGGAAGACCGTCGTCGCCGGTATCGCCGCCAGGGCCGCGGCACTCACCGGATTCCAGGCCGCGCTTCTCGCGCCGACGGAGGTTCTCGCGCGCCAGCATTGGGAAAGCCTCTCGAAACTCTTTGCGGATGAACCGTTCCAGATCGCGCTCCTCACCCGCGAATACCAGAAACTCGGAAATCATACCGTGAAGAAGGCGACGCTCGCATCCGCCATCCAGGCAGGAATACCGAAGATCGTCATCGGCACGCATGCGGTACTGCAGGAGAATATCCGATTCGGCAATCTCGCGCTCATCATCGTCGACGAACAGCATCGCTTCGGCGTCGAGCAGCGGGCCTACCTCCAATCACGGGCAGGCGAGATAAGCGACGGGCTCCGGGATAAGACACCGCATTTCCTCACCATGACCGCGACACCGATCCCTCGTACGCTCGCGCTCGCTTTCTTCGGCGACCTCGATCTCTCCGTCCTCGACGAACTTCCGAAAAGCCGGAAGCCGATCACGACGAAAATCGCGCGGAACCGCGCGGATCGGGAAATCGTCTATGATTTCATCCGGAAGGAAATCGGGAAGGGGCGCCAGGCATTCGTCATATCGCCCCTGGTGGAAGAATCCGAGGCGCTCGAAGACGTGAAAGCCGCGACGACCGAGGCGGACCGGTTGCGGAAGGAAGTGTTTCCGGATCTCCGGATCAGCCTCGTCCACGGGAAATTGAAATCAAGGGAAAAGGAAGCAGTCATGGAGGAATTCCGACGGGGAAAGTCCGACATCCTCGTCGCCACTTCCGTCATCGAGGTCGGCATCGACATCCCGAATGCGAGCGTCATCCTCATTGAGAACGCCGAGCGATTCGGACTCGCCCAGCTCCATCAGTTCCGCGGTCGCGTGGGACGGGCCGAGCATCAGTCGTACTGTTTCCTCTTCCCGGGCGAAGGTGTCTCGCCGGAAAACACGCGGCTCGACGCGCTCGAAAAAAGCGCGAGCGGGTTCGAGATCGCCGAAGCCGACCTCGCCCTCCGCGATCCGGGAAGCTTCTTCGGCACGCGCCAATCCGGTCTGCCCGACGTCGCGATGGAGAACCTCACGAACCTCAAACTCGTCGAACTCGCGAGAAAGGAAGCCGCCGAACTGCTCGCCGCCGATCCGTCACTTTCGCATCATCCCCTCCTCCGTGAAACCCTCGAACGCTTCGAGGAGAAGATCCACTTGGAATAGCCACAGAATCTTGACGCGGAGGGGTTTATTTGTCATGCTTCCCGCGCCGTATTTTGACAACCAGCGCCTGATCGGCGCGCTCACAGAAGGAGTTTTGTCATGGAACTAAACGCCCTTACCGCCCTTTCCCCGCTCGACGGCCGCTACCGCAAAACCGGCGCCAAGCTGGCACCGTATTTCAGTGAATATGGGCTCATCCGGTACCGCGTCTTCGTGGAGATCGAATGGCTCAAGGCGCTTTCCGCGCACCTGGATATCAGGGAAGCACCGATTTTCTCCGAGTCGGCCGTCGGGTTCCTCGAAAAGATCTTCGTGGAATTCCACCTAGCCGAAGCGGAAAAGGTCAAGGCTCACGAGAAAGTGACCAACCACGACGTCAAGGCGGTGGAGTATTTCCTCAAGGACAGGATCGCCGAAAATCCGGAGGTGGCCGCCGTCTCGGAGTTCGTCCACTTCGCCTGCACATCCGAGGACATCACGAACCTCGCGCACGCGCTCATGCTGCTTCATGCGCGTTCGGCTGTCATTTTGCCGGAACTGGCGACCGTCGAACACCAGCTCACGGAGCTGGCAGCGAAACTCGCCGACGTTCCTATGCTCTCGCATACGCATGGCCAACCGGCCACGCCGACGACGATGGGCAAGGAGATCGCCAATGTAGTCTACCGTCTGCGCCGCGCCGGGAAGAGGTTTATGGGCCTGGAAATTCTCGGCAAGATCAACGGTGCCGTCGGCAACTACGCCGCACATATGGTCACCTATCCGGAAGTCAACTGGGAAGTATTCGCCAGGAAATTCGTGACCGACCTGGGTCTCGTCTTCAATCCCTGCACGACACAGATCGAGCCACACGATTACATGGCCGAGCTCTTCGATGCGATGGCGAGAATCAACACGATTCTCATCGACTTCGATCGGGATACCTGGGGATACATTTCCCTTGGCTACTTCAAACAGAAGCTCAAGGAGGGCGAAGTCGGCTCCAGTACCATGCCGCACAAGGTCAACCCGATCGACTTCGAGAGTTCCGAGGGCAACCTCGGTATGGCCAATGCGATCCTGCGCCACTTATCGGAGAAGCTTCCGATTTCGCGCTGGCAACGCGACCTGACCGATTCGACGGTCCTGCGCAACATGGGTGTCGCATTCGGCCACTCGCTCCTCGGGTACGAAAGCCTTTCCAAGGGTCTCGGAAAACTTGAGGCGAATCCGAACCGGATGGCCGAGGATCTCGATGCCAACTGGGAAGTGCTCGCCGAGCCGATCCAAACCGTCATGCGCCGCTATGGTGTCGTTGGCGGATACGAGAAGCTCAAGGAGCTGACCCGCGGCAAACGCGTCACGCCAAGAGACCTTCATTCGCTCATCGAAGGGTTGGACATCCCTGCCGAAGCGAAAGATCGACTCATCGCCCTGACGCCTGCGACCTACATCGGAAAATCCGCCGAATTGGCGCGCACGATTCCGGCAGCCGAATAATCGGACGATATCCGGACACAACGGGAACCCTTTCGAGGGAACCCGTTTTTTCTTTTTCCGTCACCACCAACTCGCCTTGTACTGTGCCGGCCCGCGCTCGTTCCAACCGGAACGGAGACCGAAAACCGAGAGAAAGAAGAATCCGAAAATCACCACCGTCCAGATCGCCGCGCCGACCTCCGTCCCGAATTCGAAGACACGCGCAAGGAAAACGTTCACGAGCACATCCGACGCGAAGAACCAGATGACGTTCATCGAAAGCGTCACGAAAAGAAGATCGAGACGATGCTTCCCGAACTGATAGCTTGCCTCGTCGGTTTCGAACCGCTCCCGCATGATCCGCTTCGCCGTGAAATACGCGGTGGTGGAAACGCTCATGGAAACGAGAAAGAATCCATAGATGATCGCGACTTTCTCCGCACCTTCCGCATATGGGAAATTCACCAACCGGCTCGAAAGGAGGAAGTACGCGAACATGAATCCCGGCAACGCCGAAACGAACGCCTTACGCACCCGCGCGTTGAGCGAATCATGGAATACCTTGAGGCTCTCCGCCTTCCAGTATGCATGTTCGGGCTCGACGACATCGCCACAGTTGAAGGAACATCCGCTGCAACTCGAAAGTTTTCCGGATTTCGGATCGGTGAAATGGCACCGCGTGTTCTTCGCGGCGAACGCCGGGTTCATCCCGTATGCCTTTTCCGCCGCCGCCATAGGACAGAGACTCGTGCACCAACCGCTCTTCACCGGAAAGAGCGCGCCGAAAATCGCCGCCGCCAAGAAGACGGAAAGGAGGAGCCAGAACGATGCCGCGCTGTCGGCATTGAAGGAGACGAGTCGGTACGGGATGACCGCCCAGAACAGGATCGCGCTTATGACGAGTCCCCGCGAACGGAGGAAACAATAGATCGCCCCGCGAACGCCCGTCCGGGTATTCGCCGAGAGTCCCAGCTTCTCGAGCCGCCGTTTTCCGAAGAGGTTGTGATACCAGAGACTCGTCGTGGCGAGCGGGCAGATGTTGCGCCAAAACAAAGGGGCGAGATACATGGTGAGTACCGCGACCGGCATGAGCACCATCCAGAAGATTTCCCGCACGGAAAAGTTCCCGAGAAACGGGATATGCATATCCGTCCACAGACCGAAAAACACGAACATGATGGCAAGCATCATCGCGCTCCGGAGCGAAAACCAGAGCAACCGATCCGGCTCCTCGGCATCGACTCGTATATCTATCGGTGAGACATCGCATCGCATAGGCAATATTTGTGAAAATGATGATCCTGACTATACTGGAGTTACACTGATTAATATAGCACACGAAACGATCATGAAACTCGAATTTCCGAAAGGTTTCCTCTGGGGCGCGGCGACCGCATCGCATCAGATCGAAGGCGGACAACATAACGATTGGTCCGAGTGGGAAAAAGCGAACGCAAAGCGGCTCGCAGAGGAATCGGAGAAATCCTTCCATTGGAATCCGAATTGGAAAAAATTCAGGACAGAGGCGACCGATCCCGCAAACTACATCTCCGGTATCGCCTGCGATTCGTGGAACCGTTTCGAGGAAGACTTCGATATCCTCGGCGAGCTCCATCTCAAGGCATACCGCTTCTCGATCGAGTGGTCCCGTATAGAACCGGAGGAAGGAGTCTTCAACGAAGAGGCGATCGACCGCTACCGGAAGATGATTACGTCGCTCAGGAAGCGCGGCATCGAACCCTTCGTCACGCTCTGGCATTGGACGCTTCCTCTTTGGCTCGCGAAACGCGGCGGGACGACCGCGAAGGATTTCCCCGAACGATTCCGACTCTACACCGAGAAGCTAGCCTCTTCCCTTGGGGCGGACACGCGTTTTTGGGTCACGCTCAATGAACCGGAAGTGGTTTCCTCTCATGCGTATCTCAAGAAAGCATGGCCTCCGCGGGAACGGTGCCCGCGGCTGTTTCTCAAGGCGATACATAATCTCATCCGGGCACACAGACTCGCATACGGGACGATCAAGGAAAAATTCCCGGAGGCGCAGATCGGCATCGCCAAACATCAGGTTACCTTCGAAATGACGCGACCGACCGTCATCAATCGGACCCTGAAGGCGATCGCGGACTGGGGATGGAACTTCTATTTTCTGAACCGCATCAAGAACCATCAGGACTTCATCGGACTCAATCACTATAACCGAAACGTCATCGACAACGGCTTCGGAAAAAATCCGAACGAACGCCAGACCGATTTCGGCTGGGAGTTCCATCCGGAATCCATCCGGCAAGCGCTTGTGGAATTGAAACCGTACAACAAACCGGTCTACATCACCGAAAACGGCATCGCTGACGCGTCCGACACACTCCGACAGGAATTTGTCCCGAAGGCGCTCACCGCGGTCCACCGGGCAATCTCCGAAGGCGTAGACGTTCGCGGGTACTTCTACTGGTCGCTTCTCGATAACTTCGAATGGGACAAGGGATACTGGCTCCGATTCGGCCTTGTCGAAGTCGACCGCGCGACACAGAAACGCACCATCCGCCAAAGCGCCCGGGCATACGCGGAAGTGGCGGGAACAAACGCACTCGATATCCCGTGAGCCTTGCCAGGTCCGTCTTTTCCTGCTTTAATGATATCTAGTTTTCGCGTTCCCGGAACGCGTTATGGCCCGTTCGTCTATCGGCTAGGACGCCAGGTTTTCATCCTGGTAAGAGGGGTTCGACTCCCCTACGGGCTACATACATCGTGAGGATTGTCATTTAACAAGAGAGGAGATCCATCATGCA
>CAYVDI010000046.1:0-6376 GCA_964450795.1 uncultured Bdellovibrionales bacterium
TGTTTGTACCACGCCTTTCATATTTTGGCAAGAATCACGGAAACCGTGTAGTATGAAATCGGTATTTTCTGTGCCTTCGTCGTTCCAAGTCGTTTATTTTCTTCAGATATGTTCGCGCAATTGACGGGTAAGATAACCGGGATAAAGCAGGGTTTCGTGGTGCTCGACGTCTCTGGGGTCGGGTACAAGGTGAACGTATCCGCGTATACGCTCGGGAAGGTCGCGGGTCTCGGCGAGGCGATGTTCCATATCCACACGCACGTACGAGAAGACCAGCTCGCGCTCTACGGGTTCCTCGTAGAGGACGAACTCGACATGTTCGAACTCCTCATCTCGATTTCCGGTATCGGACCCAAGGCCGCACTCGGAATCCTTTCCATCGCCGACCCGGATACGATCAAGATGGCGATCATCAACAAAGATCCGTCCGTCCTGACACAGGTGTCGGGTGTCGGGAAAAAGACCGCGGAGCGGGTCATCGTCGAGCTTCAGAACAAGGTGACGGCGCCGTCAGGGAAATCCGCGAGCCAGCCGGTTCCTGACCATGAGGCGCTCCAGGCGCTGCTTTCGCTCGGATACAACGTTTCCGAAGGTCGCGAGGCACTCAAGCTCGTATCGTCCGACGTGAAGGATATCGGCGAGCGCATCCGCGCGGCGCTCAGGCTCCTCGGGAAGAAATAGTTCGACGGCATCGGATATCTCTATGGATCAGAAACAGGATTTTCTCCAATCGGAAGACTGGCTCCGGTTTCAGGAGGCGGCAGGATACGGGGTTGTCCGGATGACGGACGACGGCTTCACCGTCGCCGGAATCGTTTGTTCGCTTCCGATCGCTGGGAAATATCTTTACACGCCGCGCGTCCCCGCGGCGTCAATTTCCAATTTCCAATTTCCAATTTCCAAACTTCTTGCGGAAGCGCGGCGGCTTGGGTGCGGGTGGGTGCGGGTGGAGCCGGGGACGGAAGTCGTAAGAGACGAGATTCTTCGCTTCGCTCGGAATGACAAACTTAAAACAGTGAAGGCGCCGCATGACATGCAACCGAAAGAGACGTTCGTCGTGGATATCGGAAAGAGCGAGGAGGAGCTGCTTGCGGGAATGAAACCGAAAGTCAGGTACAATGTCCGTCTTGCGGAGAAAAAAGGCGTTCGGGTGTTCAAGGCGACCGATGAAAAATACCGGAAGACATTCGTCGATCTCGTGACGAGGACGGCGAATCGGAAGGGGATCATGCCGCATCCCAGGAGTTACTACGAGACCATGCTCGCGACGCTTCTTGGCGATACCGCGACGCTCTTCGTCGCCGAGCATGAGGGAGATATCCTTGGGATCAATCTCGTGATATTTTTCGGCGATACCGCGATCTATCTCCACGGAGGGTCGGCGGATGTGAAACGCGAATACATGGCACCGTTCCTCCTCCAATGGGAGGCGATCCGGGAAGCGAGGCGTCTCGGGTGTGTCCGGTATGACTTCGGCGGAGTGCGTATGGGTCAGGAATCCAGGAACTCGGGTTCCGATTCCTGGGCGGGAATCACGAGGTTCAAGATCGGATTCTCGCCGACGACCGCGCCAACCGTCTTCCCCGGGTGCTATGACATCGTCCTTTCGCCGACGCGATACTTCCTGTACCGGTTTTTTTCCGCCATCCGCTCCGGTGTCTCAAGCATCAGGAAATCCGCCGGTGTATAATGGCCTTATGAGATATTTCCTTTCGAAGCTCGTTCCGCAGGCGATCAAGAACCGGCTCCATCTCGCGGAAGCGGTCTTCGCATCACTGTATTTCGGCCGACCGGCACGGAAGCTTCTCGTCATCGGCGTGACGGGAACGAACGGCAAGACGACGACCGCGAATCTCATCGCGCGGATTCTCGAGGAGGATGGAAAGAAAGTCGCCCTCGCGTCGACCATCAATTTCCGGATAGCCGGGAAGGAATCCGTGAACGCATCGAAATTCACGACGCTTTCCGGATGGAGGCTTCAGCGGTTCCTGCGTGATTCGGTTGTCGCCGGATGCACGCATGCGGTGCTCGAAGTCTCGTCGCACGCGCTCGATCAGCGGCGCGTCTCCGGCATCCCGTACGAGGTCGCGGTCGTAACGAACGTGACGCGCGAACATCTCGACTACCATAAGACGATGGAGGGGTATCGTCGCGCGAAGCGGAGACTCTTCGACGAATCCAAGAGGGCCATCGTGAATCTCGACATGTGGGAACCGGAATTCTTCCTCGAGGAAGTCGGGGAGAGGCGGACGTACAGTCATGTCGATGCCTCGGCTGATTTCTTTGCGGAAGGCGTCGAATCGACGCTTGATGGGTCCAGGTTCTCCGTTTCGGGTGTCCCGTTCTCGCTCCGTCTTCCCGGAATGTTCAACGTCGAGAACGCGCTCGCGGCGATAGCGGCGACATCCTCGATCGGCGTTCCGCTTCTGACCGCGGCCAAGGCGATCGAGAGCGTCGGGCTCGTTCCCGGGCGGATGGAAAAGGTCGCGAATCATCTCGGTGCGACGATTCTCGTCGATTATGCGGTGACGCCGGATTCGCTTGAGAAACTCTATGAGCTCGTATCCACGATGCGGAAGGACGGCTCGAAAATCGTGGCTGTCTTCGGGGCGTGCGGGGAGCGCGATCGCGGCAAGCGGCCCATCATGGGTGAGATCGTCTCGTCGCATGCCGATGTCGTCATCCTGACGAACGAGGATCCGTACCATGAGGATCCCGAACGGATACTCGACGAGATCGAGGCGGGAATCAGGGGAAAGGAAAAAGGGAAAAACTTTTTCCGTATCTTCGATCGGCGCGAAGCGATCCGGAAGGCGCTCTCGGCGCTGTCCGTGGACGATATCCTGCTCGTCACCGGAAAGGGCGCCGAGGAGACGATGGCTCTCGGCGACGAGCGTATTCCGTGGAACGACCGGAACGTGATCGAGGATGAGCTGGAAAAAATCGTATGATAAAAAACCGCTTGAAAAGCGGTTTTTTCTTGCAAGAAAATGGGAAAGGGAATAGGATGATCGGAATACCTTATGCGCGCTTTCGACAAGAAAAATTTCCGCACGATATCACGATTTTTTGATGACGCTATAATCATCGCAGTCGTTCTTTTCGCGTTGATTTTTATTGTTGGAATACTCGCGAATATATTTCATGCTACGGGAGATTTTCCCGGTCTAAAGCTTGCGATTGTGAATATTGCGAGAAAAATAGCTGATATCTTGCCGTTCACGAACTACCTCCTTGCGATTCCTGATCAAATCAGTGTTATTTTGGATGATGTATCAAAAGGCATTCCTCGGATTGTCTTTTTAGCTGTCGCGATCGTTGGAATGGTGTATGGATCATTCAAATTTCCAAAGATTATTCTGGAAGCGCTCAAAAACGTTCGGTCGGTATATATTCTTGCGTCGGTATTCCTTTTCGGGTACTTTACGCTTCACTTTTACAGCAGAAAATATGCGCTTATTTGGATAGCGCTCGTCGGTGTCTTGGGTTGGATTTTCTCCGTCTTATTAAATCGATTCAGCCAAACCGAAGGCGTTCTGAGACTGGCAGCCGGTATCTGTAATTATATCGGAGAACTAAAAAGAAAAGTCTTTACGCAGAAAAAACCGATTTTTCTCGATGACCGGGCAGTCGGGGAAAACGGGGATGTTATCGATGAGCTTGGTTTCAGTGAAGATGCGAAGCGATTCGCGGAAGATGTCCTGAACGGAGGAGCTTCAAATCCAATGATTTTCGGGATCGACGCGCCGTGGGGGAGCGGGAAAACGAGTTATCTCAATCTATGTAAGACACTCGTTTGGAACAAGCAGAGGGATATCGTTGTCGTTCATTTCAATCCGACTCTTTATGATCTGACGCGGCAGGACCTTCTCGGTGTTTTTTCGAACGAAATCCTAGCGGCTCTTCGAATCGCCGGCGTGAGTGTACGTCCCTTGAAATCCGCTCTGCGCAGACTTGAAAAAGTATTCCGTGGCTTGTCATTCGGTATCGCTGGGGTTTCCATCCCGCTGGGAAACCTTTTTGCTGATTCTGTCGGTGCGACGACGGCAAAGGAGGTCGTTGCCGACGCCATCAAGTGGACAGGGAAGAAAATCATCGTCATCGTCGACGATCTCGACCGATTGTATCTTGAGGATGTGAAGGAGATGCTCGGAATAGTCAGGAACGTGTTTCCCGTCGAGAACATGACATTCATCCTGTGCTACGATTCCGAAAGCGTGAACTCTTTCGAGTCATGGAGAAAAACGGTTCATTCGGATGCGCATCACACGACAGATGAACCGGACAAACCCGAGAGAGTCGAGTACACTCGCGCAAGCCATGAGCCTGATAATCAGGCGATAAACGCGTATTTTGAGAAGATGGTGCAGGTGAGGAAGACCCTTTTACTTGATAAAAAGTATTTGGAAAAATTATTTATTGAAAAACTAAAACAAAACGTTGCTCCTGAGGTCAAGGAATTGGCTCATTTTGAAGAATTTAAAAAAGGCGTCGAGTTCTTTTTTGATGATAAAAACTATTCTTTTTATGAGATATTTATCGGTGATGTCAGAAAAATAAAAAGAATTATCAATGTTTTGGTCGAAAGAGAAATTCTGGACCAAAAATTTCAATTTATCAATCCGGATCCAAAAAGTCTCATCCAACTTGTATTTTTACACATATATTTTCCGAAGATCTTTAAAAAAATATATGTGGAAGAATTTAACGGCGATCGCGGATTCTTCTCTGCAAAATATAACTGGGGGACGAAGGACGACGATAAATTCATGGTGTCCGAAAGTTTTAAAAGTTATCTGAAAACCATTGGAGAAAGAGAAAGAAAACTTCTCTCGGAGTTATTTTTACTTGATGACGGTAATAAAAAATTTAGAGATGAGGTTTCTGAGAGGCAACACGAAGAAGGATTTATGTCTTCGAGTCCAATTTTTAACGGGCCATATCCTTTTAGAAGAAATTTAAAAGAATACTTGAGTTTGATTGTAAATAAAAAACGTCCTCCAGAATCATCCCAATACAGATTTCACCTAGCGAATGTATCAGATTTTTCCGCAGGGAAGAAAACTATATCTGATGTGTTTGAGTTGGATCCATACGCTCCAGACAAAGGAGAGCTTTCGAGAAACTCGTTCTTTACGACTGCACGGAATTACGGCCCGCTTACATATGACGATGCGGAAAGAATTATAGAATATATAATCGGGCATATACCCGAATACTCATTGGTGGATGAATTTTCTGGAATATACAATGGATTGAGGGATGGTCTGGTCTATGAGATCATCTTCCTTCTGGACCGAAAGGGCTGGAAGGATGAAAAGGGTCGGCAGTATGGGAATACCGATGAGAATGTCTCCGCTATCGCTCGAAAGATCCTTGGTGTGAAAGAGTATGCGGGGCGTGGGATTTTCGAGTCATTGCTGAAACCGGATCGGGGGATCCTTGGAATTCTTGATGCGTCGCGCTTCCTTTCGGGATGTCGCGACAGAAATGGCGAAACTTTCAATCTGCATCTGGCACTCGATAATTATGGTGGTGGCGACCAAGAGGGCTCCGTCCGTGAAATGTCGCAGAAGCTATTTGAGGTTTTCAAAAAAAGATACATTGATGCTGGCAAAAACTTTTTGGAAGAAATAGAAGATCTTTCAAAAGACATTCTCCTCGGAGATTTCGGGGAATTCATTACGAAGGCGTTTCAGGAGAAAGGTCAGGATGTCGAGGATGAACTCAAGAAAATTCGAAGTAGTGCTACGGGACACCTCATCTGGCAATTTGCCGGCATCAGCCCGGAATCAGTTGGCCACCGTGATACAACAGGCGTTAGCGATAGTGCCGGCATCGCCGCGCAGATGAGAGGATATCTGTTTGGTATATGCTTCGATATCAGTGTCAATCCGAAAAATGCTGAGCGCTTCGTGAATTATCTGCTAACAGCTTTTCGCAGTGTGTATTCGGCAGGAGGGTCTGAATGGGTGCCGAAAGCGGATGAGTTTAAAAGAGTTCTTGGTGACGAATTGAGCGGATACTGGAATGCGAATGGGGATAAAATAAAGAAACGCTGCCGTAATCTCCCGTCTGGAACGGTGGTTTGGACATACAACTATCGCGCGTCGTATAGAGAAGACCTGGAAGACCTTTTTGATGAACTTGATACGTTGAAAGCGGGAAATAACAATGATATTTCTGCCGGGACAACAAGCAAGGAAGTAATTGCGGAGGAGTTGGAGAAGACGAAAAAATAAAAGCCGGCGACCATTCGGTACGCCGGTTTTTTTGTTTCGTTTCCGCATTCAGACCGGTTTCGGTACGGCAAGCGCGAGTGCCTGCGATCCGGAGACCAACCGCTCGATGAGCTGGAAGATCTTGTCGGTGCCCA
>CAYVDI010000047.1:0-5881 GCA_964450795.1 uncultured Bdellovibrionales bacterium
CCGTTATCCACATGAAGTCTCGTCAGGTACGGAATCAGGAACCCCATATTCCTTCCGGTGAAATACCTATACAGCTTTCTCGTCGTCTCCTCACGTTTTTCCTGACTCATGCGGGTAAACACGCTCATATCGTCGCCGATCTTTCCGCTCCAGTCATAGTGGAGAAAAACGTTCCGAGCATATTTCGAGAACCGATCGTTCCAGAGAAGTCCCCAGCACCAATCCCCCTCCTTCTTCCACCACCGAGAGTGGCACGGACCGTTTTCGATACTCCCCTCCGCGTCGATACCGACTCCGCCCTCGATGAAGTCGAACAGCGCGAGATATTCCGGATCTACGATATCGTTCGTCTGTGCGCCGATGAATATCTTCATGTTCCGTATCGCCGCATACTGGCGCATATCGGCGATGATTTCCGGCAATGACGACTGTGAGATGTCGTTCGCATCCTGAAGATAGACCTGTCCGAACATGAACACCTGCACGTTCCGGTTCATCGCCTCGCGGGTGATGGCACGGACATACTGCCGATATTCCTTCTTCTGGAACGACGGCTTACAGGTATGCTCTCCCCAGAAATTCTTCGATCCCGGACGGCACATGGCCGCGAATTCGAAATCTCGATTTTCCTCCGGCGAGAAGTAGTTCGCCTTCGTGTCGATCGCTTCGGCGATGAACATCCCGTAGAGGAATCCTGACCGGAGCGACTTCATGTTCTTGTCGATCTCCATCCAATCCGGAGGCTTGAGCCATGTCTCGATCGCCCGATGGAGGTAGTAGCACTTCGAATCGTTCATGAGTTGGAACGTCTTCCCGTCCCCGGGGAAATCGCCGTTCAAAAGACCGTCGGTCACGCATCCGGCGCGCTTCATCCGATCCATATCCGGCGGAGGCGGAGGAGGGAGGAAATCCTTCCCTGATCGAGGTTTTTCAGCGAGGGATGCATCTGTCGGCGATACGGTCGCCGAAGATGTCTTCGAGGCATCCGGCCTGACTTCCGGATCATCAGTCGACCGCATCAGGAAATAAGCGAATCCGGCGGTCATAAGACCGAAAAGAAGCGTCAGGGAAACGATCATGATTCGTCTTGATATCATAGAGCATCATTATAACAGAAATATCGGAACACGACGCAACACGGAGCCGACGGTTGACAAGCAGGCGAATCCCGTTCATCATACGGGATGTCCCGACGGTTGCGGACACAAAAGTCCGGCTCAAGGAGCCGGATGTCCAGTACTTGCTGATGGAGAAACGAGGATACCGCTCGTGCGGAATGACGATGAAGCTCCCCTCTTCACGAATTTCCGCGCAAATGAACGTCTCGGAAGACCGATACCGACACGATCCGGTTGAGACGGAGCAAGCGACCTTCACCTTCGAACGTACCAAGACGGCGAAGCGAACCCTCCAAGCAAGGCAACGGAAAGGACTTTCCGGCAGATAGCGTGCACTCCGCCCCGCCCACGCTCCTGCCGGCTTTTTTTTATTCGGCAACGTCCTTTCCTTTCGTGTTTTCAGCAGCACGCATCTCCCTACGCTCCTGATACAGATGGAAAAAACCGGGAAGGAACGAGAGCACGATGATACCGAGAACGATCGGCAGAAGATACTTGTCGATATCCGTCACGAGACTGCCCAGCATATATCCGAGATATACGAGTCCGAACGACCAAAGAAAACCCCCGACGAGGTTGTATGTCATGAAGGATGCATACCGCATATTCGCTACTCCTGCGAGAATCGGAGCAAAGGTCCGAACGATCGGGACGAAACGCGCGAGGAATATCGTTTTCCCGCCGTATCGATCATAGAATCGCTTCGTCCGCTCGACATGCTGTTTCCGGAATAGGAAAGAATCTTCCCTGGAAAAAAGTTTCGGTCCGATACGCCGACCGAATTCATACCCAGCCATGTTCCCTAGGGTCGCGCAGGCAAAAAGGAGTGACGCGAGCAGGAACGGCGAAAAGAACCCCTGCGATGCAAGAAAACCCGCTACGAACAGAAGACTGTCACCCGGCAGGAAGAACCCGAGAAAAAGCCCCGTCTCCGCAAACACGATGACCGCGAGTCCCGCATATCCGATCACCTTTATCGTCTCCACCAGATCGACGCCGAGATATTCCATAATGGTACAAAAAAATGAAGCGGCACCCACTTTCTTTCAGTATAAGGTAAAACCGCGAAAAAGAAAAAACGGGTCCGCAGATTCGCGGGCCCGTGGCGGGAACAGCCGACTAGGACGAAAATGGGACCTCATGGATCAGTCTTGTCCGCATATCCGTCACGCCGACGAGAATGTCGAGTTTGAGATCGGGAAACGCCTCGTTCAGGACCTGTTTCGATACCCTGGCGATATATCGCGATTTCTCCGCGATCGCATCACGCTCGTCCAGTTCCCAGAACGGCGTCAGGACAAGCAACAATGCCCCGTCTTCTTTCGGAGCACGATCTTCGGCGATGTTCGCGGAAACGATCTTCCCCGCGACTTTCACTGCCTCGCCCCAGTCATAGTCGTACGGACCGATGATAAGGGCCTTGTTCGGGACGTGGAGCCATCCGAATCCTCTTCCGACGGCGATGATATTCTCGCCATGGACAAGTTCCGCGATCGGACGCTTCTGGGAACGGATGTTCCGGACATAATCCCGGTTCCCGAGCGCGATCGGCAGGAGATCCGAAAGTATATCCGGGTGCATCCGGTCATACAGGGAAGAGAGCCGCTCTTCGATTTCCTTATCAGCCGCATCGGCACACTCGGAAATGAGTAGTCGCTCGTCACCACCGTTATGGAAGATGAGTGCATCCTCGTCCGTCTCGATACCGACGACGATCGAAGATACGACCGGGTTGTTCTCGCCGAACATCTCCTCAAACTGTCGTTTCAGGGTTTTCGCGCCGGCGATGGCGGCCGCGGTATCGTGATTGTGGCCGGCGCAACCACGATGTTCGTCCCCCTTCGAGAAGTGATACGTACAGAGTGCAAGCATCCTGTTCCCCTCGCGCACCGCCTGCTGTTTCGATTTCAGCACGAGATCATTGAGGAGCGGCGATCCGAGATCGAACTTCCCTCCGATATTGCGGAACGGCTGGAGCACCCCTTCCGGCAGGTTTGCGATCACCGGAAGATTGATGCGACCATCCATGCACTTGAAGACGAGGATGTTCGTCGGATGATGTTTCCGATACAGACGGAGTTCATCCTGCGCCCGCGGCGCACAGAACGCCTCGCTCCGTCGCCTATTCAGATCGAGAATATACTCCTTCGGATTCATAACATCGTTCATTAATGATACGGAACAGTATATTCCGTTTCCTGAGAAGAGGCAATGGGAGACCTTGACGTTATCGGACAAAAGGAGTAGAAAGACATGTATGGAAACGCCGTTTCCATTTTTTTATTGTCGTTTAAAATCACCAAGGAGAAGAACGTGTCACCCTCCGACCTGGAAATGGGCTTCAATCTTGCCGTCAGACTCATCGATGCCGGCATCTTCGAGGAAATCGACAACGAGCGCCTGAAAGAGATTTCCCCGAGGGGATCGGCCCTGGTCGCCTGCGGCGATCGGGACCGGTTCAGTCATTACTTCAATACGCTCCGCGAAGCCATCGACGTGCATCCCATCACGCTCAATGGCGGATCGATCCTCCTCGGAACGGACATCGACCACGAAAGGAAACGAATCGTCACCGAGGACATCTCCGATGCGCTCGGATTGAAATCCATGGACACCGTGGTGCTGTCATCGCATTTTCCGTGCGGGAAAGCCGGACTGCTCGGCTTCGGACTGAAGGAAATCCTCATCAAGACCCTGGAAGGAAAGGAGCACCTCAAGCGCTTTTTCCCGAACGTCCGGATAGTCCCGCTCATCAGTATCGACTGGAGACCGTCGAGTCTTGACCGGAAAGATGCAACGTTCATCGAGACCTTCGCGTTCCATCTCCACCATAAGGAGACGATACGTTCATTCGAATGAATGGAACGACTCCCCGTGAACCGCCGGCAACGACCTGGCGGTTTTTTCTTTTGAAAAAAAGAACCCCGTCAGAAAAGAGACGGGGGTTCTTGGGACATGCAATTGATCGGGTGGCCGTTATTTGAGGGTCACGGTCGCGCCGACGGCTTCGAGCTTCTTCTTCATCTCTTCGGCATCGGCCTTCGGAGCCTTCTCCTTGATGACCTTCGGAGCCGCGTCAACGAGATCCTTCGCCTCCTTGAGGCCCAAGCCCGTTACCTCGCGGACCGCCTTGATCACATTGATCTTCTGGTCACCGGCCGCGGTAAGCTCGACATCGAAGTCGGTCTTCTCTTCCACTTCGGCCGCACCGGCAGCCGCCGGCATCGCCCCCATCATCATCGGAGCCGCCGCCGACACGCCGAACTTCTCCTCAAGCACCTTCACGAGCTCGGAGAGGTCAAGCACGCTCATCTTCTCGATTTCCGCGACGAGCTTCTCGAACTTTTCCGGCACCACCACTTCCTTCTTCGCTTCTTCGGTCATAACGTTGACATTAACTGCTTATTGATAAACGAATGGAAACTACGCCTTCTTCTCTGCAACCGCCGACAGGACCCGTACCAATCCGGAAAGATTCCCGGAGAGCGTCCGGACGAATCCGGAAATCGGCGCCTGAAGCGTCCCAAGGAGCTGACCACGGAGCTCGTCCCGGGACGGAAGCTTCGCGAGCGCTTTCACCTCGTCCGCCGAGAGCGCCTTTCCTTCGAGCGCGCCGCCGACGATCGACAGTTTCAGATCCTTGTTCGCCTTGATATAGTCCGCGATCGCCTTCGCCGCCGACACCTCGTCGGTCGAATATGCGACACCGACCTGACCCTCGAGTTTCCGGGCATCCACCATGATTCCGGCATCGCGAAGCGCTATGTTGAGAAGCGTCTTCTTCAGGACCTGGAAGCGGGACCCGCTCTTCCGAAGCTCGGCACGGATCGCGGAAATATCCTTCACCGACACGCCCTTGAAATCCGAGAACACAAGCGCTTTGGCTTCTTTCGCGCTTTCGGTGACCTCCTTTATAAGGACGCCTTTGTCTTCGCGTCTCATCATACTCGTTTCATAAAAAAATCTGCGGGAAACCGCAGATGGAAGATACTCTTTCCAGAGCCTTTTCCTCGTGAGGACTTATGGTCGCCTCATGTCTGCGGAAATATTCGATTGTATCCGATGATATCGGGTTTCCCCGAAACCGTCAAGCAGCCGGGGCTTCCTCTTTCTTTTCCTCTTCAACGACTGCGGCCTCGTCAGCTTTTGCGGGCTCTTCAGCGACAGACACCTCTTCAGTTGCCGGAACTTCAGCAACGGCTTCTTCCGCCGGAGCCGGCTCTTCCTTGGCCTTCGGCTTCTCCATCTTGATCGCGCGTTTCTTCCCCTCGACCACGCCCTCCTTCACGAGCAGGTTGTGGACCGATTCGGACGTCTCGGCACCCATGGAAATCCAATGAAGAATCCGCTCCTTCTTGAGGACGGCGACCTTGGAATGCGGATCGTAACTCCCGAGCATCTCGACGTGCTTCCGCCCCGGCGCCTTGGCCTTTTCCTGGAGCGCGATACGGAACGCGGCACGATTCTTTTTCCCGACACGATTGAAACGGATGGTAAGCATAGTTTCCTGCAAAGAGTATCAAAAAAAGCCTTCAAACGGCTATCGAAAATCATGGTACCGTGAAAACGGAAGTCTGTCAACACCAGTCAGGAATGATGAATAGAGAATAAGGAATGATGATTTCCCGTCATTCCGAGTGAGTCTTCGAATGGTTGGCGACGAAGCATATCGAAATTCTGAAGCCTTTACACCGGATCTTTCCTTTCCGTGGTTTTGAGACTGCGACCGGCAGTTTCATAAGGGATTTTTCAGCAGGAAAATC
>CAYVDI010000048.1:0-5509 GCA_964450795.1 uncultured Bdellovibrionales bacterium
GCGTTTCGATCCGCTTTCCGGTCGTTTCCGGCTTGTCGAAACCCTGAACGATCGTAGTACCGACGATCGTGATCGGCGTCGATTTCGAGAGTTTTTCGCTCTCCGTCACACGATCGAACAGGTCCCTTCCCGACGACCCCTCGATATCGTAGAATCGGACCTCGAAATCCGCGCGGCGCGACGAAAGATCCGAGAGGAACGCCTTTTCCGCATCGCAATGCGCGCAGTCCGGACGCCCGAGCACCTCGACAAGCACCTTGTCTTCGGCGGATACCGGAGAGACGAACATGAAAAGAGCGAAAGCCAGGAAGACGAACTTGGAAATATTCATACGAAAATTTTTGGCTGTGAAAATTATGACGCTTTTTTTCTCACCGATACGGATTCCTTGTATCGCCTCCCGACATCGTCGATCGCCCTCCGTAGGACCGGAACCGATCCGGGCCTCCATGCGAGATACTTGAGGAACGCGTAGCTCCCGAGCAGAAGGGACGCCTCGAATATCCCTATAAGCGGATCGGCACCGCCTCCCCTGAAAAACCGGTGTATCGCAACGAATACGAACATCGGGTAGACGAGGAAATGGATCCGCTTCCACCTCAGCCCGCCAAGTCTCCTCAGCGAAAACGCGTTCGATGTAACCAGGAGCGGGAGCGTAAGGATGAGTGCCGCTATGCCGAAAATAAGTTGCGGATCCATCGAGAGGAAATCGGAACCGAAGTACGGCAGGAGAAGCGTATCAAAGTATGCCGGATCAAGGAAATATCCCGCACCATGAACGATCGCGAGATACGCCATAAGGATCCCCATCTCACGCCGGAATCCCATGGCGATACGGAGAAGCGGCATCCGCGTAACCGTGGCAATCGGGCTCAAAAACAGGATCAATATAAGCACGTTCCCCGCAAGCGACCCGTAATCACGGCGCAATTCGGGGAAAAATACCCCGAGAAGGCTCATATGGGCCATGATCAAGATGAGCAGTTTCACCGGCCTCGACCACTTCGCAAGGAAGGCAAGCAGTCTGTCGTGAATCTCGAACGCGAGAAGAAGAAGTTTTCCAAGAAAATCAGGCATAGTCATTGCTTTTCGGTCTCCTTATTCTAGACCGAAAGAGGAAGAAAGACAACGGAAAGTATGCTATGATGAAGAAAATTCATCCCCGTACTACGACGACTACGCCGGAAAGAATTCCGAAAAACAAACCAATGGAACCGCTCATTTCGGTCGATAAGCTCCGAATCATCTACAATCAGGGAAAATCGAACGAGATGCGCGCGCTCGAGGAGACGAACGTGGACATTTTCCCGAAGGAATACGTCATCATCTACGGACCGTCAGGGTGCGGGAAGTCCACTTTGCTCTATTCCATCGCCGGGCTCCAGAAACCGACATACGGCGATATCACCATCGAAGGAAAGGATTTTTCGAAAATGACGCAGAAGGAGATGCTTGAACTCCATCAGATCGGCATCGGGCTTGTCTTTCAGGCATTCTACCTCATTCCGTCACTCACCATCCTCGACAACGTCTGTCTTCCCCGGGCGTTCCGCGGAGAAAAAGCCTCGGAGCGACGGAAGGTCGGCATCCAGCTTCTCCGGAGATTCGGCATCGTCGAACAGGCGGACAAGTATCCGAACCAGCTCTCCGGCGGCCAGAAACAGCGCGTCGCGATCGCACGCGCCCTGGTAAACAACCCGAAGATCATTCTCGCGGACGAGCCGGTCGGCAACCTCGACAGCGAGGCGGCCCGGAACGTGCTCCAAATCCTCAAGGAATTGAACGAGATCGACAAACAGACCATCGTCATGGTCACCCACAACCCGGAACACCTCGCCTATGCCGACCGCGTCATCCATATGCGCGACGGACGCATCGTCCGGGAGGAAGTGAACCGGGAGAAACGCCCCGTCGAGGCGAAGCGGACCGAAATCAACACCGAAACCACCCAGGAATCCGCGGAGTTGAGCATGCTCATGGCATCGTTCAAGAGCCTCCTTCCGCAGCAGGTCGACGTCCTCCTTGTCCCCTTCAAGGCGAAGCAGCTCCTCTCGCACATCATCTCCGAACTGAACGACGAGCAGATCAGCATGGCGGAAACCCTCGTCCGCGAAGTCCTCTTCAAGAACATCGATACGAAAGAAATGGAAGAGAGGCTCGATATGCCGTACGAGGATGGCGGCGGAGGATGGAACAAGATCCGTGCCCGGACCATCGCTGCCCGGACCGCGAACATCCTCTCGCAGGTGAACGCGCTGAGGGAGACTCCCGACGAAGCGATTCCGAAGCTCGCCGGCTATCTTGTCGACCTCTTCCACATGAAACTCGATTCCACCCAGAAACTCCGGCTCCAGGCGACGCTCACGCTCCGTATCGAGAGCAAGATCGGACTCACCGAACTGAAGAGTCGTCTCGACAAGTCCGTATCGCAGGGCGGCGTCGGACTCCATAAGCAGACCGCCGAGAAAGTCTCCCGGGAAATCGAAGTCATCATGCTCCTCAAATACTCCTAAGATATGCTGTTTTCCGACCTCCTCAAGATGTCGCTCCGGATGTTCAAGGCCCGCACCATGCGGACCCTCCTCACCATTCTCGGAATGGGCGTCGGCATCGCGGCTATCCTCCTGCTCGTAAGCTTCGGATATGGACTCCAGCGGACCCTCCTCGAGAAGATCACGACATCCGACGCGCTTTCCACGCTCGACGTCATGCGACAGGACGACACCTCCCCCGCGCTCGATCAGGGACTCATGGAAAAACTTTCCGTGCTCCCCTTCGTCGAGGCGGTCATACCGGTCATCGAGACCCGCGGACAGGTGAAGATAGAGGGCGTGACGCTCGATACCGGATCGGTGCTTTCCGCGCCGGAATACCTCAAGCTCGAAGGGCTCAAGATCACCGAAGGAACGGTCTTTTCGACCACCGGAAAGGAAGTCGTCATCACCTCCGGCATGGCAAAGGCATTCCAGAAACAGCCGAGCGAGCTCCTCGGACAGCCCGCGGCGCTCTCCCTCTTCATCCCGAAGGAGAACGCCGACCGGAAACGCCGCGACGAGGTGAAGGTTCCCATCGACACACCGTTCACTATCGTCGGCATCGTCGAAGGAGACGAGAATCTCTTCTATCTCCCCATCGGATCGGCGGAGAACATCACGCTCCCGACCGCGACGAAAGTCAAGGTGAAAGCCGTCTCGACAGGCTCCCTCCCCGAACTCCGCAACGAGATATCCGCCCTCTCGCTCACCGCGTCGTCCATTTCCGAGACCATCGACCAGGCGAACAAGGTCTTCAGCATCGTCCAGATCATCCTCATGCTCTTCGGAGCCATCGCGCTCATCGTCTCCGCCATCGGCATGTTCAACACGATGACCATCACCCTCCTTGAGCGCACGGAGGAGATCGGAATCATGAAATCCATCGGCGCCTCGCCCGGGTCCATCTCGCTCATGTTCATCATGGAATCGACCCTCATGGGATTCCTCGGAAGTCTCATCGGCATCATCCTGGGGTTCGTTGGCGGACAGCTGGTGAACGCCATCTTCAACCTCGTCGCCAAGAATTTCGGTGGACAGACGGTCGATCTCTTCTATAGCCCGCTCTGGTTCATCATGGCCATCATCGCCTTCGGAGCCTTCGTCGGTTTCCTCACCGGACTCCTTCCGGCGCGCAACGCCGCGAAGACCGACGCGCTGGAAGCGTTGCGATACAAGTAGACTCGAAATGCTCCAATAAAGTGCAAGAAAACCGGCTTGGTGCCGGTTTTTCTTCCGCCTAATAAGCTGATGAGGCTAAAAGTTGGGAAGTTGTCATCATTTCTTCCGTCCCGCCTTCACGCGCTCGGTTTCGCTTAACAGCTGTTTCCGGAGCCGAACGTTCTCCGGCGTCACTTCGAGATACTCATCCTCGGCCATGATCTCGAGCCCGCGCTCGATCGAAAGCTCCCATGGCGGAGTAAGTTTGATCGCCTCGTCGGCGCCGGAGGAGCGCATGTTCGTCAGGTTCTTCCCCTTGATCGGGTTCACTGCCATATCCGCACCCTTCGACGCGTCTCCGATCACCTGTCCCTCGTACACCTCGACCGCCGGTCCGATGTAGAGCGTACCGCGCGTCTGGAGGTTGTCGAGCGCGAATGCCGCCACCTTTCCCTGCGCCATGGAGATCATCGAACCCGCGTCGCGATGGGAAATGACACCGACATACGGCTTGAATTCGGTGAACCGGCTCGATATCGTCCCCTCGCCCTTCGTATCGATGATGAACTCGTTCCGATACCCAAGAAGTCCCCGCGTCGGCACGTCGAACGTGAGTCGCTGATATCCGCCGGATCCCTCGCGCATTTCCATCATGACACCCTTACGCTTGCCGAGCTTCTCGATGACCGTTCCCGTCACCTCCATCGGGCATTCGACGATCACTTCCTCGAACGGCTCGGATTTCACCCCATCGATTTCCTTCACGATGACATGCGGTTTCGACACCTGGACCTCGTATCCTTCGCGGCGCATGTTCTCAAGCAGGATCGCGATGTGCAATTCGCCGCGACCGAACACCTTGTACCGATCGGTCTCCGAGAAATCGATCTTCAGTCCGACATTGATCTCAAGCTCCTTCAGGAGCCGTTCACGGAGCTGCTTGTTCGTCACGAACTTCCCCTCGCGTCCGGCGAACGGACTATCGTTCACGAGGAAGAAAAGGGAAATCGTCGGCTCATCGACACGGATGGCCGGAAGCGGCTCCGCATCCGGCAAGGAAGAGATCGTATCGCCGATCTCGACCCCGGGAAGTCCGGCGAGGAGCACGATGTCCCCCGCGGTCGCCTCCTGCGCGTCTTCGCGGTCGAGTCCCTTGAACGTGAATATCCGGACGATCCGACCTTTCTCCGATTTTCCGACCGCGTTCTTCACGTACACGTCGCCGTTCATCTTCACGGAACCCTCGTAGATACGCGCGACGGCGAGCCGACCGAGAAAATTGTCATACCCGAGATTGAACGGCTGCGCGCGCAAGGGCGCCTCGGCATCATGCGGTGCCTCGGGAACACGTTCGAGAATCGTATCAAGGAGCGGCATAAGATCCTTCCCCTCTTCCTCGAGCGTCCTCTTCGCGATACCGTCACGCGCGATCGCGTAGATGACCGGGAAATCGAGCTGGGCATCGTTCGCGCCGAGGTCCAGGAAAAGCTCGAAAACCATTTCCTTTACCTCTTCCGGACGTGCCGCCGGCTTGTCGATCTTATTGAGGACAACGATCGGTTTCAGGCCGAGTTCGAGCGATTTTTTCAAGACGAACCGCGTCTGCGGCATCGGCCCTTCCTGCGCGTCGACGACCAAGACGACATCGTCGATCGAGCGGAGCACGCGCTCCACCTCCGATCCGAAGTCCGCGTGTCCGGGCGTGTCCACGATGTTGATCTTCGTGTCCTTATAGAACAGCGAGGCGTTCTTCGCGTAGATAGTGATACCACGCTCCTTCTCGAGCGCGTTCGTGTCCATGGAGAATCCTTCCTGGG
>CAYVDI010000049.1:0-5298 GCA_964450795.1 uncultured Bdellovibrionales bacterium
TTCACGAATGCGACGATCTTGGCCATTTTGAAGACGAATCAGGAATTTAGGAATCAGGAATGAAGAATGAGGAATCGTGGACACCCAAAAATACGCACCCGCTCCATTCACAATTCATGATTCATTATTCATGATTCTACATCATTGACACCGTCTTTTCAATTGCCTAGACTTCCCCTTGTAGGAAGAGAAAAGCCGGGATGGTGGAATGGTAGACACACGGGACTCAAAATCCCGCGCTGGCGACAGCATGAGAGTTCGAGTCTCTCTCCCGGCACAAAAAAACGGCTATATGGCCGTTTTCGTCTGTTCGGATGCGAGTGATGTGACACGACGCAGCAAGCATGCGACTGTGACCGGACCGACGCCGCCTGGCACCGGCGAGAGAGAAATATCGGCCTCATCCCCTATAACGGATACATCCCCGACAACTTTTCCGTCTTTCTTTGAGATACCACCGTCGATTACCACAGCCCCTTTCTTGAAGATGTCCCCGGAAAGCGTTTCCGGCCTTCCGATCGCGGAAAAAACGAAATCAGCGGCCCGGACCGTATCATTCCCATTCTCGTCGGCAAGATCGCGAGGGAGAATATATTTGGCATCCATGCCCTCACGCGCGAGCGCTTCCGTCATGACTTCTCCGAACCGCTCGGAATTCGCGAGAACTACTCCGATTTTCCCTTGAAACGAGCTACCAGCGGACTTCGCAAGCTCGATCATCGCCTCGGGAAATACCGGAATCCGATCGGATGTCCCGAGAAATCCGTCGGCATCCTTCCTTGGATCGACCGCCGCGATGACCCGGTCCGCATCTATCCCCTCCGGAAGCGGAAGCTGAACGACGATACCGCTTATGCCCGGATCCGCATTGAACGCCCGGATCGCATCAACGATCTCCGACTCCCCGGCGGATGAGGAAAGTTCCGTCTTCACGAAACGGAATCCGAGCTCTCTCGATCGGATTTCCTTGATGCCGACATAGATGCGCGACGCCGGGTCATCACCGACAAGCACGACACCGAGTCCGGGAGTGGCTCCGGATTCTTTCATTTTTTCCCGTATTTCGGCAAGAATCCTGTCCGCGACAGGTTTTCCGGAAAGAATCATATTCAGAGCACGAAAAGGAAGAAGAGGAACGCTGCGATCATGCGGTAGATCCCGAACGGAATGAAGGTATGCGTCCGGACGAAACCCGTAAGGAACCGTATCGCGAGAATCGCGACCAAAAACGAGACCACGGACCCGACCAGGAGAAGATCCCACTGCGCGGATGCGAACGAGCCCGCATTCTTCAGGAGATCATACCCCGTCGCGACGATCATCGTCGGCACGGCAAGGAGAAACGAGAACTCGACGATCGACTCGCGCTTCATGCCGAGAAGAAGCCCACCAAGAATCGTCGCTCCCGATCGCGAGACCCCGGGAATGATCGAAATCGCCTGGAACAGACCGAGTTTCATCGCCGTCCCGTATGGCATCACCGCGAGATCGCCTACCGCGTCACTCCTTTCCTTATGCCATCGCTCGAACAGGACAAGAATCGCCCCACCGATGAAAAGCGACCACACGACGACTTCCGGCGATCCGAGAAGATGCTTCACCGTCTTGTAGAAAAGGAATCCGATGACTCCCGTCGGGACGAACGCGACGACGAGACGCTTCAGGATCTCCGGATCGAGAAAACGGCTCCGCCCATACAGGACGATCACCGAAAGGATCGCGCCGAGCTGGATCGCGATCTCGAATGATTTCGTGAACGAGTCGCCGGAGATACCGAGCAGGTCCGACGCAAGGACGAGATGTCCGGTCGAGGAGATCGGCAGGAACTCCGAGAATCCTTCGATGACACCGAGAATGACCGAGTCGAGGAAAGACATAGCGTTCGCTTAAAAAAGGGTTCCGGTCGATTCCAGGAGCGGAGCATGCTCCGTCTTCGCCGACTCGAGGAGTTTCTTCTGTCCGTTCAGCTCCATGATCGTGTCCCAGCTCCGCAACTCGGGATATTTCTCGAGGATCTTCTCGAGGATCTCGACCGTTACGCGGACATCGCCTGCCCCGGTATGCGCGGTATCATGCGTCTTTCCGCAGTACAGCTTGTACGCGGCGGAAAGATTCCTCGGCGCAAAATTGTCCCGGGGGACGATCTTATGATAGAGGATTTTCGCATCGAGCACCCGCTTCTGGGAAAAATCGAAGGTCTTCCCGACTGTCGCGAACTCCCCACGAAGGAACGGGAGATCGAATCCGAGCACGTTGAACCCGCCGACGTCCGTCCCGTCGAAGACGCTCCACAGTTCGTACGCGAGCTTCGCGAAGGACGGCGAATCCTTCACGTCATCGTCGCTTATGCCATGCACGCGCTTGGCGTCCTCGGGAATCGGTTTTCCCGGATTGATCCGCGACACGGACGATTGGATCTCTCCCGACGGAAGGATCTTTTCGTATGCAATCTCCACCATACGATCCTCGCCGGGAGTGAGTCCGGTCGTCTCGAGATCGAAGATGATGACCGGCCGCTCGAGCGGCAGGAATTCCGGAATGTTCGTTTTCATGAGGATCAGATGACGATATTGACGATGCGACCGGGAACGACGACGACTTTCTTCGGTTCCTTCCCCTCGGTATATTTCCGTACTTTCTCACTCGAAAGCGCCTGCGATTTCAGATCATCCTCAGAAGCATCGCGTGGGACCGAAATCGTATCGCGCACCTTGCCGTTCACCGACACCGCGATCATCGCTCGCGTTTCGACCGCCTTCTCCGGATCATATTGCGGCCAGCTCTCAAGGAAGATAGACCGATCGTTCCCGAGATCGTGCCACAGCTCCTCCGCGATATGCGGCGCGAAGGGACTGAGAAGAATCAGGAATGCGGAATAATGAATCATGGAAACCGATTCCGCTTTCTCGATTTCATTCAGGTACACCATGAGACTGCTCACCGCCGTATTGAATTTGAAATCGTTTATATCTTCAGTGACCTTCTTTATCGTTCGGTGCAATAAAGAATCCAGGTTCCCGTTTTCCCTTGTTCCCTGTTCCTTGCCCCCTGTCACCTTCTCCGAAAGTTTCCATGTCTTATCCAAAAATCGTCGCGTTCCGACAAGCCCTTCGGTATTCCAGGAGATATTCTGCGTGAACGGTCCCATGAACATCTCATACAATCTGAGTGCGTCCGCACCGAAATCCCGGATGATATCGTCCGGATTCACCACATTCCCCCAGCGCTTCGACATCTTCCGTCCGTCGGATGCGTTGATGAGTCCGACGGAGACAAGTCTCGTGAACGGTTCATCGGTCGAGACCACGCCGATATCGAACAGGAACTTGTGCCAGAACCTGGCGTAAAGAAGATGCCTCGTCGCGTGCTCCGCTCCGCCGACATAGAGATCGACCGGCATCCACTCCTTTTCCTGTTCACTCCCGACGAACGCCTCACCGTTCTTCGGATCGATGAACCGGAGATAATACCAGCATGATCCGGCCCACTGCGGCATCGTGTTCGTCTCGCGTTTCGCGGGTCCGCCGCATTTCGGACATCCGGCATTCACCCATTCGGCGATATCCGCAAGCGGCGATTCCCCTGTTCCCGTCGGCTCGTACGATTCGACATCCGGAAGCCGTACGGGCAGATCTTTCTCCGGAACCGGAACGGCACCGCACTTCTCACAGTGAACGATCGGGATCGGCTCACCCCAATATCGCTGTCGGGAGAACGTCCAGTCGCGCATCCTGTATTTCACCGACCTCCCGCCGAGCTCCTTCTCCTTTAGCCACGCCATCATCTTCTCCCTCGCCACCACGGACGAAAGACCGGTAAAATCCCCGGAATCAATCAGAATTCCATCCCTAACAAAAGCTTTCAGTCTGATATCCAATTGTTCCTCGGGAATATTGACGTTTCGACCGGTTTCCTTGAACCGCTTCAGATCATCCCGAGTCAGAATCCTGAAAAATTCCCCTGGATAAACGACAAAATTACTCTCTCCGATACTATCGGCATAGAATTTTTTCTCAGCAATATTTTCCGAAAGGAGTTTCAAGAGATCATTCTCTTTTTTTTGCGAAACGAGGACTTTCCAAATATGGCCCCAATCGTCGTCAACGAATTCTCCAACATTCAAACGAGCGATTTTTTCAATTTCTTCCCTCATTCCGCTCGGAAGACTTTTCTCGATAACAGTATATGTCACCTCTTCTGGGGTAACCGACTGTTTAATTGGCAAATCGTGTTTCTTCGCGAACTCGAAATCACGCTCATCATGCGCCGGGACCGCCATCACCGCGCCCGTACCGTAGGAGCCGAGTACGTAATCGGCGACGTATACCGGAACCGCTTCACCGGTGAACGGATTGATCGCCTCGATACCCTCGATTTTCACGCCGGTCTTCTCCTTATTCAGTTCCGTCCGTTCAAGATCGGATTTCTTCTTCGTCGCTTCCAGGTATTCCTCAACCTCCTGCCAATTTGCGATCTGCAATTTCAAATCCGCAACTATCCGGTGCTCGGGAGCAACGACCACATACGTGCACCCGAAAATCGTGTCCACCCGCGTCGTAAACACCTCGATCCCATAGGCATCCTGCCCCTTGAGGGCGAACCGGACGAGCGCTCCCTCGGACCGTCCGATCCAGTTCCGCTGTTGTTCCTTGATCTGTTCCGCCCACTCGAGTTCCGTCCTATCAAGGTCATAGAGAAGCCGATCCGCATACGCGGTCATCCGAAGCACCCATTGGCGCATCGGTTTCTTCTCGACCGACGTCCCGCACCGCTCGCACGCGCCGTCCTCAAGATCCTCATTCGCAAGTCCGGTCTGACATGACGGACACCAGTTGATCGGCTCATGCGATTCGTACGCGAGCCCCTTTTCGAACATCTTGAGAAATATCCATTGTGTCCACCGGTAGTATTCCGGATCAGTCGTGTCGATTTCCCGCTCCCAATCGTACGTGAACCCGATATCCTCCATCTGTTTCTTGTAGGTCGCGATGTTTTTTTTCGTAGCGACCTTCGGATGCACTTTGTTCTTGATCGCGAACTGTTCCGCCGGAAGCCCGAACGCGTCCCATCCCATCGGATGAAGCACGCCGTATCCTTCCAATTGTTTCATCCGTGCCACGACATCGGTCGCGATATACCCCTTCGGATGACCGACATGGAGACCCGTCCCGGACGGGTACGGAAACATGTCGAGCACATAGAACTTTTTCTTCCGGTCATACTGACGGAAAATCCCTTTTTCTTCCCATTCTTTCTGCCATTTCGGCTCGATTTCCTTCGGGGAGTATCGTTTTTCCA
>CAYVDI010000050.1:0-5238 GCA_964450795.1 uncultured Bdellovibrionales bacterium
GGCGGATCGGGAATCGCCCGGGTGGAACTGGCCTCGGAAGGAACATCGGCGGATATCGAATGGAACGAAGGGACGAAGCCGATCCTGAAGGACTTCTTCGAAGACGAATCGCGCAGGAAACTTTTCTACGACGCGAAGACGGCGATGCATGTGCTTGAAAAAGAGGAGGTGGCGCTTCGCGGTGTCGCGTTCGATGCGATGATAGCGGCGTATCTTCTGCAGGCCGGGACGCGTGCGGAATTCGATCACCTGGTCATCGCGGAATTCGGGGAGGAGGGACTCGAAAGAAGGGCGGAGTCGCTCTTCCTGCTCTCGGAAAGGCTTTCCGGGAAAATGTCGGAAGTAAGCCGCGAACAGCTCCTGGAAACCCCGTCGTCAGGTGGTGGATGGAACATGGAAAGGCTTTTTCGGGAAGTCGAGATGCCGCTTGTCCCGATTCTGGCCGCGATGGAAGTGAACGGGATCCGCCTCAATACGGACACGTTCAAAAAACTTTCGAACGAGCTCGGATCGGAGATCTCGGTGATCGAGAAGCGGATATACGATCTTGCGGGGCGCGAGTTCAACGTGAATTCGCCGAAACAGTTGGCGGAGGTGCTGTTCGAGGATCTTCATATCCCGACGGCCGGCATCAAGAAGACGAAAACGGGGATCTCTACCGCATCGTCCGAGCTTCTGAAACTGAAGGAATATCCGATCGTGGCGCTCGTGGAGGAGGAACGCGAGCTTTTCAAACTGAAGACGACGTACCTCGATGCGTTTCCCGCCCTGGTCGATGCCCGTTCGCGGATCCATACGACGTACAGCCAGGCGGTCGCCGCGACCGGGCGGCTTTCTTCGGTCAATCCGAATCTGCAGAACATTCCCGCGCGCGAGAAGTGGAGCGAGGCGATCCGGAGTGCGTTTCAGGCGGAACCCGGGAACCTTCTCGTCGGTGTGGACTATTCGCAGATCGAACTTCGGGTGATGGCGCATCTTTCGGGCGACGCGAATCTCGTCTCCGCGTTCGAGCGGGGGATCGACGTGCATCGCGCGACGGCGATGGCGGTCTACGGCGTGTCATCGGAAGAGGTGACCCCAGACCAGCGTCGCGAGGCGAAGGTGTTCAATTTCGGACTCATGTACGGCATGAGCGCGTACGGGCTCGCGCAGAATCTCGGTGTCGATCAGAAGAAGGCGGCGGATTTCATCGCGATGTATTTCGAGAAATTTCCCGGTGTCGCGAAGTATATGGAATCGATGAAGGCCTCCGCGAGGGAGCGCGGCTTCGTCGAGACCGAACTTGGGCGCCGTCGATACGTTCCCGAGATAGCGAGCTCCAATCCCGCGCTTGTCCGGGCCGGGGAGAGGATGGCGATCAATATGCCGGTGCAGGGACTCGCGGCGGATATCATGAAACTCGCCATGCTTCGTGCGGAACGGCTGGTTTCGCGGTATGATGGTCGGGCGAAGATGCTTCTTCAGGTGCACGACGAGCTCATCTTCGAGGTCGAGGAAAGCCTTGCTGAAACATTCGCGGCGGAAGTGAAGGCGGAGATGGAAGCGGCGCATGTGCTCCGCGTCCCGCTCATCGCCGAGGTGGCGATCGGAAAAAACTGGGGGGAGATCTGAGAAATGGAAAGCGGAAATCTCAAAATGAAAAATTGTAGGCAAAATAAAAACTCCCGGTCCGGGAGTTTTTTCTATGATATGAATTCGCTGATATTCCGTATCCGTAGCTTTCTCTCTGTGTCGATCGGTGTCTTGTCGGGGCAGTCCGGGCAGGCGTCTGTTTCCAGGTAATCACCATCGTTTATGTCATTGTGAGGGATGTTGTTCTCATCGAGAAACGACACATTCACCTCTGCGATCATTCCGCATCTCGTACAGAATTCACGCATGACCGATTCTTTCGATTCGAGCGGGGAAAGGATGATTTGGATATCCGGTCTGTCCGCCTGGGACGGCTTTCGCTCGATTGTTCGTCCGAGAAGGGCCTCAGGAAATTCGTTCATAGGGCTTGTTGATATCTTTTTCCGGGATAAATGTTTTTTCGATCTGTCTGCCGGTAAGTTTGTTGAAGATGAACGATGCGGCGGTCTTCGCGACGCGTTCGATGATGTCGTCGAATTTTCCGGCGCCGATATCTTTGGTGAACATTTCGACGTCGATCTGTCCGACGCTGAACAGTATGTCCGCTTTCCAATCGTCTTTTTTCGGTTTCATGGTTATGTCGAGAGTTATGCGGACCGGATCCTTTCCGGCGACATCGAACTCAATAAACGCATCGACTCCATGATATTGGTCGAGCGGGGATCCGACGGACGTATAAAATTTGAGATTCTTGTGCAGTTCCTGCGGAAGCCTTGGCATCGCACGAAGAACGGCATCGCGGAGTTTTTTCGCAAAGACAGGGCTTGGCTCGATCGGGTCTTCCCATGGTTGGTGATCCTTCGCAAGTTTGATCGACGCGGCGTAGGGAATATACCTTCCCTCCACAAGTTCCGTTCTTGGAAGATCTACCGAGCCCATGACGCGCTCCGCCGATTTTCCGATTCCCTCACGAAGTCCATTGTCCTGCCAACCGGTGTTCTCGTAACGCATAGATTTTTGCTTCTCTGTCAAAATAACATTTTGGGTCGGAAATGGAAAGAAAAAACCCGGCCGTTCGGTCGGGTTTCGTTTTCTCGTGAGCGGAGTCAAAGAGCTTCTTCGCTCGGTTGCTTGGCCGCATCCGTTATGCTCGTGAGCATGGAGATCAATTCGGCGGCAGCATCCCGTATCTCCTTGATCGACGGTTCGTGGTCATTGGCATCCCCATCCTCGACGGCTTCCATCGCGGCCAACTCGAGCCTTTCATGGAAACTGTCGACCAGGCGGACGAGTCCTTCCTTCGTTCCCGTCCGTTTTCCGTCAGCCGGATGTTCGAATTCCAGAACCGTTCCATCGCCGAGCCTGAGTATGTGGATCCGGGTCGTCTCAACGGTCTTTGAAAGCCGATCCCTTAGCCGGTTCAGACAATCGTCGAACGTATCTTCAAATGAGCTCATTTCAGCTCCTTCCGTGTGTTAAGGAACAATCCTTTCTATCACATGCCGGAGGAAAGTCAATGGACATTTGAAAACCCGGCCGTTTTCGGTCGGGTTTCGTTTCGGGGGAGATCGGTTCAGTGCGCGCAGGAACGCTTCGCGCGGATGGTCGTTTCGCGGCCGCGAGTCCGGTGCCGGTGTGCCTGCGTGAACAGCCGGATGAACGTGCGGAACGTTTCCTGGACGAGCTCCTTCGCCTTGTGGGTGAGGCTTTCAAGGATCTTCTCGGCGTGTTCCTTGAGTTGGCGAAGATTCGTACTGTCATGCTTCTGGAGCGCTTTCCCGGATTTGGCGTGTTCGGTGAGCTTTCCGATCGCCGTCTCCAAGCGTTCCTTGAGGGTCTTTGCCACGTCGACCGAAGAAGGGAAACCGCAAGCGTTCGCCGTCATTGCAATAGCCATGGAACATCTCCTGTTTCGAGTTGATGGAAGGTACTACTGGTACTACAGCATCCAATAAACAACATGGGATGGTTCCTGTCAAGCGCGCCGTATGCTACAATAGCATTCGTAAAACATTCGAAAAACATATGCAAGGAAGACAGAAGGTCGTGATCGCGCTTGCGGCGATGGTCATTGCCGGGCTCGTAGTGTATTTCTCGTACGGCCGCGACGCTATCCGCCGCGCGCAGGTGGAACGGCTCACGATCGAAAACGCCCCGACGGTGAAGGAGCCGACCGCCCCGGTGAATGCCGGAAACGTGAGTCCGATCAGCGGGATCGCGTGCGAGCACTGGAACCGGCGTCCGTTCGCGGTCATGCAGCCGGTGGACAGGCAGGCGCGCCCGGTCGCCGGGTTCTCGCAGGCGGACATGGTGTTCGAGATGCCGAACCCTGCCGAGGGAATCTTCACGACGCGGCTCCTCGGCGTGTATCTCTGTGACATGCCGGAAGAGATCGGCGCGATGCGGAGCGCACGGCACGACTATATTAACGTGGCGAAGGGGCTCGACGCGATCTTCGTCGGGTGGGGCGGGTCGGCGTTCGCGATCAAGAAACTCAATGACGGCGTCATCGACAACATCGACTGTAACGGTCAGGGAGGGAAGAAGGCGCCGGAGTGCTGTTTCCGGAAGGAGCGGACGGGACTCATGCGCGTCGAGGATACCGGGTTCGCGAAAGGTCAGGCGCTCCTCGATTGCGCGGAGAAATTCGGATATCGGATGGAGTCGAAATTTGCGGGTTATCAGCACAAGGAGGACGCACCGATGGATGATCGGCCGACGAGCGGACATCTCCGTGTCGGATACCCCGGCATCATGGAGGCGGAATACGACTATGATCGTGATTCGAACTCGTATCTCCGCACCTGGGGGAATGAGCCGGATAACGACCGGAACGGCGGGAAGCGGATCGCTCCGAAGAACATCGTCGTCATGACGGCGGAGAACGAGCAGATCCTGGCGAATGTCGATTATGTCGCGCGTGGCGTGCAGGATCCGTGGGGCGGGCTCGAGGAATGGGAGAAGGTCGGACCGAAGAACATTTCCGGGCGGTACAACAACCTGCAGATGGGCGATCCGTGGTTCGATACGAAGGATTCCGGGAGTGCGAGATATTTCATGAACGGGAAGGAATACCGCGGAACGTGGAAGAAATCGAAGACTTCCGCTGAAAGCAGACTGACGTTCCTCGACGAGTCGGGGAACGAGGTGAAATTCGTTCCGGGGCAGATCTGGGTCGAAGTGGTGATTCCGGAGCAGGAAGTCGAGTGGCGAGGGTAGGATATTTTTCTTCGGATACGGAGGGCGGCGGAAGCCGCCCTTTTCGTGTATAATGGGGGAGTTTCAGGGAAATATCATGATCGCGATTCTCTATGGGAAGGACCGGTTCCGTGTCATGCGGCGTCGGTCGGAGCTGAAAAAAAAGTTCCATTCGGAACATCCGGATGGCGAGATCGTTCCGTTCGATGTGACAGCTCCCGGAACCTTTTCGAAGTATCTCTCCGAGGCGACGGCGACGGACCTGTTCGGGTCGCGTCGGTTTCTCGATGTCGGCGATATTTTTTCCGTTCCGGACGACGTTTCCGAGAAGATGGCGGTCGCGATTTCCGATGCGGATTTTTCGTCGGTGGACAGCGTCTTCTTTTCCGTCGCTACGCCGAAGGCGAAGGATCCGGTTTTCGCCGCGCTCCGGAAGAAGGCGGATCTCATAGAGGAATGGAAGACGCT
>CAYVDI010000051.1:0-2395 GCA_964450795.1 uncultured Bdellovibrionales bacterium
CGCGTCCGCTTTGATGCCGAGCTCGTCCTCGTAGGTCGGACGTTCGTGCTTGTAGAGGACACCGAGCGGCATCTTTTCCGTCTCGCAGGCCTTGGCGAAGGCAGCTTGTCGGTCGGTCGGGTCGTAGTCATCGGGAAGATAGTAGGTATGCTCCTTGAACCACGCGTAGGTGTTCACCTTGTTGAAGACGACGCAGGGCTGGAAGACGTCGACAAGCGCATACCCCTTCCATGCGAGCGCCTGTTTCAGTATCTCCTTGGTCTGCACGATGTCGCCGATGTTCGCCCGCGCGACGAACGACGCGTCCATCGCGACTGCAAGCGCCATCGGATTGAACGGATCGACGACGACGCCGTTCGGCTGGATCGGGTTCTTGAGCCCCAGTTCCGAGGTCGGCGACGCCTGGCCCTTCGTGAGGCCGTAGATCATGTTGTTGTGGACGATGTTCGTGATATCGGGATTGCGACGCATCGCGTGGATGAGATGGTTGCCGCCTTCTCCGTACATGTCCCCGTCCCCGGATTCCGCCACGACGGTCAGGTTCCGGTTCGCAAGCTTGATGCCGGTCGCCGCCGGAAGCGCGCGCCCATGGAGCCCGTTGTACATGTTCGCGTTCACGTACTGCGGCGTCTTGGCGGCCTGCCCGATACCGGAGACGAGCACGAGCGATTTCGGATCGATGCCGAGTTCGACGAGTGCGAGTTTCACCGTCGTCAGGAGCGGGAAATTCCCGCACGCCGGACACCACGCGATATCGGTACTATGTGGCATGTCGAAATTCTGTTTTCGTGTTTCAGTCATATCGTTTGAATTCCTCGATAAGTTCCTCGACGCAGAACGGCTCGCCGGTCGACTTAAGGATCCGTTTCGAGACCTTTATCCCAAGCTCGCGGATAAGGAGATCGGCGAATTGTCCACGGTAGTTGTTTTCCACGACGACAACCTTCTTCCCTTTCAGGAGTTCCTTCACCTTCGGATTGATCGGATAGACCTGCGCGAAGTGGAGCCCGCCAAGTTTCCTGCTGTTCACCGCCCGAAGCGCCTCCTCCATGACCGTCCTGTTCGAGCCGAACGAGACGATCGCGATCTCCGCTTCGGCAAAGTTGTCCATTTCCGTGGGCATCACTGCCTCTTCCGCCAGAGCTTTCAGGCGCTTCATGCGTTTTTCCATCATTTTTTCGCGAACCTCGTAGCTTTCGGTGATATGCCCGGTTTCGTCGTGCTCGTCGGAGTCGACCTTCACGATACCCTCCCCCCATCCGGGGACGCCCCGAGGGGAAATACCGTCGTCGGTCAACCGGTATCTGGCGTAGTCTGCGTCCGTCTCGATGATATGTTTCTCGATCGGAAGTTTCTCCACCGCCTTTTCGGGAATACTCGAGAGTGAATCGAGGAAATGCTGGTCGGAGAGCACGAAGACCGGAATCTGATACTTGTCCGCCGTCTCGAATGCCTTCCGCATCATGGAAATCCCTTCCTCCGGAACCCCGGGCGCGAAAATCGCGCGCGGGAACTCCCCGTGCCCCGCATAGAGCGCAAGATTGAGGTCGCCCTGTTCGGTCCGCGTCGGCAGTCCCGTCGCCGGTCCCGGACGCATCCCGATATGGATCACGACCGGCGTCTCGATGATACCGGCGAGCGACACGCCTTCTTGCATGAGGTCGAACCCGCCGCCGGAGGTCGTCACCATCGCACGCGCGCCGGCATAGGACGCTCCGAGCGCCATGTTGATCGCCGAGACCTCGTCCTCGGCCTGATCGACGACGACTCCGAAATCCACCCCCTTCTGCGCCAGAAAAGTGAGTACTCCGGTTCCGGGAGACATCGGATACGACGAGATGAAGTCGCATCCGCCGGCAAGCGCGCCTAAGCCAAGCGATGTGTTCCCGTCGAGCAGGAGCTCCTTCGCATATTTCCCGTCACGCGGAAGCCCGACCTCGATGTTTTCCTGATAGGCTATGTTCCTGCCGAACCGGAACCCTTTCTGCGCCGCTTCGATGTTCTTTCCGACCACATCCTCGCCCTTCCGCGCGAAGAATTCCCGGAGATATGCATGGAAAACGCCTTCCTCCGCCCCGAGAATACCAAGAATGACTCCGACCGCGACCGTGTTCGCGTAGATCGGATTGCCGACTTCGTTCGCAAATTTCGTCATCGGCGTATCGACGAAGTGCGCGAGAGCGGAAGCCTCTTTTACCCGTTCCTTCTCGCCGAACACGATCGTGTCACCGCTTACCCTGCTTCGGAGATGCGGCACCACCGCGCCGTCCATCGCGAAGAGGAAATCGATCCGCCGCACATACGCGCGGTGCTTCTTCGACGAAAGCCGGATCTCGGTCGAATTCGAGCCGCCGCGGACACGCGACATGTATTCCTTGCATGCCGAAACCTGGTA
>CAYVDI010000051.1:2495-5123 GCA_964450795.1 uncultured Bdellovibrionales bacterium
GATTCAAGCTTCCTGATCGCCTCCGACAACGATTGCTTCTTCTCGGTCATACTTCCTGAATATTATTGATACATAATCTATTAGGAAACATCCTTCACCTCCGCCTCTATATCTCCGTCGGCAAGTCGTATGTCTATCATATCACCGATCCTCGCATCTTTCGACGAACGGAGAACTTTCCCGTTTCCAATTCGGACAAGACTGTAGCCCAGCTGCAACGCGCGGTTCGGGTCGAATTGCTTGAGAAGCGCTTCTATCTGGGCGAGTCTGTCGCCCGTATCCGCAAGAATCATCGATCGTCCTTTCTTCAAGGTATTCCCGAGAACAGTCAGGTTTTCGGAAACGGCGCGAAGATGATAGAAGAGCGTCTCTCGTTTGGATAGGAACCGCTCGACAATCGTGCGGATCCGATCCTTCATTTCCCGAAAAATCCCCGAGAGAGCCGTTTCGGAAGCATCAAGCGCCAGCGATGCGGAATCAAGGACTTCGCGATAGGAGCCGAGAAGCGAATGTTCCGCGCGAAGCATCCGCTCGGACCCATCCTCCCATGACTGCCGGACGAGCCGTGACGCGGCCGTCGGCGTCGACACACCCGCGTCGGCGACGAGCGTCGCGAGCGTGACATCCTTCTCGTGCCCGATACCGGCGATGACCGGGATCGGGAACCCGGCTATCTCGCGGACGAGCGCCTCGTTGTTGAATGCCTGCAAACTTTCGAGCGACCCGCCACCGCGGATCACGATCAGGATATCGTACCGATCCGAGCGCTTCCGGAAATGCTGCAATCCGGAAAGCAGTTCCGGTACCGCGCGCGCACCCTCGACGCTCGATGCGAAAAGATCGATCCGGTATCCGTGTCGACCGACGTTCATCATGAAATCCCCGATCGCCGCCCCGTCGCGCGAGGTGAGAAGCGCGATCTGCGTCGGGAACGCCGGAATTTCACGCTTCCGTTCCGGCGCGAGCAGGCCTTCGGATGAAAGCTTCATGAGAAGCGCATCATACGCCTTCTTCAGCGCTCCCTCCCCCGCATACTCGATGAATCCGCACTTGAACGAGAGTTTTCCCATCGGCTTCCAGATCTCGGGCGCCCCCTCGACGATCACCTCGTCCCCGACCGCGAGCCGGACACCCGACAGAAGATACGCCGAACGGAAGATGAGACACGGAAGCGTACTCCCATCATCCCCGTCCTTGATGGAAAAATAAACGACACGTTCGCGCTCGTCCACGCTTGAGACCTCGCCCCGGACCCGCGCCGCCATCCCCGACAATTCGATATTTACCCCGTCGAGGAACCGGGAAACGGAAAGGGCGCTTGATTGAGGATTTTCGATTGTGGACTGGAGATTGTCAGAATCAAAACCGCTTTCTTCCCGTAATTCCTGATTCATTATTCCTGATTCATTCGACGAAGGGACTCCAGATATCGATGCGCTCCCATTGATATGTGGAGCCACCAACCCAAGGATATCTTTCCCGTACTTCCGGAATTTCGCCTCCTTGATCCCCTTCACGGACAGAAGTTCCTCGCGCGTTTCCGGAAGGATACGCGCGATTTCATCGAGTGCCGCGTTCGGCATGACACGGTACAATTCGACACCCTCGATCGAGGCCTGTTTCACTCTCCAATTCTTCAGTTCGGAAAGGAGCGACATGGCTGTATCATCGTAAATACGCTGAAAAACCGGGCACCTAGAACTTCAGGATTTCCGGCTTGAGGAGAAGCAGAAGTCCGAGAACGACCATAAGCACTCCGCCGAAAAGATTGCACCATCTCACGTAGGCGTTCGTCTGCTGGAGCTTCCCGGCGCCCCAGAGCGCGAACGCGAACACCACGAGATCGTCGACCATATAGAAGAAGATATAGATCGCCATGAGCCCCTGCGTCTGCAGGAACCCAAGGTGATTCATCTCGATGATCTTCGTGAACGCCTGCGGGATCCCGATCGAACAGGCGAACTCGATGACGTTCACCGAAAGGGCGAGTGCGACGATGCTCGAAGCGGTGATCCATGTGAACGGCTCGGTCGCCAGTTTCCGGATCTGTCCCGATATCTTGGCGCGTTTCTTCACGTCGACCACGACGCATGTCCCGTCAGAATACAGCCACTCGTACAGGAAAAAGAGTCCGCCGCCGATCGCGATAAGCCCGACAACGGGCGTCACGATCCGATCGAGCCCGACGAAATCCCACGTTCCGAACCAGACGTTGAGGATGAGATAGTACATGACCGCCTCGGCAAGGATGAAGAGACCGGCCACCGTCCAGACCTTTCTCCGGTCTCCGAGCTGGACAAGCACGAGCAGGAACGTGACGAGCACCCACATGGCACAGGGATTGAATCCGTCCACGAAACCGAGTACGGAGGCGAGCGCCGGAAGCGAATATCTCGCGACGTCGACCGTCCCGAAGAACGGCACCGAAACCAGAAACGGCTCTCCTCCGGGCGTCCTGCATACCGCGCCGTCATCACAGGTTCCGCCGATCGTCTTCTCCACACCGGAACTCCCACCGGCCGAAAGAAGCCCCTCGAAACCGTAATTTTTCTTTCCGAGATTCTCATCGACAAGCGTTTCGATCCGCTTTCCGGTCGTTTCCGGCTTGTCGAAACCCTGAACGATCGT
>CAYVDI010000052.1:0-4973 GCA_964450795.1 uncultured Bdellovibrionales bacterium
CGTTCATTCCGTAATCCGTCGAGGTCATGTTTTCCTCTCCGCCACCACCGAAACCGTAACTCTCCAGCTGATAATTCGTACTCGCCGGAAAAACGAAGAGAAAAAAGCCCACCTGAACGGAGAGGGCTTTCTGAAAAAGGGTCCGGATGTGTTTAATGGGCGGCATACGAACACGACGCTTACCTTGAAACGGACGGATCCGCAAGGGATTCCGCTTCACAGGCGGTCACCGTTATGAGGTTGTTACTGTCGATCTGGATCGCGTAGTGCGTCCGTTCCTGTGTTCCACCGCCGGCGGGATCGACCGGGATCGTCTTCAGGTACTTCGCAAGCGACTGCGACAGATCGACGCATTCGTCGACGCTTCCTTCGCAGGCCCCGGATATCTGACAGCCGCCGGAGGCGGTTCCGATCTGGCGCTTCGATGTGTCGATTCCGGCCGGGAACGCGCCTTGGTTGTCCACGACGTACTGATGAACCGCGGACAGGATATTCTCGATGTCAGTGAGACGCCTCGCATCACGCGAATCCCTGAAACGCTTCGCCGGATCGAGCGCGACGAATACGACTCCCGCAAGAACCGCGATGATCCCGACGACCAGAAGAAGCTCGATAAGCGTGAACCCATGCTTTCTGTCCGACATATGTTTGATTCGATGTTTCATTTACCTCGTCATATTATCATGACGACAACGGACAGGAAAGAAGGCATCATTTCGCAAGATTGAGCACAGCGGAGTCCTTTCCGAAAACATGACCCTTCGCCATCGCTCCCGAACAGAGGTCGAAGTCGCGGATATCCACCGAAAGACCCGCGTGTTCAAGCGCCGTCCGGACCGCTTCCGGAACCAGCGGCGAGCAATATGCCCGCTTGAAATCCATCCCGCTTCGCGCTCTCAGGGATTCGACGAACCGCTTGACTTCCTCCGCCCGCTCCGGCTCGATGATTTCCGTCGAGAACGGCGGCCCTTGGTTCACGGCGGCGACGAGCGTCCGTCCGTCCGTCTCGCCGCGGGCAAGGATGATCGGCTCACGCTCACGGCGGAACAGGCGTGCCAATGCGCAGGATTCGGCGTCGATCGATTCTATGGAAAATCCGGCCGAACGGAACGGCTTGATGATATCGTCGAAACACCGTTTCTTTACGACGACCGCATGGATGAATGTCTCCTTTCCCCCGGAAGACTGAGCCGACTTCATGAGAGAAAAATCCCACACGGTGTCGGAGAGCTCTTCCGGGATACGGTCGCGAATCGCTTCCGCGACAGCAGCACGATCATGCGCCGAATCCTTCCCGATCGGAACGATGACGGAATACACCCATTCTTCGGCAAGAATGATCCTCGTTCTCCCCGGGACGATTGAGCGGAAACGGTTGAGAGTCGACACGAGCGTCTCGGTCGTCCAGGACGACTCGTATTTCGATGTCGGAACACATTTTCCGGAGTGGCTCGTTTCGGCGGCACGGATGATATCACGACCGAAAAAAATGACGCTGCGTTTACGAAAGAAAAACATATGCTCGGAAAAACGGTTTCCCATCAAGTATACCGTCTCACTCGATTTCCCGCCAACGTGAAAGCGTTATTCCGGACGGTTCACGATCAAAGACGATCTCCAGACGCCGGAAAAATCCCGCGTGCGAAGCGGAAACCGTGACGGTCCATTCCGTGCCATCCTTATCGACGGTCGCATCGCACTCCCCTTCCGGAAGCGATATCGCCCCTCCGACATACGTCTCGTCCGCTCGCGACCGCAGAAGCGCGTCCTCGGCACATCCCTCGACGAGCGAAAACGTCTGCTCGGCGCGAAGCAGATCGAGTCCGGCCTTGCTTTCACCGATCGAAAGGAACGATGCGACGAAGAGAAGCGAGCCGAGGACCGCTATCATGACGAGGACACCGGCAATGGCTGCGAATCCGTTCTTCATAGGGAATTGTTTCTCACCTCGGCACCACCGTCGATCCTGATATCGGAACGGTATTCATCCGATTTCGATCCGGAATCCGCCGTTTCGACCGTGAACGAGAAATCTATATGCCGCGTCGATCCGTCATCCGAGGATCGGTTTTCGAAGACGAGACGCGTCACTCGCACGGATGCCCGATGGATCGGAATCGGATCGGCATCCCCTTTCTTGAGACGGACGATCCCATCGGACACGTCTACGACCATCTGGTCGCTCGTTCCGACGCGATCAAGCACCAGCCGACCGTCATCGACACCGAATGATGACGATTCTTCATCGATCCCTCCGGCGAACCTGATATCAGACACGATCTCTTCGGCGATGCTTCTCGCGACCGCGGTCGTTTCCCGTTCTGCGTCCGCCCTTGCAAACATCTCGAAAAGATTCATCGAGAACGGGAATATCGCCGAGAGAAGAAACCCGGAAAGTCCGACATAGAGAATGACCTCTACCAGGGTGAATCCGGATACTTTTCTCCGTGATGCGATCTCCTGTTTCATAGGGATTTATAACGGATCCTGCCAACGGGTAAGATACGCCGAGATATCAAGCGTCTCATGTCGGGACGGAGTGAAATCCCAGCTCACGGAAACCGTGACATGAACCGTGTCGGGGTCTGGTGTTCCGCCGCCTTCGACGATATTGCCATCCGCATCACGACGCGCCTCGCGGATGATGATCGTACGAACGTACTTCTCAAAGGTATCGTGCTCTCCCGAAAGCGTAAGGACTCCGTCTTCGACGGCCGTTCCGGATCCGGAAGTCTCGGAAAGCGCCTCAAACGATCGGTTTCGTATGGAACGGACGGCCTCCATGCCGGATGAGGCGTACCGTACCGCCATCATCTCTTCCCTGCCGAGCCGGGTCTGATCGAGTACCGAAAGCGCCGCAACGGTCGCCCCGACGGAAAATATAAGGAGGAGTGCGCCCGCAAGGATGACTTCCAGCATGGAAAAACCGGGCTTCATATTCCGCATATCGATTTCATTCAACGACTCCGAGACCGTTCACGGTCAACCTTCGTTCGCTCCCCCGCCATGAGATCACGAATGTTCCTGTCACCGATGGCGACCCTTCCACCCGGGAAAAAACGATCTCATCCGGCCCCGAAACCGATACGTTCCGGTTATACTCGTATACCTGATCGGATGAGCCGTCCCGCGATTCATAACTCGCTCCCTGGAAAAGCGTGATGCGATTCCCGCCGACATGTACGCCCCACGGATCCGTGCCTTTCCCGAGACGACTCTCCCATCGTGCCTCCCGGAGGCTTCCTACAAGGAAATTCTCCGTGTCAGCCACCGCATGTTCCCCGACACTCTTCGCGGAAAACGTCGTCGCCGAAACCCCGATCGCAAGAAAGAGCGCGAGTGCGACCAGAAGTTCTATGAGCGTAAATCCGTGATTCGTTTTCATTTTTCGAAATTTCCGCGACACGACGCCAGCCGATCGTCCGGGGACAACCGGAACACAGGGAACCGCTTCAGCGATGCACGGACCCGGTAAGCGTATACAGCGGAGTGATGATCGAGAGCGCGACGAATGCGACCAATCCGCCCACGATGAGGATAAGAAGCGGTTCGAGCACGGACGCGAAGTTCCGGGCCGCCGCATCCGCCTCCTCTTCGAAGAAATCCGCGAGTTCCCGGAATGCGTCGTCGAGTTTTCCGGTCCGTTCGCCGGCACCGATCATCTTGCCGACGAGCATCGGCACATGCGGATACTCTCCGGAAAGGAGCTCGCTTTCAAGAGTCTTCCCTTGTGTCACCGAAAGCTCGAGTCTTCCGACATACCGGCGGAAAACCTCGTTTGAAAGCATGTCTTTCTCGATCGAAAGCGCATTCGAGAGCGTTATACCGCTTCCGAGCATAAGGGAGAGATCGCGCGAGAAGACGGAGATAGCGGTCGCCTGAAAGAACGACCCGAGAAACGGAAGGGTCAGGAGGAACCGATGCCAGAGCGGACGGACTATCGGCAATGAGACCACGAGCGGTACGGCGACCGCGACGGCAGCAAGCGCAAGAAGGATACTCGTCCCATGCTCCCTCATTATTTCCGCGAAAGAGAGGAGTATCCGCGTCGAAGCCGGAAGTTCCGTTTCAAACGACGAGAACAGCGGGATGAGCTTCGGAAGGACGAAAAAGCTTACGAAACTTCCGACGATGACGGCAGCCGTGAGCACGAAGCCCGGATACAGGAGGAAACTGGCGATCTTCCGACGGAGTGCATGCCGTTTTTCCAGGCTCTCCGAAAGAAAAGAGAGGCTCTTATCGAGGGTTCCCGATATTTCACCGACCGAAAGAAGACTCCGATAAAAAACATCGAACGTCTTGGGGTAGCGGGAGCACGCGGACGAAAGCGTCTGTCCGTTCTCGACAGCATCGCCGAGTCCGGAGAGAATACGATTCATGCGGGCACTCTTCGCGGTCTCGGCAAGGGATCGTATCGCCTCCAAAAGCGGGATGCCGCCACGGACAAGCACGGCAAGGTGCTTCGTGAAAAGGAATTTTTCCTCGGCGGTAAGCGTCGGAGAGAAAAGCGTCATGATATTTTTCCGTTAACAACTACTCCCGCGTCGCACGGAGAACCTCATCGAGCGTGGTTGCCCCGCTTCGGATCTTCTCGAATCCGTCGTCGATCAGCGTTCTCATACCGCCCCTGACGGCGATATCCTGTATCGTCGTCGCATCTTCACGCGCCAGGATCGCCTCACGGACAGGATCGTCGATAACCAGGACCTCGAAGATTCCGATCCGTCCGTCGAATCCGGTTCCATGGCACGCCGGACACCCTTTGCCTCGGTATGTCCGCATGACCTCATCACCATCAGGAAACAGCCGCTCAAGCGCCTCGGCACCGAAAAATTTTCCAAGATCCGAACGCGTAAGCTCCTCGCTCACCCGGCAAGCCTCGTGAATCCTCCGGATAAGCCGTTGCGCGATGATGACATTCACGGTCGAAGCGACCAGGAACGGCTCTATTCCCATGTCCAAGAGACGAGGAA
>CAYVDI010000053.1:0-4964 GCA_964450795.1 uncultured Bdellovibrionales bacterium
AGGTCTATTCCGAGTATCTTCGCCATATGTTTGTACTTACTTTGTTACGTAATTGGTTACTTACTTGTTGATGACGTTGACCTTCGCCGCTCTTACAACCCGCTCACCGATCCGGTAGCCGTTCTGAAGGACTTTTCCGACGATCTGTTTCCCTTCGCCTGCTTCCTCGTCGCTGCTCACCGCCTCCATCTTCGTCGGATCGAACGCGTCCCCTTCCTTCACCTCCACCACTTCGACGCCATGAGCCTTGAGCGCGTCCTCGAGCTGTTTCTCGATGTACTGGATGCCCGTGACCCAGGGACTGTCTTTCGCGTCCTCCGGCACGTGTCCGGTCGCCATGCGGAAGTTGTCGAGGACCGGGATGATGTCGAAGAGGAGTTTCTCGATGAGGTATCCGGCGAGTTCCTTCTGCGACTCCGCCTGACGTTTCTTGTAGTTCTCGAAATCGGCCTGGAGACGCTTGAGGTCGTTGAGGTATTCCTGTTCCTTCAGTCGTTTTTCGGCGGTCTGGATGAATTCTTTGACTGCCGGATGAAAATCCTTTTCATTCTCGATCTCTTCAGAGGTCATCCATCGGTATTCCGAATGCTCGTCGCTCAACGTTATGTCACCGCCTCTGTAGAGAACGAGATATCCGATGCGGCATCGTCCGACTATGTTGGTACTGATAACATCCCGTATTTCGTATTCGATATCGCCCACCTCTTCCTTGATCTCTCTCGCCAAGGATTTGATGGCGTCCTCTTCCTTCTCATCGATCCTTCCGCCTATGAACGACCACTTGAAGGATTCCTTGGCCACCTCGCCGGAATATTTTGCCAGAAGGAATTTCTCCGCCTCCGGATCATAGATGATCGCCTTCTGCGTGACTTCGAACAGCGCCGGTTTCTTTTCTTTCGTCATAGATTTTTCGATTACGATGTGCGGGTCATTCTTGCTTTCAAATCTTCAAATCGTTGCCGTTGTTCTTCCTCGGTTTCTTCGGACTCCTGCTTCTGCCCGTCTGCCTTTTCGTAATTCATGATTCCTAATTCGGTATTCGTTTCCTCCGTCATACGATTATGACAATGAGGACCATCAAGGATGAGCCGAGAAGTTTCTTCATATGATCGAGGAGGGATTTGTTCTTCGCATACTGCATATGTTTGGGACCAATGATGGCGAGGATGCCCTTGCCCTCCGCGCTCTCATACGGTGCGACGACCATCGAGCAGTTGGAAATTTCCTTGATCGGATTCTCGTGACCGATGAAGATGCGCGTCTCGCCGTCTGCGACCTGTCGGAGGATGAGGTCGAACCGTTCGTCGAGCGTATCGAGCGCCTCCACGAGGCGGCACATCTCGTCGAGTTCCTGGAATTCCTGCTTCTCGAGGAGCGACTTCATGCCGAAATCGTAGATCTCGTCCTCGCCGATCGTCCCGGTGACCGCGAGATTGCCGGAGAGCGTCGAAAGGAGTTTGGCGGTGCTGCGACCGAGCCTCGCATGCTTGGCACGGAGCTGAAGCAGTTCCTGCTGGAGTTTTCTCTGATCGGAGAGCGAGAGCCGCTCGTCCGACATGATCTCCTCGACGAAATACCGGTACCCTTCGTCGGTCGGGATACGGCCGGCGGACGTGTGCGGCTGATAAAGATAGCCACCGTCTTCGAGTGTCGCCATGTCGCTCCGGATGGTCGCCGGACTCACGCCGAAATCGAACCGCTCGAGAAGCGTCTGCGAACCTACCGGGACCGCCGTTTCTCCGTAGAGCTCGACGATCGCCGCGAGGATTTTCTGCTGTCGTTCGTTCATGGATACAGTATAAGATATGGTCTGGCACTCGTCAAGTGCGAGTGCTAATATGATTCCCGTGGCTTGAAAAAAGAAAAAGCCCCGCCATTATGACGAGGCCGACTGCGCGGGACCTTATATTGCCATCGGGAGACATCGCCTCTTGTGCGAACACGCGAGGCACTCCGGGTTTTCGAGTCCTGCCCACGTTTCCTGGGCGACCGAAAGCTCAAGCGTCGTACCGGCCTGAGGACAAATCACCTCGTCGATGAGGTTTTCCATCCTTTTCTCGGCATATCCACGACAGGCCGACTGATTCCGACACTGGGCGCAGATGGCACTCTCCTGGCTGAACACGATCGGGACACTGTCGATTCCGATAGTAATCACGGTATTCCTGTCATCGAACAGGTTTCCGATTCGCGGACATTCGACGACTCCCGTGATACGGACTCTTGGCAACAGGTCTTCCCTGACTCCACCATCGATCATGGGCATTTCCGTTCTCCTTTCCTTTGGTTACCAGCTTTGGGATTTGATCATCTCGATCTTCGCGACGCAGGCATCGCGATGATCACACGCCTGACAAACCGGGTCATCCTCGGTGTAGAGCGCGTGTACATCCTCCTGCGCCACCCGAACCATGCCGTGATCGTTGGTGAATTGCCGTATCCGCGGACACGACATGACGATGCATGGCGTGGGTCTTTCGAATGATAAATGACTATTCATGACACAACTCCTATTCCTCCGTTTTCCTGGTTGGTAAAAAACTACTCTTTCGGCACCGGGTCGTACCCGCCAGGATTCCACGGGTGACACCGCAGGACCCGTTTGAGCGCGAGCCACGAACCTCGTATGACTCCGAAACGTTCGACTGCCTCGTAGCCGTACTGACTGCAACTCGGATGAAACCGGCAGAATCGCTCGCCAAATATCATCCCCGCAATCCCGTGATCCAGGGAAAGCGTCTTCTGATAGGCGCGTATGAGAACAAGGATGGCTTTCTTGAGCATGCCGTCACCGTATCCTTTCGCGATGCCGGTGTCAATCATCGGGCACCGTAGGGCTCCGCTTCCCGATAGTCCGGGTCGGTGATGATTTTCCGCATGAGACAACAGGCCCGGATCCTTTCCATGGCAAGATCGTACTGTTTCGACATGATGCATTCCTCCTTGTTGTCAAAGGGCATGAAGAACACCCTACTCCCGTCCGATATTCCTGTCAACCGGGAAACGTGGTATGATTCCGTTGCTGAAAAACGAAACGAAAATGAACATCATCAAAGAAAAGAAATTCACCTGGATCGACTTCCGGAACCCCCAGCAGAGCGACATCATCTATCTTCAGGAGAATTTCGACATCCATCCGCTCGCGATCGAGGAGCTCGTCACGCCGACCTATCAGCCGAAAGTCGTCCAGTACGACTCGTGTCTGTTCCTGTCCGTTCATATTCCCCTTTTCGATGCCGAGCTCCGGACGACCTACCCGGGAGAACTCGATATCATTCTCACGAAGGACTATCTCATCACCTCGCACAAATACGACATCTATCAGATCGGAAAGTTCTTCGAGGAACTCTCCCGGAGCGAGGGCAAGCGGCGGATCTATTTCGGGAAGAGTCCGGCCGACCTTCTCTACCATCTCCTCGAGATTCTCCTGGACTCGTGTTTCCCGAAACTCAACCACATCGCCGACAATCTCGACTATATCGAGACGCAGGTGTTTTCCGGGAACGAGAAGGAGATGGTGCGCGAGATCTCGATCGTGAAACGCGATATCCTGAACTTCCGTCGGACGCTCAAGCCGCAACGATCGATTCTCGACTCGCTCGCCCAGAAGGAACACGCGCTCATTCCGAAGGAGCTTTCGCTCTACTTCCAGGATCTCATCGGGACGAATATCCGGCTGTGGAACATCCTCGAGAGCAACAAGGAGACGATCGAGGCTCTCGAGGCGACGAACAACTCCCTCCTCTCCAACAAGCTCGACATGACGATGAAGATCCTCACGATCTTCTCGGCGGTGCTCCTTCCGATGACGGTCTATACGAACATGCTCGCGATGAGCGCGTCAATCCCCTTCGGACACAACCCGAACGCATTCTGGATCCACTTCGGATTCATGATCGTCATCGCCGGCGTCACTATCACGGTCTTCAAGTGGAAGGAGTGGTTTTAGGACAACCGGTAGAGAGCAGAAGGAGAAAGAGGGAGAAATCCCTCTTTTGTGGTATCATGGTGCTGATTCCCTGCCATCCGTTAATCGTTGTCCGTCGATCGATTTATGCGTTTCTACAACACCCTCACCAAGCAGAAGGAAGTTTTTGAGCCTCTTTTCCCGGGGAAAGTCGGCATGTATGCCTGTGGACCGACGGTTTATGACTATATCCACATCGGTAACCTCCGCGCGTACGTGCTCTCCGATACCGTCCGCCGCGTGCTCGAACATGAAGGATACGAGGTGCGCCTCATACGCAATATCACCGATGTCGGACACCTGACCCAAGATGACGTCGCCCAGGGCGACAGCGGTGAGGATAAGATGGAAAAGAAGGCGAAGGCGGAGAAGAAAACCCCGGCGGAAATAGCCGCCTTTTATGAGGAGTACTTCCACGCGACCGAAGGAAAGATGAACCTTCTTCCGGCGCATTTCTACCCGCGCGCGACCGCTCACGTGACGCAGATGATACGGATGATCGAAGGACTCATCGGAAGCGGCCATGCCTACGAGAAGAACGGGAACGTCTTTTTCGACGTGACCAGTTTTCCCGAATACGGGAAGCTTTCCGGGAACAGCCTCGAGAACCTGAAAGTGGGCGCCCGGCTCGAAGAACATCCAGACAAGCGCAACCCGTGGGACTTCGCGCTCTGGCTCAAGGCTCCGAAAGAGCATATCATGCGTTGGCCGTCCCCCTGGAGTGAAGGCTACCCCGGCTGGCATATCGAGTGTTCGGCGATGAGCATGGAATATCTTGGTGACACGCTCGACATCCACTGCGGCGGCGAGGACAACATCTTCCCGCACCACGAAGCGGAAATCGCGCAGAGTGAAAGCGCCACCGGGAAGCCGTTCGCGCGGTACTGGATCCATAACCGGCATCTTCTCGTCGACGGCGCGAAGATGTCGAAATCGAAAGGGAATTTCTACAAGCTCGAGGACATCGAGGAGAACGGCTATTCCCCGATGGATCTCC
>CAYVDI010000054.1:0-3324 GCA_964450795.1 uncultured Bdellovibrionales bacterium
TCTTTTGACAGAATCGCCGGTTTCTGATAATATAGGACTAAATTTGTCCTATATTTATGAAAGTGTCAAAAAAGGCTTACTACGGCCTTCGGGCGGCTTCAAGCCTCGCCGTGACCGAAAAGCCGGTTTCCGCCCATGACCTCGCCGTTGCCGAACACATCCCGGAGGATTTCCTCGAGAAGATCCTTCAGAAGCTCCGCCAGGGTGGCATCGTCGAGTCCAAGAAAGGCGTCGAGGGCGGCTACGCGCTCGCACGTCCGGCCGGATCCATATCCGCCTGGGATGTCCTTTCCACACTCGACGGTCCGATGAAGACGTTCACGCCCCCGCTCCGGAATACCCTCCCCTGTTCCGTCGTCTCCCACTGTCAGACGAACGAAGTGTGGCGGGCACTCGAAAAGGAAATCGAGAAAACGCTGTCGAAAGTGACACTCGGGAAACTCGCACGGAACGATACCAGATCCAAATGACGAACCTATGCTCTCCATCGAAAAGCTGACCGTCTCCATCGGAGAAAAGAAGATTCTCAAGAAACTCTCCCTCGAGATCGGGAAAGGAGAGATCGCCGTACTCATGGGACCGAACGGCTCCGGAAAATCGACGCTCGCCCACGCGATCGCAGGCAATCCGTCGTTCTCCGTCTCACGCGGCGGAAAAATCCTCCTCGAAGGGATCAGCATCACGAGCCTCGCGCCGGAAAAACGCGCGCAGCTCGGCATCTTCCTTTCCTTCCAGAATCCGCTCCCCCTCCCGGGCGTCTCCGTCCTCGATCTCCTCCGGCTCGCCCGCGAGGGAAAAGAGGATGCGCTCACCCTTCGCACCCGTGCGAAAGCGTATGCCAAGGAGCTCGGCATCGAGGAAAGCCTCCTCTTCCGATCCGCACATGACGGATTCTCGGGCGGCGAGAAGAAGAAGATCGAGACCCTGCAAGCCGGAATCCTCGAACCGAAACTGCTCATCCTCGACGAGATCGATTCGGGCGTCGACGTGGACGCGATGAAAAGGATCGCGCGGTTCATCCTGAAACACAAGAAGAAGGATTCGTCGCTCCTCATCATCACGCATTCGACGCGGATCCTCCGGTATCTCAAGCCGGACCGGGTGTTCGTCATGCAAAGCGGCGCCATCTCGAGACACGGCGGGCCGGAACTCGCCCAAAAGATAGAGAAGAAAGGATTCGAGAACATCTGATATGAAACAGGAACCGGTCGATTTCGACTACCGATACGGATTCTCAATGCCGGAACGCGCGGTCAGGAAAACGAGGCGCGGATTAAACGCGTCCATCGTCCGGGAAATCTCCGCAACGAAGAAGGAGCCGGCATGGATGCTGGACTCCCGCCTCCGCGCGTTCGACCTGTTCGGGAAAAAGAAGCTGCCGTCCTGGGGAGCGGATCTCTCGAAGATCGATTTCCAGGACATCACCTACTACCTCAAGGCATCCGAGGGAAACGCGGACGCATGGGAAAAGCTTCCGCAGGAGATCAAGGACACCTACGACCAGATCGGCGTCCCGGAAGCGGAGAAGAAGTTCCTTGCCGGCGTCTCCGCGCAATATGAAAGCGAAGTCGTCTACGAGAGCATCCAGAAGGAACTGACGAAGAAGGGTGTCATCTTCTGCGACATGGACACCGCGGTAAGGAAACACCCGAAGATCGTCCGGAAATATTTCGGCACGCTCATCCCGCCCGGCGACAACAAGTTTTCCGCGCTCAACTCCGCCGTCTGGTCGGGCGGTTCGTTCGTCTACGTCCCGAAAGGAGTGAAAGTCGGACTCCCTCTTCAGGCATACTTTCGTATAAACGCCGAGCGGTTCGGACAGTTCGAGCGGACGCTCATCATCGCCGAGGAAGGATCGTCCGTGCACTACATCGAAGGCTGCACCGCCCCGATCTACACATCCGCATCACTCCATGCGGCGGTCGTCGAGATCTTCGTCGGGAAAAACGCACGCGTCCGATATACCACCGTACAGAACTGGAGCAAGAACATCTATAATCTCGTCACCAAGCGCGCCCGCGCCGAGGAAGGCGCCATCATGGAATGGATCGACTGCAACATCGGATCCGGCGTCACCATGAAATACCCAGCGGTCTACCTCGCAGGAAAGGGTGCGCGTGGAGAAGTTCTCTCCATCGCCTTCGCCGGGCGGAATCAACATCAGGACGCCGGCGCGAAGATGGTGCACCTCGCACCGGACACGAGTTCGCGCATCGTCTCGAAATCCATATCCAAGGACGGCGGGCGGACATCCTACCGCGGACTCGTTCACATCGCGCCCGGCGCGAAACGGGCGAAGTCCTCGGTCGTCTGCGATGCGCTCCTCCTCGATGAAGCATCGCGCTCGGACACCTATCCGACCATGCGGATCCGATCGAAGGACGCGCGGGTCGAACACGAGGCACGCGTCGAGAAACTCTCCGAAGACAAACTGTTCTACATGGCGTCACGCGGAATATCGAAAGACGACGCCGAGGGACTCCTCGTCAACGGATTCATCGAACCGGTCGCCAAGGAAATCCCTCTGGAATACTCGATCGAGCTCAACCGTCTCATGAATCTCGAGATGCGGAACGCCATCGGCTGATCATATGAAATTCATCGACCTCACCGAATCGAATAAGACCCGGCATGTCCTCAAGGAAAACGAGAGGGTGGTTTTCTTCATGAAAAACCGCTCCGGGACGTTCGACTTCGTTCTCGCTGGGAGAGGTGCCGAAGCGCATATCTTCGCGCTTTTCGACGGGAAGGGTTCCGATGCGTTCTCCCTTGGGATACGACAGCACCACGAGGCCGAGGATACGAAATCGACCGCGCTCGTCGGCAGCCTTCTCGCAGAAGGATCATCTCTCTCCTATGAGGGATTCATCCGCATCGAGAAAGGAGCGTCAAGATCCGACGCGAAACAGGAAAACCGCAATCTCCTCCTCGCCGAAGATGCTTCCGCCGTCTCGGTTCCATCGCTCGAGATCCTCGAATCCGACGTCGCTTGCGAGCACGCGAGCACGACCGGAACACTCTCCGAAGAAGCCATCCTCTACATGAAGACCCGCGGACTCGATCAGACACAGGCGGAGACGCTTCTCGCGGAAGGATTCGTGAAATCCTTCTACGAAGAGATCGCACGGCACGGAAAATTCCAAGAATTAAGGAGACTCGTATGAACGCTTCCGATATCAAAGACCGATTCCCGATATTCCGCCATCATCCCGACCTGACATACCTGGACTCGGCCGCGACGACCTTGAAGCCGCAGGCGGTCATCGATGCCGTGGCCGGATACTACGAACGGTACTCGGCGAACGTGGGTCGCGGGCTGTACCC
>CAYVDI010000054.1:3424-4537 GCA_964450795.1 uncultured Bdellovibrionales bacterium
GTCGTCGTCGACGCCTCGCAGGTCGTCGGGCACTCGAAAATCGATGTCACGGAATGGGGCGCGGATTTCGTCGTCTTCTCCGGGCACAAGATGTTCGGACCGACCGGCGTCGGCATCGTCTGGGGACGGAAACATCTTCTCGACACGCTCCCGCCCTACGAGCTCGGCGGCGGGATGGTAGGCGACGCCTGCGCGGACGAGCCGGTCTGGAAAGACGCTCCATATCGCTTCGAGGCCGGAACCCCGGACATCGCCGCGATCATCGGACTCGGCGCGGCGGTCGATTTCATCGCTGGCATCGGAATCGGAAACATCGAGAAACACGAGAAGGAACTCGCACAGTACGCGATGAAGAGACTTACGGAAACCTTCGGCGACAACATCATCATCTTCGGATCGGAGGATCCGTCGGAACATCCTGGGCCGATCTCGTTCACGCTTTCAGGCATCCATCCGCACGATCTCGCGCAAATCCTCGGCGAACGCGGCGTCTGCATCCGCGCAGGTGAGCACTGCGCCTCTCCCATCCACCGGAAGCTCGGCCTCTCCGCCACCGCGCGGATCAGCTTTTCGGTGTACAATGACAGACAGGATATCGACGCGCTGATCGAAGGCATGAATGGAGCGAAAAAACTCATTTCAAACCTGTGACCCTGTATCAGGACATCATCCTCGACCACTACCGTAACCCGAGAAATTCCGGGCGACTTCCTCATGCCACGCACGAAAGCGAGGCGAAGAATCTCTCCTGTGGCGACCGGCTCGAGATGACGGTATCGGTGGAGAACGGGAAAGTGAACGACATCCGGTTCCGAGGCGAAGGCTGTGCCATCTCGCAGGCCGCCGCTTCCATGCTCACCGAGTACGCGAAAGGAAAACCGGTCGAAACACTCCTTTCACTCGAACCGAAAGCCGTTCTCGAACTCCTCGCGCTCGAACTCTCCCCGACCCGGATGAAATGCGCCCTTCTCTCACTCGAAACGCTCAAGAAGGCCATCGGCTCCACAAAATCCTGATTTTCCGCTATACTGGACGGGTAATCCGCCATAACAGATGAACTATGGCTCTCAAGGACGAATCGAAGCCGAGCGGACCGGTCACGCTCGCGAACGG
>CAYVDI010000055.1:0-4330 GCA_964450795.1 uncultured Bdellovibrionales bacterium
TCGGCCACAAACAGCCGTTCACCGAGGTCGAGATCACGAAGATCTCCGCGAAGTAAAGTGCAAGGATAAAAAGAACAGCCTCCGAGGGGGCTGCTTTTTATTGCAAAAGGGATATGCGAACTTCTCCTGAAACCGATATGGATGGAGATGAGACCCCGGTCTCATTCAGGAGGAAATCGAAACGGACAATCCATCCTTTGGGTGAATCGTGTGTCGGGAACATTTCCGATATGGCAAATTCGCCTTCGGCTACAGCTTGTCTTCTCGAGATGTTCCGGCTTACGTTGAGGCTGTTATCGACTTCGAAGAGGCGATCAGGACTTATTCCGACCACGTCTGAAACTTCCTCGAGAGCAAACCGTATCATCCACGGAAAGAAAATTTTGGTATCGTAGAATGTCAGAATCCGCGGAGCGATGACGACTTGGAGTGGCATTTGTTCTCTCCTTGGCCTTGTTAACGAGCTTCATCATAAAAACAGACCCTGTGATTTTTTGCAAGCATCAGTTTTTTCCGACATTCAGTCAGAAAAAGAAAAAGACCACCGGGGGCGTTGCGGCCCGGAGGTCTCTGGAGCTTTACTTCATTGTCGTTCATCGTCTCCTGGTTCCTTTTGAGGTTCCTCAGAAGGATCAGCTGGGAAGAAAAATGGGATTCCGTCTTCTTCAGCTTCCTCGAAAGAGTGAAATCCGGGTTCCATGCCCGGGATGAATGGCACAAACATTACGGCATCCATGGTGACTCCTTTCTCATTCAGTGCGGCCCGCAACGCTCATCGCCCGCGGGAATAAGCACGTAATCGACCGTGATTCGGAACGCGGTTACACCGTCGTTGCGACCGATGATGCCGATATCGTAGAACCCGTAGCTCTTCCCGTGCACCATGGCCGGAAGAATCGGCGGAAAAGCGATATTGTCGTATCGGTATACCGTGATCGGATCGACTTTATCCGTATCCCAACGGATGCGGGGATTCTGGGCCTGGATGAGATCGATCGGAATGCCGTTTCTGCTGGCAATCGATGCACGGAACGCTTCGATGGCGAACTCGGTGATGAAGATTCCCGCAACCAATTGCTCGTCCGCATCGGCATCCTCGTCCAGTGATGCTTTCATGACGGATCGGACGTATTTTGTCCAATCTTCCCTGCTTTGGAATCCGTCCGGGACTTCCGTATCTTTTCCCATGGCAAACCCCTTTCGTATTGTGAAGTTGTGAAAGACCTGTCGTTTACTGGCTATATTATACCAGTTTCTCACGATTTGTCAATGCCGATCGTATGGTCATCTCGTCGGCGTATTCGATGTCGCCACCGGTCGAAAGTCCGCGGGCGAGCCGTGTCACTGAAATATCCGGAATTCCGGAGAGTTTCTTCCGGAGATAGAGAGCGGTGAGATCGCCTTCGGTCGTCGGATTGAGCGCGAGAATGACTTCCCGGACGCCTTCCTCCGGGATCCGTCGGAGGAGCTCCATGATGCGGAGCGACGGGTTGCCATCTCCGGAGCCTGTCTGCATGACACCGCCGAGACAGTGATATCGCCCGTTGAAGCTGCCGGATTTTTCGATCGCTATGACGTCCATCGGCTCCTCGACGACGCAGAGGACGGCGGCGTCGCGCTTCGGATCTTCACAGATGTCGCAGAGCGGCCCTTCCGAGATATGGAAGCACCGGGAGCAGAACGAGAGATCCTTGAGCGACTCGAGACTCTCGGAAAATTCGGTCAGCTTCGATTCGTCCTGCTTGAAGAGGTAGAGGACGATCCGTTCCGCCATCTTCGGACCGACTGACGGAAGCGCCGAGAAGTGTCCGATGAGATTTTGGAATGATTTCGGGTAGCGCATGTGTGCGTTTTTTGTGTTTACATCTCGGAATGCATCCGTTCCAGGTTCTTGAATGTCGTCGAATTTTCTTCGAAGAAGAGCGAGACCTTGCCGACCGGGCCGTTGCGGTGCTTGGCGATGATGACATCGGCGATGCCTTTGTTCGGAGTGTCCGGTTTCACCCGGTCCTCACGGTAGAGGAACATCACGACGTCCGCGTCCTGCTCGATGGATCCGGATTCGCGCAGGTCGGAGAGTTTCGGAATCTGATCAGGACGTGATTCGACAGCGCGGGAGAGCTGGGAGAGGGCGATAATCGGGACGTTGAGTTCCTTGGCGAGCTGTTTCAGTCCGCGGGAAATCTCGGATATTTCCTGAACGCGGTTGTCGCCGCCGCGGGAACGGCCCTCCATGAGTTGGAGATAGTCGATGATGATGACGCCGAGTTTGTGTTCCGATTGGAGCCTTCGGGCCATGGTACGCATTTCCATGATGTTCGCGGACGAGGTGTCGTCTATGAAGATAGGCGCTTCGGAGAGGATTCCGATCGCCTCGCCGATCTTCTGGAAATCGTTGTCGTCGCCTTCGGTCTGGAGCTTCCCGGTTCGGAGCCGCCAGAGGTCGACTCCCGCCTGTGCCGCGATCATGCGGTCCACGAGCTGGTCGGATGACATTTCAAGGGAGAAAAGTCCGACGGGAACTTTCGAATGGACACCGATCTGACGGGCGATATCAAGGGCGAAAGACGTCTTTCCGACCGACGGTCGTGCCGCGAGAATGATGAGGTCGGAACTCTGGAGGCCGGAGAGGAGATTGTCGAGATCGGCGAACCCGGTCGGCACCCCACGGAACGCCTTGTCGCTCTTATGGAGCTCGTCTATACGGTTGAACGCATCCTCGAGGATCGAACGGATCGGAACGAAATCCTGCTTGAGGTATTTCTGAGAAACCCCGAAAAGCCGTTGTTCCGCATCATCGAGCACTTTCTGCACGTCTTCCTCTTCATTGAATCCCATTTCGACGATTTCGGACGCGGCGGAAATGAGGCGCCGGAGAAGCGATTTCTTCTGGACGACTTTCGCATAGTGCGCGACGTTCGAGGCGGAGGGGACGACGTTCACGAGCGAAGCGAGGTATCCTGAACCGCCGACCGCATCAAGCTTTCCTTTTTCCTCGAGCTTGTTCGCAAGCGACAACACGTCGATCGGCTCGCGCTCCTCGTAGAGCTCGAGCATGGTCTCATAGATCACATTGTGGTCGCTCTTGTAGAAGTCGCCGGGACGGACGAGGTCGGCGACCCTGATGATCGCGTCCTTGTCGAGCATCAAGGAACCGAGCACGGATTGCTCGGCCTCGATGTTGTGCGGTGGCACGCGAAGGTGTTCGGTATTCTTTCCTGCCATAGGTGAACCCTATTCTATCATCGTTCCGAGGAAAGGGAAACACTGGACAAAAAGCCTGGAATAGGGTATTCTTCGGCGATGTACGTTTACAACCAGGAAGAAGGAGCAACGTTATGAGCGGAACCGCTATTCTGAAGGATTTCATCAGTGGACGAGTCGATTTGGCGGCCTTTACCGGGAAAAAATGCCTGCGGGATTTCTACCGGTGGTATCGGGAGACGAATGTCCATCTCATCGTCCCGCCGAGAATCGACGAAGCTACGTCGACCGTATCCGTCCCGTATTTCCCCGTCTCTGCGACACGGGCCGTTTTCAGGGGGGATACGGAAAAGACTGCCAGGGAGAAGGCGAAACGGTGGCTTCGGACGAAGGAAGAGTGCAAAGGGAAAGGGACTATCTGCGTCCACTATGAGCACGTGTTTTTCATTCCCCCGAAACTCGGATCGAAGGACCGGAGCTGTGTCATAGCGCTCTTTCTGAGCGAATAAACGCTCCCTATGTTCGCAAGGCCGGAAGAGGCAATCCTCCGGTCTTTCTTTTTTTATCGCACGAACCGCTACCGTTTCCGGAGTTTCGGACCGTTCGGTGTGTCCTCGACGATCCAGCCGGTCGCGAACAGGCGGTCGCGGAGCGTATCGGACGCCGTGAAGTTCTTTGCGATGCGGGCTGCCTCCCGTTCGTCCGCGAGTTTTTTTACCTCGACTGGAATCTCGGTTGTCTCCTGAGTGATACCGAATACGGTGAAAGCTTCGGCAAGAAACGATTTCGCTTCGGCCACGTCGATCGATTTACCGGCATCAAGTGCCGCGTTCGCCTTGTTTGCGAATCCGAGAAGGATTGAAAGCGCGAGCGGCGTGTTGAGATCATCCTCTATCGCTCCAAAAAAATCAGACCGGAATGATGACGATAGCGTATCTTCTGTCCCAAGAGTGACGCTTTCTAATCGTTCGGCAAGGACGAAGAGCGTCTCCCTGTTCTTTTTCGCCTGCGCGAGCGATTCCCAGGTGAAGTTCATCTGACTCCGATAGTGTGCGGAAAGGAAGAGGAGTCGGAGATCCATCGGGGAATAGCCGTTCTCCTCGATGTCCTCGAGCTTGTAGAAATT
>CAYVDI010000056.1:0-4286 GCA_964450795.1 uncultured Bdellovibrionales bacterium
AAAGAGCTATATTCGCAAGATTATTCCACCACCCCGGACTTCCGGGGTGGTTTTTATTTGAAACCCCTCGCGCCAAAGATTTCAAAAAAGGTTTATTGCAAAAAATGTTTGTGTAAAATTTAAACATTAAGTATATGGAACCTGAAAAGCAGGAAGGAAATGAAAAAAAGAAAATAAGTAGACACGAGTTCTTTTTTGAATTACCGCTGTATGACCATGTCAACTTGCAAAATCTCGAAGAAGATTTTTGGGATTTTCTAAAAGGCGATGTTGATGCTTACAACCCTTTCGGGTTTGATACAACTTATTCTAGCAATCTGTGGCGACTTGCGAATACTAACAGTTCATACGAAGGTTGCTATGGAGTGATGCTGACCTGTAAACGTAAAGAAAATACAATCAAATTTTTTCTTTATAAAACAGATGAGTTTGTCGTGAAAGTTGGTCAATTTCCATCTCTTGCAACTCTTCAGTATGCAAAAATTGGAAAGAAGTATGACAAGGTTTTACCAAAACAAGACCTTCACGACTTTAAAAAAGCAATAGGACTTTCGGCTCACGGAGCTGGCGCAGGATCTCTGGTTTATTTGCGAAGGATATTCGAAAATATAATTTGGGAGACTTTTGAGGGCCATAAAGAAAATCTTGGTATTTCGGGCGAAGATTTTCAGAAAAAAAGAATGGATGAAAAAGTTTCTACTTTATCAAGTTTTTTGCCGAGTCAGTTAGTTGAAATGAAAGGCGTGTACGTTATATTGAGTAAGGGGATTCATGAGTTAAGCGAAGAAGAATGTCTCAGGTACTTTCCAGCACTGAAGCTTTCTATTGAGTTAATTCTTGATCAGAAAATAGAAGAAAGCACAAAAAAACAAAGAGATATAAGTGTTAAAAAGGAACTTGCTAGGATAGTAGGTGAACTAAGTTCTGATTAAGACGTTGTTTATGATTAACCAGAGAAATTTTAAAAAAAGTGTTTGGATGATTAGTCTATGGAAAGCGTAGGGACACAAACTTTTTTAGGTATTCAGACTCATTTTGGAGTTCCTGAAAACTTTATTTTTCCATGGACAAGAAATCGATGCTCAGATGATCTGGTAGATATTTTGAAAGAAGTTCTTGGGATTTTATATCCTAATATAGAATTTGAAATTTTTGTTGCTCCACCGGAGAAGGGTTCTTATGTAGATAGAGTTTGGCTTCGTGGTAAAGCTAATGGAACAGTAGCTTTATCTGGTGTTATTCTTACAGCTGGATTATTGTATTATTCTGCTAGAACTTATAGCGATACACATGAAGAGCATGTAATTGATAGCGCCAAAAAGTGTATTGAACTTCAGAAACTTCTTAATAAGGGTTCTTTAGGATATGAACTTGATAAAGTGAGTACCGAAAAAATTTCTGAAATTTGCTCCAACGTTTCTATAAAAAAGAAGAAGAATGATTTTTATAACACTTTAATGAAGGATGAAACAGTAAGAGGTATTGAGATTTCAAGCTTCTTAAATCAGGAAGGGTTGGAAATAACTTCTAGTGGGGAAATTTCTTCTAGTGATTTTGGTAAGTATATAGAGCCGATAGTTGATGAAAAAATTGAATTACAAAGTCAAAGCGGAACATTGGAATTAATTTCACCGGTTGTAAAACAGAAGAAAGAAGGAAAGGGTATTCCATGGAGAGCCACCTATTATGGGGAAGATGTGGTTTTGGGCAATACAAAAGTTTTACAAAATGGTGAGGACATAGATTTTTTCATGCAGGATCCAGATTTTAAGGATCAAACACGCAATGGAGAAAGGGCTTTTAAGCACGATGATAATATGGTGGTCCTTTTTACGTTGAAAGGTGAGCTCAAGGGTGATATTATTCAAAATCGAAATATCTACATACAGAAGGTGATTACCTATAATAAGGAAACTATACCTCATAAAGAAAGACTTCAAAGAGAGAAACGAGCAAAAACTGAGCAGGAACAAAATTCGAGTTTATTTGATGGTTTACGAATTGAGAATTAGTAAAAAATTAATAGTATATGACCCATCAATCCGAAGAACAATTGTGAAAGGAGTAGAAAATGGGTCGGTGTTTTTTTGAGGACTACATAGCTGAACTCGTTGAAGCGCGTTTGGTTGAGTATATGAAAACACCCCCGAGCTCGTTTGAGCCGGGGGCTAAGCATTGCTTCGTCAGTCCTTCTTGACACCGAAGAATCGGAGCAGATGGATGAATAGATTGATGAAGTCGAGGTAGAGCGTGAGAGCGCCGTAGACCACGAGGTCGGGGACGGCTCCGTCAGCGCTTTCCTCGAACATCTCGCGGAGCTTCTGCATGTCGTAGGCGGTGAGGCCGGCGAAGAGCAGCACGGCTACGCCGCTTACTGTGTAGTCCATGATTGGGGACTGGTAGAAGATGTTCACGACAAGCGCGATGAGGAGTCCGATGAGCCCGACAAGGAAGAACGATCCCATCGGCAGCAGGTTGATCTTCGTAACCCGACCAAACAGCGCGCAACCGCCGAAAGTCCCTGCCGTGATGAAGAAGACCTTGGCGACGCTGGCGTCCGTGTAGGAGTAGATGACCGGAGCGAGCGTGACGCCGTTGAGGGCGGAATAGAAAGCGAAGAGCAGGACGCCGGAAGCGGTGCTCAGTCCTTTCCCGAGACTTCCCCAGGTGAGTGCGACGACGAGCACGAGCTCGAGTATGGCGGCTCCCCACCACCAACCGGATGCGCTGAAGCCGGTCTTGTCTTTGCCGTTTTCGACGTAGCTGGTCATGGTGAAGAGAGTTTCCATGAGACCCTGACTGTGTGAAAGCCAGAGGGTGATGCCGCCCGTGACTGCAAGGCCGATTGCCATGACAGCGAAGACGTTCGTGTAGAAACGGCTCAGTTCGGACGCGAAATCGGCGGGTGATGCGACTGGTGCACGCATTACGTTCTCCTTCTCGACATTTGAAAGGACTGCTTGGATGAGGCAGATGATCGGTTGATCATCCGGAATATTGTAGCGTATTTTACTGGTACTGTCAATGTGCCCAAATAGAAGCTCAGTGTCTTTTTGGGTCGTATGCAATGGGTCGGCATAAGCGCGTGCGCGGCGATTGAAGAACGTGCGGCGGAACGTCGATAATACGGTTTTCGTTCGACGTTCCGGCCCGATTCGTATTTTTTGCTTTTCTTTTGGCGAGGAGGTATTCTTCTGGCATGGTAAACAAGCCGAAAAGACTGATTCTGCTCGACAGCAATGCGCTCATTCACCGGGCATATCATGCGTTGCCGCCTTTGACGACCAAGACCGGCGAGACGGTCGGGGCGGTGTACGGATTCGCGATGACTCTGCTCGCGGTTCTCGAGAAATGGAAGCCCGACTATATCGCGGCGTCGTTCGACCTCGCGGGTCCGACGTTCCGGCACGAGCAGTATGCGGAGTACAAGGCGACGAGGCAGAAGGCGCCGGACGACCTCTACGAGCAGATCCCGCGCGTGAAGGACGTCGTGGCGGCGTTCAATATCCCGATCTATGAGAAGGAGGGATTCGAGGCGGATGACTGCGTCGGGACTATCGCACGGCAGGCCGAAGCGCAGGGGATCGAGACGATCATCGTGACCGGGGACAACGACGCGCTTCAGCTCGTCTCGCCTCTGGTGAAGGTGTTCTCGATCCGGAAGGGGATCAAGGATCTCGTGCTCTACGACCGCGACAAGGTGACGGAGAAGTATGGATTTCCGCCGGAACGCATTCCCGACTACAAGGGGCTTGCGGGCGATGCGTCGGACAACATTCCCGGGGTCGCGGGTATCGGCGCGAAGACGGCGACGGATCTCCTGAAGGAGCACGGAACGCTTGAGATGATCTATGAGAAACTTCCGGAAGTGAGGGAGCCCGTGCGGAAGAAACTGGAGGCGGACAAGGAGAGCGCGTTTTCATCGAAGGATCTTGGGACGATCCGGACGGATGTGCCGGTCTCGTTCGACGCCGCCGCGTGCGTGGCGCATGAGTACGATCGCGGCGCGGTCGCGGCGATGTTCCGCGAGCTCGGTTTCTACAGCCTCCTGAAGCGATTGCCGGGAGCGGAAACGGATCGGGAACCGGGAGCCGGGAATCCGGACAACAGGAAGGACCGTGCTCCGAAAAGAAAGCTTATCAAGACCGCAAAACAGGCGGAATCCTTTTTGGGGAGCGTATCCGGAGATCGGACGGCGGTATGGATCCACGTTGGCGAAGCGTCGCTTTTCGGCGGATCGGGAATCGCCCGGGTGGAACTGGCCTCGGAAGGAACATCGGCGGATA
>CAYVDI010000057.1:0-1781 GCA_964450795.1 uncultured Bdellovibrionales bacterium
AGACCGGGCACCTCATTTTCGCGACGGTGCACACGAACGATGCCGCGCAGACCATAGACCGCGTCATCGACGTGTTCCCGGCGCACCAGCAGAACCAGATCCGCTCCCAGCTCGCGAGCGTTCTTCTCGGTGTCATCTCCCAGCGGCTCATCCCGCGCATGGACGGATCGGGCCGTGTTCCCGCGATCGAGATCATGCTCAAGAATCACGCCATCGAGAACCTTATCCGGGAAAACAAGACGCATCAGATCGATTCGGTGATCGAGACGAGTCTCAAGGAAGGCATGACATCGCTCGACCGCTCGCTCTCCGATCTTGTCCGGCGCGGGATGGTTTCCGTGAACGACGCCATGCTGTACGCGAAGAACCGACAGTATCTTGAGATGCTTATCGCAAAGGAACAGTGATATGAAATTTACTTTCAAGGCGAAAAACAGCGAGGGGCTCCTGAAAGAGGGGATCGTCGAGTCGGACAGTCGGGATGCGGCGAGCCTGATTCTCCAGAAGAACGGACTCATCCCGATCTCGCTCCGTGAAGAGACTCAGGTGTCCGCGGTGATGAAGGAGTTTTCCCGCATGTGGGAAGGAGTTTCCCGGAAGGAACTCGTGGCATTTTTTCGGCAGCTTTCGGTGCTTATCGAGGCGAAAGTTCCGGTCACATCCTCGTTGATCGCCATCGCCGAGGAGACCGAGAATTCCTACTTCCGGATCATCCTGAAGGAAGTCAAGGACGACGTCGATGACGGCATGGCGCTTTCCGAGGCTTTCGCGAAACACCCCACGATCTTCACGACGATGATGGTGAATCTTATCCGGGCCGGTGAGATTTCCGGCGGGCTCCAACGAGCGATCAACTTCGTCGCGGACAGCATCGAGAAGGATTATCATCTTACCGCGAAGATCCGGGGGGCGCTTTATTATCCGGCGTTCATCCTTGCCGCCGCGATCATCATCGGATTCCTCGTCGTCGTGTTCATCATCCCGAAGATCACGCTTATCCTGAAGGACTTCGAGGGAAAGCTTCCGTGGTATACGAAGGCGATCATAAGCACTTCGGACTTTCTTTCCATGTATTGGTGGGTCATCATCCTGCTCTTCGCGGTCGCCGGTGCCGCATTCTTCTATTACATCCGAACGCCGGATGGGAGGCGTGAGTGGGAGGCGCAGGTCCTCGATATCCCCATCGTGGGGAAAATCGCGCAGTATATATTCCTCACCCGTCTTACGGACAATCTTGGCGTGCTCCTGAACGGAGGTATTCCGGTTGTCCGATCGCTTACGATCGTCTCTACGATCATCGGGAACGAATCTTTCCGGCGTGTCATCCTTCAGGCGGCGGAGGAGGTGAAGACGGGCGGGAACATGAGCACTGTTTTCTTTCAATCGAAGGAGATCCCGCATCTCGTCTCGCAGATGGTGAAAATCGGAGAGGAGTCCGGAACGCTTTCCAATATCCTGAAGAGCACGGCGACCTTCTATTCGCAGGAAGTGGATTCGATGACGCAGAATCTGACCGCGCTCCTCGAGCCGGCGCTTATCGTCGTTCTCGGTATCGGTGTCGGTATCCTCGTCGTCGGTATCCTGCTTCCGATATATAACGTCGTCGGCAATTTCGCGTGAACTCGCCGCTTGACCGGAATCCGATTGTCCGAAAGTGGGAAAAGGGGTATACTGGAGTCGTCAGCTTGATAGATAGTAAAAACATAAAAAGAAAGGAGGTGACAATTATGAAGAAAGGTTTTACCCTCATCGAACTTCTCATAGTCATCGCGATCATCGGC
>CAYVDI010000057.1:1881-3885 GCA_964450795.1 uncultured Bdellovibrionales bacterium
ATCTGTGCTCAAGCGACTATCGCTGGTACAACGTGCACAGCGGGAGTTGATGATACGGGAGTTTCATTTACTGGGTGCTAAGCTGAATTGAAGATTTTTATGCCTGCCAATCTTGCTTACCAATTTTGGCAGGCAGAAGAAAGGCTCAATTCCTAATAAAAATAATAATTATATGAAGAAAGGTTTTACCCTCATCGAACTTCTCATAGTCATCGCGATCATCGGCATTCTTGCCTCGATCGTACTCGTGAGCTTGAGCTCCGCTCGTGATAAGGCGACAGTGGCGTCATTCAAGGCGAAGGCACACTCAATGCAAGCCGCAATGGTTTTGCAATGCGATTCACTCACGACCAACACCGTCGCTGCTCTGAAGACCGCTGTTCCGGTTCCAACTGGGAATCCGACGGTTTCTTATCCTGCTGGAAGCTGCGTCCCGGCTTCCGGTGGTGCTGCCACCGCTGAAGCAGTCAGTTGCGGTTCTGCTGGCGGAGGAACGTTCCATATCTGTGCTCAAGCGACTATCGCTGGTACAACGTGCACAGCGGGAGTTGATGATAGGGGAGTTTCCTTTACTGGGTGCTAATTTCTTAATTTTTTTAGATTCAAATTAAGTATAAATGTATGAAGAAAGGGTTTACCCTCATCGAACTTCTCATCGTCATCGCGATTATCGGCATTCTTGCCTCGATCGTACTCGTGAGCTTGAGCTCCGCTCGTGAAAAAGCGAAAGTAGCGACATTTAAGGCTCAGGCACATTCTATTCAGGCTAGTGCGGTTTCAAATTGTGACGATGCCGCGATTTCGGATGCAACATCATTAAGGACCGCAGTTGAAGGGGCTGGATTGCCGACAGGAGTTGCATGGAATACGACCGGCGAAGCGGCGAACTGTGGTTCGGCAGGTGACGGGACGTTTACGCTCTATGTTGATTCGACGACGTTGGCGTCGACATGTACGGCAACGATTGAATCAACAGGCGTGACTGCGTTTGTTGGTTGCTGACATTCTGTCTCCTTTTGTTTTTCGGGCACGATCAGTATTTCTGGTCGTGTCCTTTGTTGTTGCTTTGTGATATACTGAAAAACAGGAATTATAAAACTAACGGTATGCGGAAAAAGAGAAGTGGTTACACGGTGATTTCTGGTTTTACCCTCATCGAACTTCTCATCGTCATCGCGATTATCGGCATCCTTGCCTCGATCGTGCTCGTGAGCTTGAGTTCCGCTCGTGAAAAAGCGAAGATGGCGAAATTTAAGGCAGTTGTCCATTCGATGCAGACACAGGCTATTTCGGCATGTGATAGCAATGTACTGAATGATTACTCTGATGGGGGTGCTACGTTCGGGGATATTCCGGAGGATGTGATTGATGTTGCGGGAATCAGTGATGTTTCCGCTCCTGATTGTGGTGCAAGCGGATCGTACACGTTCGAGATAGATGTGCCGGCGGCAAATCTTGCCGGAACATGCGATGCGACCATTCAGGATACGGGAATAACCGGTTTCTCCGGTACGGCACCCGGATGTTCCTAGAAATTGCTGGTGATTTTTGTATGTGAACCAAGCAGACTTAATGCTCTTGATTCTATTCCTTTCGGCTTGTAAGAGCAGGCGTGTCTTTCCTGTCTTGTAATTATGCTTTTCACACTCTTTATTCTCGGACTCCTCGTAGGGAGCTTTCTCAATGTCGTCCTGTTCCGGTTTGGGACGGGGGAGACGGTGGTTTCCGGGCGGTCGCGGTGCAACGAATGCAAGGAGACGATCGCGTGGTATGACAATATCCCGCTTCTTTCATTCATCATCCTCCGCGGGAAGTGCCGGAAATGCGGCACGCGGATTTCCTTCCAGTATCCTGCCGTGGAACTTGCGACCGCACTTCTGTTCGCGTTCGCGGGATCGCAGTTCTTCGTTCCGGGGAGTGTCGATGCGGCGATCGAAACGACGTTCGCGCTCGGACTTATCGGAACGCTTGTCGTCGTCTTCGTCTACGATCTGTCACATATGG
>CAYVDI010000058.1:0-3768 GCA_964450795.1 uncultured Bdellovibrionales bacterium
CGGATTTCTCCTCTTCCGAGAGTTCATTGAATCTCATATCTGTTCCCTTCCGACGAGTTCCCGAAAACCACGAAGGGCCGCCGGGGTGAATCGTGTTTCCGTTACGCTTTCGCGGTGCAATTGATCATCCAATGGACAGCATACTTGTCCGTGAACGACCCGTAGTATGCGCCCCAGAACATGTCCGCGAGTGGCATATCGATCTTTCCACCCTCCGAAAGGGCATCGAACAACCGCTCCGCCTCCTCGCGCGTGTCCGGTTCGAGACTGATATGGACGTTGTTCCCGGGAACGACCGTGAAACCCATCGATGCCGGCGCATCCGTTCCCATGAGCACGTGTCCGCCCATGATCGGCAGCGCGACATGCATCACGAGATTCTTGTCCGCCTCGGCCAAGGGCGGCATCCCTTCCGCCGGCGGGATATCGCCGAACCGGTTTATCCCTCCCTCGAATTCACCCCCGAATACGGACCTATAGAACCCGAATGCCTCCTCGGTCTTGTCCGCGAAATTGAGATACGTATTGACCCGCGCCATATGATTGATCGTTATGAATTACCGATGCGTATTCAGTACAATAATCCGGCTGAAACCTTCCGTTTCCCAGTTGAAGGGACGGACGGCTTCGACATCCCCCACAGGAGCGCGAACTGCTCCCCCATGAGCGATGCGAAATCGGTGCTCGTGACCGTGAACCCGAACGCCTCCTTCGCCGAGCTGATGAAGAGCGTCTTGTCACCATAGACGGTATATCCCATCGACGGGGAGAACTCGGGAGGAGCCGCCCGCCGCTTCACACCCCATTCCTCATCCCCCCAGATGACGTTCTTCCCGTCGCCACCCGTCCAGATCGTCCTCAACCGGATACCGTTTCGGATCCGCTTCCTATCGAACTCGAGGAGCCCTTCCCGGCCGAGCGCGCGGAGCATCTCCCTGTACGGCCACACGACCCGGAGGGTAAGCGTCTCGTCCCAGAGCATGTCGCGCATGCTTCCGAGTATCGCCTCGCGCCCCATGAAGAACCGGATCTTCGGCTCGACGGAACCGGTGCGCGCCGAAAGGCGGTCGCGCTCGCGGTCGAAGGCTTCCCTGATCTCGGCGATGCGCTCCTCCTCCAGCTCCATGAGCCGCCCGAGATCGGCGATATCGTGTACGGCGAACTCCGTCTTGCCCTCGATATCCCGCTCGATGACGAGCCCCTTCTTCATGAGGATTTTCAGCTGGTCGTACACCGACGGACGCGTCATGCCGAGCCGCACCGCGATGAGACGGGCCGGCGAACTCCCGTGCAGGATGAGATCGCCGTACACGTCCGCGCTCGCCCCGGAAAACCCGATCGTCCCGAGCGCCTTCTTCACGATATCCATACATTTTCCATATTTGTCGGATTTCGTCGACAGTATGACAGAAAAATCCGCCTATGGCAATATCCCGGTGTAAGTGCCGTTCGTTCACAACCCGACCACACAGGAGGCCCATCATGGCCAAGAAATCCCGTCGCATCATCACCGTTCCCGCTTCGCTCGCCGAGGCCAATACCTCCCTCTTCCGCGTCGGCGCCATCGACCGCTCGGTCTCGGCCATCGAGAACGGGCTCTCGGAAGCGATCGCGCGGCTCCGCGAGGAAGCCGAGGCCGGAAGCGCTCCCCTGCTCTCGGAACGCGACGACCTCGCGACCGGCCTCAAACTCTTCGCCGAAGCCAATCGCGCGACGCTCCTCGAGAACGATCGGAAATCCGTCCGGATCTCGGCCGGCGTCTTCGGCTGGCGCTGGACCCCGACCAAGGTGCAGTTCCTGCGCGGCGGCGCCAAGAAGGTTCTCGAGGCGATCAAGGAGCTCAAGCTCAAGAAATACCTCCGCGTCAAGGAATCGGTCGACAAGGAAGCGCTCCTCAAGGATCGCCCCGAAATCCCGGGCGTGAAGTACGTACAGAGCGAGGAATTCTTCTTCGAGCCCGCGTCGGAAACGGTCACGGAACCGGTCGCGGACAACGTCGCCGTATTCGCCAAAGCCGCCTGAGAACGGCCGAGCCCGACAGTCATCGTACTGCCGGGCTTTTTCATAAAAAAGAAAGCGGCACATCCCGTTTGGGAATGCGCCGCTATGTTCGACCGCTTTTTCTCCTGAACTCCCGACAGAGCGCGACTAGTTTCCGGTCGGATTCCGTCGGTCGCACGGCCTCCATATAATGGAGGAAGTGTGCGATGTGTCCGCCGATCTCATCCGGATTCCCTTCACCGCGGGCGAAGAACGTCCGAAGCATTCCTTGAAGCTTCCGGCGCTTCTTTCCGGGAAACGACACCCGTCTCATCTGGTACGGATACGCTTCAGGGTCATACCGACTGAGTCCGAATCCGGTGAAAGATACCGTGCCCTTCGCCCGGTCGAGCACGCGTGATTTCCGATGATTCACGGAAAATCCCGCATTGGCGATGCGACGACGGATTTCCTGCCGGAATGGCGGAAACAACGGTCGACCGTTCGACAGGACAAGGTCGTCGGCATACCGTGAATACCGGATCCTATTACCCCATTCACCGAGACAAAACCTGCGGATCCCCGCATCGAGCGTCATCTCGCAGAAGAGATTGAAGAGATACGGCGACGACGGCGAACCGGTCACTATCCCGTTTCCGGTCGGCCCACGACAGAACTGCGCCACGAACTTCCGCATCCGCGCGAACAACGGATCGATCCGCAATCCGCGCAACACGGCATCGTCGCGGATTCCGAATTCCATCAGGTGCAGGAACTCATAGAACGCATCCCGATGGGACGGATACCCGACGATCGCCGAAAGGAGCAGGGAGAGCAGTTCCGTGTCGAGCGAGTCATAGGCATGGCGGAGATCCACGATATAGAAATACTGATTCTCCTGATGCCGTACCACGTTCCGGAACGAATCGCCGCCGAGCGCAAACGCCGTCGCCGATGGCAACCGCGCGAGTCTCGAATCGTCGACACGCCTGCACGCCTCACGGATGAGCTCCTCGAAACGATGCTGAAGAAGCCGCATCGCGACGGTCGGTTTCCCGACCATCCGACGCTTGATGCTCCCGTCGGGACGTTCTCTCCGCTCCTCGTAGAAATCGAATCGCGGAATTCTCCACCCTTCCGGAAGCGTCCCGCCCCGACGGAGAACCTCCTTCTCAATACGATCGAGTGCCGTCGGCAAATCATCGAACAGACGGAATGGATCGAGCTCCGGATCATCGAGCTCCGGAAGGTTTTCAGTCATCGCTACGATGAGATCCGGTCGAGCAGGCTCATCCGTGAAGAGCCCGAGCTGACCGGGCAATACCCGCGCTTTCCGTACTCTGGTCATGGACGAACCTCCAAAAAATATTGGGAATGTACGATTTCCGATGCGGCCACCGGAGGGTCAGAACAGGGATCCTACCGAACACCTGAAGCGGCACCGGAACGTCCGGGTGGGGGCTCCACCGCTGACCGACAGTCGACGGCCAGCGAGAGGCGCGAGCAGCATTCAGCCACCGGCGCGCCAACGAAGGCGCACGCTCCTTCCCGTCATGGAGCCTTCTCGGCCCCTCCCTACCACATCGTGCACCCGGCGCCCCGGGACACTTGCCATGATAGGGTTTCCTGCACGTATACTACGCCCTGTACTGTACTGCGTCCCTCCGGCGGGGATTCCCGAACACGGGAATCGTACTGATAGTGAGAGAATTTTCCGATTCCGTCAAGAGGAATCGAAGCCGAATCCAAAAGAGAAAACCGCGAGGGAATTTCCATAGCGACGGTACC
>CAYVDI010000059.1:0-3736 GCA_964450795.1 uncultured Bdellovibrionales bacterium
TATTGCTAACTCCTGATTTCTTTCCTTTGTAACCTGTGATAATAATGTGACCGCTTCCTCAATCAGTTCTTCAAGATTGTTATCTATCGCATATTGCAATACCTCAGCAGCTTCTTTGACACGGTTATCGCTGATATTTGTCGCCACTTCTTCGACTATCTCTCTTGCTATAAATAGCGCTTCACCTAATGTCATCTATTCGCCTCCTTTATTGCTATAAAAATCTGATAAGCTATCTGTGGTACTATTGAATTACCCATCGTCTTTATTCTTTGCCTTCTTGATCGATCTTTATATCTTTCGTTAAGTCTGTCCATCCCTCCGGGTAACCCATCATCCATTCCGTAAATTCTGGTAATAGCTTCAATCCACTTTTCTGACCAACTCGACCTTCCACAATATCCGGGATTGTCGTTGAGTTGTATTTCTCGTTTGTCGCTCCTTTGTGATCCCGTGCCAGTGGTGTTAGTAGAAGATGAGTAATATTGATTAACCTCTGCTCCAGACTTTCCCCACATCCGTTCCCTGTTCTCTTCCCGTGTCTTTCCTTCATTATCCTTTGCCGGTTCTTGAATTTCTCCGGTGTTGTGCTTTGTAACATTGCTGTCGGAGTGGGCAATAATCCAGATACGGTCTCTTTTGTGGGGCGCTCCAACTGTGAGTGCAGGAATAATAAACGGTTGAACTTCGTAACCGCTAACTTCCAAGTCATTGCATACGGTCTCGAATGTCGATCCATTTGCAATATTAGTGAGCCCACGAACATTTTCAGCAATGACCCATGTTGGTTGTACCTCTCGAACCACTCTAAGCATTTCTCCCCACAAATATCGGTTATCTTCAGTACCGGCTCTTTTACCGGCTGTGGAGAAGGGTTGGCAGGGGAATCCACCGGAAATAATGTCAACTGTTCCGCAATACTGTTCAAATTTTGTCTCCTTTATGTCTTTATATAATGTCGTATTAGGGAATCGTTTTGCTAAGACCTTTCGGCAGAACTCGTCAATCTCACAGGCAAAAACATTCTCAATCCCTGCCCAATGAGCTGCCAAGTCGAAACCACCGATTCCCGAAAATAATGATGCGTGGTTCACCTATTCGCCTCCAAACTGAGGTAAGCCCAAAAGGCTGCAACTGCTAGATCCCTGAACTCTTTTGCGGTTACGATGCTTTCCTGATTCTCATGGATGCACTTCATAACTTCGTAGAGTTCTTCCTGACAGATACCGAGGGATTCATGGGCGGACTGGTGAGGCTGCTGTCCATGTTTCTCGATTCGTCTTTGGATTGCTCGCTCAAACTTTAGAAGTGCAGCATTGATTTCATATTCCTGTATGTTGTTCACGGGAGTTCCTTTCTGTAGATAATACCTCTGACGGTTTCTTCTGATACACAGTAATCATCCGCAATGAGACCAAGACATTCGATTACGCTGTACTTGTTCATGTTGAGCAGCCGGTGAAACTCCTGCCTGATCTGATTGTTTCTTAGTTTTGTGTTATTTATAAATCCGTGCTTTAGCAGCTCTCCAAAAGACATATTGGAAAGGGTTTCTGAATCGATATAATCTTTTTTTGTTTTTGCAACTTTGCAGGGTGGGAAGAGTCTGTTTTTCATTTTATTTCCTATTAATGGTGTGCTTTTCTAATGGCAGGAAGATTAAGAAAATACGCATACTTTTGTTGTCTTTGTCTTTCTTTCAAACAGGTTGAGCAATATTTTTTCTTAATCGTTGCAATGAATTTATTATTACAGCTTTCACATTTCCTTTCGGCGATTTCATGTTTTGGGTATGGCTTTCTATTCACAGGCTGTTTTTTGGGTTTATGCCAGAAACATTTACTGCAATAGACAGCCCGATTTTCAGTTTTCATTTGCCCGCCACATCTTTGGCATTTATCCCTATTGTCCATCCTGATTCTCCAATACTCTGACAGCTTCATTCAATTCATTGATTTCGTTTTTCAACTGTTCGATAGCCTCGGTGTCAAACATTTCAGGTTTTTTCTTTGCCTGATACCATTGCAAATCCTGCCGTCTTCCATCGATTTCATACTTCAAGAGTTTGATTGCAAGCTTAAACATCTGACTACTCCCACGGTGCCGGGTCATCGTTGAAAGGAGTATCATACCGGGAAGCTCTTGGCAGCCATGCACAAATATCACGGTCACAGAGATATAGCGATTCACGAAGGTTTGACAGCTCCAGAAGTATATCCGGTGTTGCTTCCACAGGTATTGTTTCGTCAATTTGTTCAGCCACTTGCCGGAGCTCTGTCATTACGGCGTTTGCCCTTTCAAGGGTTTCAATTACTGTTTCAGGTAACATTTTCCATCTCCATTGGTTTCAATCCGTATTTAGCTATGTCAGCGATTCGGGCAAAGTAAACATTGCCGTCAATCTTGGTTATCATTTTGAAGTTTTTCCAGTTATCCCCTTTGTGGACTTCCTTTTCAACATCGTAGTAGCTGAGCATCTTAACCCGGTTCGATTGTGAAAGGAACTTTGAAACGGGAGGCATGGTGTGGTTATAATCGCAGATTTTGATGGCTGTTTTAACTGCTGCAATAAGCTGATCACCTGAATAACCCTCATCCCTTGCCATGTCGGAGAAAAGGGAAAGCCAGTCACGATCAACAACCGGAAATGCAGCCCTGATCATCTTTGCAGCTCTAATCCAGTCATCCGGGGAGAAGAGGGTTGTTGGAACAATGGCATCTTTCGTAACACGATCAACCAACTGCCCCTGCGGCGTCAAGGCTAAAAATCCGTGTTCCGACTTCTGCAATGTCTTCATCGGAGAGTTGTCGTTTTGCTGTTGCTGTTCCATTTTTAGATCCGTTTGTTTTTCTGATTAGTTGCATTACCTGATTGAATTTGCTGTCAAGAATTGGCGGTGACATATTCGTGAAAATCCAGTCATCTTCAGCCACGGAACAGGCTAAACGAAACAGAAGACGCATCTCCCTGAATACCTGTTCTGTGTCGGGCTTTTCGTTCTTAGCCTTTTTCAGTTCCATGTATTGGCGATAAATCCCCTGCATATGCTTTTCGTCCCTGTCCCTTTTTGCTGTGTAGGGTATTTCACGGGAAATATCGAACTGAGCACAGAAAAGAGAGAGTAAAACAGCGTTGAAGCCGAACGGCTTCCCCCTTTTATTACGATAACTCTCTATATACTCTTTTTCTTTTTCTATTTCTGTTTTAGTTTCTTTTTCCGTACTCTTGTAATACATTTGTAATACATTTGTATCGTCTTGTATTACATTTGTATTAGAAACAGATTTTTTTGTATCGTTTTGTTCTTCATTTGTATTTCCCCAACGCTTAGCAATAGCGGATTTTCTTTTCTCAGAAATCTCTGTCATTTTGCTCATTCTGTCATTGAGGGATGAACTGAAAAGCTTTCCGTCTTCCAGTTTTAACAGAGAAAACACATTGATACAATCGTTTATGAATCTGTTTAGAATTTCCGGTGTAGTCCCGATCTCCATTGCCAGACCTGCCACATCAAATTCATCTGCATACGGAAAGGCAAAATCGTCCTGTTCCCTCATTATTTCGATAATCATAAAGTACCAGCCGTAACCCTCGGCACCGTATTTGGAACGGAGCTTCAAAACTTTAGGGTCTCTTCTGGCTCCTGCATCGTGGCTGAAGTAAACATCTTTCATTATTCGCCTTCCATTTCCAAAAAAATCATATCCTCTTCACCATAGAATTTGCCGACATCCA
>CAYVDI010000060.1:0-3718 GCA_964450795.1 uncultured Bdellovibrionales bacterium
CCCTGCCGCAGACGGCCGGATCCAAACCGGTGAATTATGCCAATTATTGGACGTTCGTCGTCGCGAAGAACAGGCAGCCGGCGGCACTTGAAGCAAATCAGAAGCCGTCGTATCCCGTCGACCAGTACAACATGCTCCGGACGCACGAGTCCTGGCAATTCCTCCACTACCTCGCGTTCCCGCACCCTTTGAAGTCGATCATTGTCCGGAATCCTCTCTCTCCGACGTTTTCGGCCACCGTCGCGCTGAAGGATGATCCGGCTGCGAAGTATATCGAGAAAATGAAGAAGCCGGCGGCACGTCGCGACCTTCTTGAGAAGCAGAAGTCGGACGCGTTGCTTTCCCCGTTCGCGTATGGAAACCTTATCGCGAAGAGCTGGCGTCCGGGAGATATAGAGAAGGCGGAAGCGATCCTGGCGGAAGCGATCGAATCCGTGAACCGCGGCGAGAATACGCCGCAGAGCGCGCTTCAGACGGCGGACGGTCAGATCGGTCTTCTCGGCAGGAAACAACAAGGCAATTAGCGCTCACCTGATATGAAACTCACGAAGCATTTTCCAGTAATTCCGATTTTCCTTGCCCTCTTCCTTGCCTTCGCCGTTCTTCCGTCCGGAGCGGCGCATGCGGGTCTTGTCCCGTGCGGCGCGAGCGTGGATGATCCTGTGACATCATATAATGAGACCGAACAATGCTCCCTGTGTCATCTCGTGAAGGGAGTTTCGTATCTCACCACCTACATCCGGGATATCATGGTCTTCATCGCGCTCGCGGTCATCACCGCGATGGGCATCATGTATATCGTCTCGGCGGGAAACGACAGCATGATGGGGACGGCGAAGAAGGGCATCTGGGCGGCGCTTATCGGACTGGCCATCGTCCTCCTCGCGTGGGTGGTGGTAAACACGATCATTTTCGTCATTTTTCAGTCGAAGGCGAATCTCGGGGTCGGAGCGTCCTTCACCGTCGGAAACGGATTCAGCTTCGATTGCAACGCGAATCTATGAACGATCCTCTGCGAATGGTGTTCGGGAACGTCGCGCATGCCGCCGGAGTCATCGAGGACGCTACGCCGGTCGGGACCGTGCTTGGCAACGCGCTTTCGTTTCTGTTGTCGGTCGCGGGAATACTTGCTATACTGGCGCTAGCGGTCTCCGGTGTTCTCTATATGTCCGCGAGCGGTGATGAACGTCGCGCGGAAACGGCGAAAAAGATGGCGCTTTACTCGGTGACGGGCATTGCCGTCATTCTCTCAGCGCTCGTCATCGTCCGTCAGATCGCGGATTTCTTCTGAAGTTTCTTTTTGGAAACGGTAAACAAAAAACGAAAGGAGGTGAGTGATATGAAAAAAATGAAAAATCTGATGTATGCGGCGGCGGCGGCTGTCGCTGCGGCTCCGGTCGCGGCTTCGGCACTGAACACGGTTTCCGGCAACCTCATGGGAAGCGCTCAGACGTCCAATCTCACAGCGGGTCAGAACGTGAGCACGTACGTCAACACGCTCATGTCCTACATCATCGGTCTCGTCGGTGTCATCGCGATTCTCGGATTCCTCATCTCCGCGGTCATGTACTTCACGGCGGCGGGAGACGAGGAGAAGATTACCAAGGCGAAGAGCGCGATGACCTATTCCATCATCGGTGTGGTGGTGGCACTCGTCGGTTTCGTGGTTCTCAACGTCGTCAACAACTTCCTCAGTACTACGACGATTTAGGAAATCGTGCCGTTTGGCAAAGGAATCGAACGATCTCTCCAAGGTCGTTTGATTCTTTTTTTTGCCGTGATATACTCTCCGTAAGGATTGAAAAATTTTTATGAGGAAAATTCTTTTCGGGATCGTCGCGTTTTTATTCGGAGCGGTCTCCATGCCGGCGCAGGCGGCCATGTGCGACTATGACGGCAATGGCGTGACCGATGCCGGATGGTCGGTCGTGAAGGGTGTCTGTGTCCCGGCCTCGGCGACCGTCGGGAATCTCTCAGACAAACCTCTCGGGGATATCGTTTCCAATATGGGGAACTTCATTCTCGGCGTGGCCGGGGTCATCGCGATTCTCGGATTCCTCATCTCAGGAATACTCTATTTCACCGCGGCGGGAGACGAGGAGAAGGCGAAGACCGCCAAACAGGCCCTTTGGTACAGCCTGATCGGGGCGGTCATTTCGCTCGGGGCGCTGGTCATCATGAACGTCATCGACAATTTTCTTAAAGCGAACGTCATATAATATCTTTTCAACGGATGTATGCCAAAAAAGGCGTTGCAGATGGTGGTTGTCGCTGCGTTCTCGCTCTTTCTTTTGCCGCAGACAGCTTTCGGAGCAATTGGTGATGTTTGCATCGGAACCGGATCTTGTAAAGCGGTTGGCGGATGCGGTGGTGCAACGCCGACTGACAATGGACAATCGACGTGCGGAGCTGGTTCCGTTTGTTGTACTCCCGCTGCAGCTGCAGCCGGCTCTGTTTCCTTTTCAAATCCGCTGAGTTTTACCACTGTGCAGGATGCGACTGGCGCGTTTCTTTCCGCACTCCAGGGCATCATCGTGACGCTTGCGCTCGTATTCCTGGTGCTCGGTGCGGTGTTTTATGTCATCTCCGGCGGTGACGAGGGGCGGATCAAGACCGCGAAGGCGGCCATCACCGCGGCGATGATCGGGCTCGCGATCGGCATTGCTGCACCGTCGTTCCTCAAGGAAGTTGGGAACATCCTTGGGTGGGGCGGGGCGGGACAGCCGGCGGCGGTGGCAAACGCCTCTTCACTCGGTACCATCCTTCAGAACGTGCTCAACTTCCTCCTCTCGATGGCCGGGATCCTCGCTATCATCATGCTTGTCATCGGCGGACTCATGTACTTCGCGGCGGCCGGCGACGAGACTCGTGCGGACACCGCGAAGAAGATTGTGAAATTCTCCATTATCGGTATCGCGGTGGCGCTTGCGTCGCTCGTCATCGTGACGCAGATCACGAATTTCTTCTAATGTCTGTTTTTGGAAAACAAAAAAGGCGGCCTGGGATTTCCCAGCCGCCTTTTGAATTTCTATTTCAGGAGAAGTTTCAATGTGGTAGGTTCCACCTCGTATGTTCCTTGACGGAACCAATTTTCCACATCGTGGCGTAGATTGAAGGATTGGCTAATGCACCCGTTCGTTACCCTGAGTTTTCCACCGACTCGTATCCCATTTGAGTAGACTCCATACGTCGGATATCTGTCGTCCGGAAATGAGCTGCTTATTCTGGTGTGGTCCTTCAAGTCAATATATTGTTGTGACCAGATCCCGCTTTCATCTCGAATTTTGAGACGGAGCGGGGTGTTGTCTGCTAGGTCCAATATATATTCTCCGTTTGGAATGCCGCAAATCGGTTTTAAGTTCTCGGGCGCGATATTGCTCGGTACCCGATACTCGATGACTCGACCACGGAGGAAGGTCTCCGCCTTCTTCGCGAGGGACCGACTTTCTTCCCGCTCCTTCGCTGCTTGGAGTAGTTCGTTCTCGTCCTTCGACAGTTTGTAGCCGCCTTCCGCCTTGCGGAGGATGGGCTTCAGGGCATCGTCGACGAGTTTGTCGCGGTTTTGTTCCTGCGCCGCCTCGATGCGCTCCGTCATGCTCTTCGGTGGTTCGTACATCTTGAAGAAGGTCACGCCGCCGGAGACGAGCAGGATCGCGATCGTAATGCGCCGGTACCAGATGCTCCCTTTTGCGAAGAGCGCCGACCAGAGCCCGAATCC
>CAYVDI010000061.1:0-3120 GCA_964450795.1 uncultured Bdellovibrionales bacterium
TAGTGAGTACACTCATAATAGACTCAGTTTAGCGAAAATAGAGAGAAAATTCAAGTATAAAAAGAAGAAATCCTCGCAGATGCCGAAGCAAATGCGAGGATTCACACGTCAGAACCATCCAGGCCTATTTGATCGAGGCGAGGAGATCCTCTGCGCTAGAACGAGAATGGATAGACTCGTCCATCCGATGAAAGAGGAGCGTCCACCCAGTGTCATTCAGATACAGACAGGGAATGAAGAGGCGCCCATCACGATTGCGCAGCAGTGTTCCTGCGAAGAGGATGAAGTACCGCCGCCACTCCCAGTTATTCGGGAGGAGTCCCACGCGAATACGCAGAAACTCCGCATGCCAGAGCCCCAGGTTTGCATTGAGCTCGACAGCTCGTTCACGTATCTGCTCGGAAGAACAGCTCTTTTCACCATCGCGAAGGAAAGGAACGAGCTTGATCCCCTGACTGAGGTCAAAGGACGGGACACTCGTGACGATTTCGAGATCATGTTCACGAGCGATCAGATCCTCCGGCGGAGGAAAGAACTTCCCCTCAGTGAGATACTGGAGCGTTTGAAGCATGGGTCCAGGACGGTAGGGGTACCCGCCATCTTGACCCAGTTGACGTTGAATTTCCCCCAGACGTCTGAAAGCAGTTTGCAGTTGATCGCCATGAAGCTTAAAGCTCACGACAACCTCCTATAGAAACAGTCTCGACTCGCCAGCACGCCCTGTGCCAACAAACAGAGACTCGATAAAGAACGACAAATAAAATATCATCATACAGTAAACTTTCTGTCAATTACAAAAACTCCCCGCTTTCACGGAGAGTTTTTTAATCTTGTATTTTCCAATCACCAATCTCTAATCACTAATTATCTATCTTACATCATTCCCATTCCACCACCCATTCCTCCCATACCACCTGGCATCTGAGGTTCTTCTTTCTTTGGTAAGTCTGTAACGACTGCCTCAGTTGTGAGAAGCATTCCAGCTGCAGATACTGCATTCTGGAGGGCACTTCGGGTAACTTTGGTGGGATCGATTACCCCTGCAGCGACCATATCTTCATATCCCCCAGTTACTGCGTTGAATCCATAATTTCCTTCGCGCTTCTTTACTTCATCCACGACTACAGCACCTTCAAATCCAGCATTCTTTGCAATCGTTCGAATAGGTTCTTCAAGTGCTCGTCGAAGAATTCCAACAGCAATCATTTCTTCTGGTTCAAGCGCTATTGAATCAAGTGCTTTCATGGCACGGAGCAATGCTACTCCACCACCAGGAACTACGCCCTCTTCAATTGCAGCCTTGGTAGCACCAACTGCATCTTCGACACGATGTTTCACTTCTTTCATTTCAGTTTCAGTTGCAGCTCCGACACGGATGACAGCAACTCCACCAGCGAGCTTAGCAAGACGCTCCTGTAATTTTTCTCGATCAAAATCAGAATCAGTTTGTTCAATCAATTTTTTGATTTGTGTAACACGATCAGTAATTGCAGATTGATCGCCTTTTCCTTCAACAATCGTGGTAGTCTCTTTGGTTGCTACTACTTTTCGAGCTCGTCCAAGGTCCGTAAGTTCAACTCCATCCAATTTCAGACCCACCTCTTCGGTAATAACTTTTCCACCAGTCAAAACTGCAATATCCTGGAGCATTTCTTTTCGTCGATCTCCAAATCCTGGAGCTTTTACCGCAAGAACATTAAAGGTACCACGAAGTTTGTTGAGGACAAGTGTAGTAAGTGCTTGCCCTTCTACATCTTCTGCGATAATTACCATTTCTTTTCTACCACTCTGTGCAACTTTCTCAAGCACCGGAAGAATTTCCTCAACCGAAGAAATTTTCTTATCAGTGATCAAGATATATGGATCTTCGTATTCTGCTTCCATGCGATCAGTATTGGTAACCATGTACGCTGACACATATCCTTTATCAAATCGCATACCCTTCACGGTCTCAATATCCATGCCAAATGTCTGAGATTCTTCGACCGTAATAACCCCATCGTTTCCCACTTCTTTCATTGCTTCTGCAATTTTTTCTCCGATTTCTCGATCATTTGCTGAGATTGAAGCAACATTAGCAATTTCCCCTGCTTCAACTTTCTTTGAAATTTTTTCTTTGAGTTCGATAACTACTGCTTCAGCAGCTTTGTGCAATCCACGATTGAGTGCAACGGGATTTGCTCCAGCAGTGACGTTCTTTAATCCTTCTTTTACAATCGCCTGCGCAAGTACTGTTGCAGTAGTAGTACCATCACCTACCACATCATTCGTCTTACTCGCAACTTCCTTGATAATTTCAACACCAATATTTTCAAACTTGTCTTCAAGTTCAATCTCTTTTGCAACAGTCACGCCATCCTTGGTAATCACTGGACTTCCATATCCGCGGTCAAGAACCACATTGCGGCCTTTTGGACCAAGTGTAACTTTTACTGTGTTTGCGAGTGCATCGACTCCGCGAACAAGGGCTTGTCGTGCGTCATCATCAAATTTAATTTGTTTTGCCATAGAATTTAATTAATAGTTTGTAATTAGGAAACTTGGTTCCCTCCCCTCTTAGGGGAGGGTGGACGTAGTCCGGGCGGGGTTACTCAATCACCGCAACGATATCTTCATGATCAAGAATTTTATGATCAACTCCCTCAACTTTTACTTCTTCCCCTCCCCATTTTTTAAATAACACTTTCATTCCGATATTCAAATTCAATTTGGTAAGCTTTTCTCCATTACCCAGCGCTACGATTTCTCCTTCTGCTTTTTTTTCTTTATCTACGGTATCTGGCAACACGATTCCAGACTTAGTTACCTCCTCTTCTTTGAGAGGTTTTACCAACACGCGATCGCCTAATGGTCGGATAGACATAGTATTCAAAATTAAAATTTCAAATTAAAAAATCCAAACACGTCACTTATTATCACTCTTATTTTATGAGTGATAATTTGTATATAAGATATTAGGATATTTCAACCACTGTGTCAAGAGGAAAAAATAGTAGTAAATAGTAAGTTATAAGTAAATACAAAATATTCTTATTACTTACTACTTATAACTTACGACTTCCCTAAAATAAAAAAGTCCACAGAGGGAAATAGCCTGATGCGACGGCCGTATGTGAACCT
>CAYVDI010000062.1:0-3071 GCA_964450795.1 uncultured Bdellovibrionales bacterium
CGAAAAAGGAGTACAGCCACACCCGGACGGCGTTTCTCGGCATGCTCACGTTCTTCCTTCCGTGCGGATTTACCCAAGCGGTACAGCTCTTCGTTGTCGCGCAGGGGAACGCGCTTGCCGGGGCGCTTATCATGGGAACGTTCGCGCTCGGGACGGCGCCGGGTCTCCTCGGCATCGGTGGATTGTCCTCGATCGTGAAAGGTGCGTTTGGTCGGTATTTCTTCCGCGCGGCCGGTATAGCGGTGATCGCACTCGGCGTGTTCAATTTCGGGAATGGAACACATCTCATTGCTTTGGGCGGCGCCGCCCGGCCGGCAGCTGAAACCGCGAAGAAGGGGCCGGTAGCCCAGACCATGGAGAAAAAGGATCCGCAGGTGATCCGGATGACACAGGAGGCGGATGGGTATGCTCCGAACCAGTTTACCGTAAGAAAGGGTCAGCCGGTCCGGTGGGTGATCGATTCGAAGGACTCGTATTCCTGTGCCGTCTCGCTCGTTGCGCCGAAAATCGGCGTGAAGAAAATCCTTCAGGCCGGAGAGAACGTCATAGAGTTCACGCCGAAATCGGTCGGAGATATCCCGTTTTCCTGCTCGATGGGCATGTATCGGGGGGTGATTCATGTGACCGACTAACTTCCTGACATATGGAGCAGAAAACATTCGCCGTGAAAGGGATGCATTGCGCGTCGTGCGCGGGCATCATCGAGAAAACATTCCGGAAGACGGAAGGCGTGGTTTCGGCGGCCGTGAATTATGGAACGGAGGAGGTGAAGGTGTTGTTTGACGGGAAGAAAACGGATCCGGGGCGGCTCTCGGGGCTGATCGAACCGCTCGGGTATTCGCTCGTGGTGCCGCAGGAGACTGATCGTGGAACGGAGGAAGAAACCGATATCCGAAAAAGGGAGAAGGAGGCCGAGCTCGACGACCTGAAAAGGAAGGTGTTTTCCGTCATCCCGCTCGCGGCTTTCGCAATATTCGTCATGGGGTGGGAAGTCCTCGGGAAATATGAGGTGGTTCCGCCCATGTCGTACGTATGGAAGGAATTCTTCCATCACATGCTTCCGCTGTTCGCGACGTACACGCTCTTCGTCGCGGGGAGGCCGTACCTTCTCGGCGTGTATCGGTTTCTGCGTCACGGCGCGGCGAATATGGATACTCTTATCGGAATCGGGACGCTTGCGGCGTACCTGTACAGCGCTACCGTGTCCGCCCTTGAGGAACCGCTTGCCCCCTATCTCGATGTCGAACAGACGTATTACGATGTGACGATCGTCGTCATCGCGTTCATCGCGCTCGGGAAATATCTCGAGATGCGATCGAAGCTTCGGACCGGGGATGCGATCGAAAGGCTGCTGACGCTCCAGGCGAAAACCGCATTGATCGTTCGCGATGGGCGGGAGATCGAGGTTTCCGTGAGCGAAGTCGTCTCCGGCGATACGGTCATCGTGAAGCCGGCGTCGAGAATTCCGGTCGATGGAGTGATTGCCGATGGTGCCTCGTTCGTTGACGAGTCGATGATCACCGGTGAGCCTATGCCGGAGGGGAAAAAGGCGGGTGATACGGTGTCGGCGGGAACAATGAACACTACGGGAACGTTCACGTTCACCGCGACGAAAGTCGGTCGGGAGACACTTCTCGCACATATCATACGGATGGTCGAGGAAGCGCAGGGGAGCAGGGCGCCGATTCAGGCGCTCGCCGACAGGATCTCGTCGGTGTTCGTTCCGGTCGTACTTGGGATCGCGACCCTTTCGCTCGGAGCGTGGCTTTTCATAGGAACATCCTCTCTCGGGTTTTCACAGGCGCTCTCGTTTGGACTCGTCTCGTTCGTATCGGTGCTCGTCATCGCGTGTCCGTGCGCCTTGGGCCTTGCGACGCCGACCGCGCTCATCGTCGGGGTAGGTAAGGGCGCGCGCGAGGGAATCCTTGTCCGGGACGCGGCGACGCTCGAACGGCTTCATGAGGCGACCGTCGTGGTCGTCGACAAGACTGGGACGATCACGAAAGGGAAACCGGAGTTGGTCGGGGTCAAGCTGATCGGCGACATGACGGAAGAGTCGTTCGTGTCTGTGCTCGCGTCGCTTGAATCGCGGTCTGAGCATCCGCTTGCGCGTGCGGTCCTTTCGTATGCCGAAGGAAAACGTATCGAAAGGCGTCCGGTGGAACGGTTCGAGATTTCGCAGGGGATGGGTGTTCGCGGGACGGTCGATGGGACGGAATACTTCGCCGGGAACAGGAAACTTCTCGCGGAACTCGGTATTCCATTTGAGATGGCGATCGTGGAGCGGGAGACGCGGGAAGGAAAAACGCTGATCATACTCGCGACACGTGATGCGGTGCTCGGTGTGGCATTCATCGCCGATGCGATCAAGCCGGAAGCGAAAACGTCGGTGGAGACACTTCGCTCGCTCGGCATCCGGGTGGTGATGTTCACCGGAGACGACGGGAACACGGCGAAATCCATCGCATTGGAAGCCGGTATCGACGAGGTGAAGTCAGGTATGCTGCCATCGGAAAAGATGGCTGAGGTACGGGATTTACAGGCGAATGGTGAGGTGGTGGCGATGGTCGGCGATGGTGTGAACGATGCGCCGGCCCTGGCGGCGGCCGATGTCGGCATCGCGATGAGCACGGGAACGGACGCGGCGATAGCATCGGCAGGCATCACGCTTCTCCACGGGGATATCGCGAAACTCGTGAAGGCGGTCAGGCTTTCGAGATTGACGATGCGCGGCATCAGGCAGAACCTTTTCTTCGCGTTCGTGTACAATATCGTCGGCATACCGCTTGCTTCCGGCATTCTGTATCCGGTGTTCGGTTGGCTTCTCTCTCCGGTCTTCGCGGGGCTCGCGATGGGACTCTCGTCGGTGTCGGTCGTATCCAATTCGCTCCGATTGAAGGCGGGGAAACTCTGAAAGAAAGGAGGTGGATCGTATGATGGGATATTATTACGGCAACATGATGGGCGGTGCCGGATGGGGCGCTTCGTCGATTTTCGGCTCGCTCTTTCTTGTGCTCACGCTCATTCTCATGGTGCTCGGCATTGTCGCTCTGTGGACGTATATTGCGAAG
>CAYVDI010000063.1:0-3066 GCA_964450795.1 uncultured Bdellovibrionales bacterium
CCGACCGGCAATCTCGATACGAAGACCGGGACACTCGTCCTCGCGGCGTTCCAGAAGCTTAATCGCGAGAAGGGACACACCATCATTCTCATCACGCACGAGCCGGAAGTCGCCGCTTGTGCCGATCGCGTCATTTCCATCCGTGACGGGGAGATCGTCTCCGATGAGCGGAATCGCCCCGTCTCCTTTTGAGACTTCCTCGGATCATAACTATCGATCGTATGCTTTTCTCCGATATCGTCCTTGAAACGTACCTGTCGCTCACCACGAACAAGATCCGTTCGGGATTGACGATGCTCGGCATCGTCATCGGCATCGGGTCGGTCATAACCATGACGGCGCTCGGTCGCGGTGCGCAGATCGACGTCGAGAACCGCATCCAATCGATCGGCTCGAACCTGCTTATGATCCGTCCGGGCTTCCAGCAGGCGCCGGGGCAGAGCGTGAGCGGCGGGCAGGGATCGGCGCAGTCGCTCACGCTTTCGGATTCCGAGGCGATCCGATCCGAAGTCCCGTCGATCACATATATAGCGCCGGCGGTATCCAAGAATCTGCAGGTGGTCGCGAACGGACAGAATACGCGCACCTCGATCAACGGCACCGTTCCGGAATATGCGCCGGTACGCAATGTCGTGATGCAATCAGGGACGTTCATGACCGACGATCACGAGAAGCGGAGGGCGAAAGTCGCCGTCATAGGTCCGGAGGTAAAGGAAACCCTGTTTTCCGGAGTTGACGACGTGATCGGACAGAAGCTTCGTATCAACGGTGTTGATTTTTCGGTCATCGGGGTGACGGCTTCAAAGGGCGGGTCCGGTTTCGGAAACGAGGACGATGTCATCTATGCGCCGCTTTCGACGGTCGTGCAATATCTTTCCGGCGATGATTCGCTTTCGATCATCAATGTTACGGTGGCGGATCAGGCGGCGATGAACACGGTGTCTGCGCGGATTTCGGCGTTGCTTCTTTCCAGGCACGGGATCAAGGATCCGAAGGATGCGGATTTCCGTGTCATGAACCAGGCCGATATCGTCGCCACCGCTTCTTCGGTGACGGAAACATTCACGCTTCTGCTCGGGGCGGTCGCGGGGATTTCCCTTCTGGTCGGCGGCATCGGTATCATGAACATGATGCTTACGACCGTGACGGAGCGGACCCGCGAGATCGGTCTTCGGAAGGCGATCGGTGCGAAACGGCACGATATCAGCCGGCAGTTTCTCGCCGAATCCGCCGCGCTGACGTTCTTCGGGGGCGTGTTCGGTATCGTGCTCGGCTGGGGATCTTCGGCGCTTCTCACGAAAACGATCGGTATCACGACCGACATATCGCTTTCGTCCGTGGCCATCGCATTCTTCGTTTCCGCGGCGATCGGCATCGTTTTCGGTTGGTATCCGGCACGTCGCGCCGCGCGCCTCAACCCGATCGAGGCGCTCCGGTACGAGTGACCGTTTTTCGTGGTAGAATGGGAGGAATCCTATGTGGACATTCCTCTTCCTCATTTTCGTGCTCGGTGTCGGACTGACGCTTTGGGAATATGCCGGACGGCATCTCATGCGGGATATCGGGACGCCGTCCTACGCCGTCCTCGAGCGGTACAGGGAATATGAAATCCGCGAATACGATCCGTTCGTGTCGGTTGAGGTGGCCGTCTCCGGTGATACCGAGGAGGCCATGAGTGTCGGATTTTCTATCCTCTCCGCGTATCTTTCTCAGCTTGAAGACGGAGGCGAGCCGGTCGTTCAGGAGAGTGCGGGAGCCTCCTCCGCTTCAGAGGGGCACCTTGTTGCCTTCGCGCTTCCTTCCCGCTACACTACATCCAACCTTCCGAAACCGGACGACGAACGCATGACATTCCGGGTCATTTCCGGTGGGATCAGGGCGGCACTTCGTTTCCGTGGCATTCCTACGGATCGGCGGGTGGCGGCGAAAACGACTCTTCTTCGGAAGCTTCTTGTGAGAGATCGCCACGTATCTTCCGATGATTATGTCGAGGCGGAGCTCGTCCAGTACGCGCCGCCGCACTCCATGCCGATCGCCGCGACAAACGAGATTTGTATCGATATCGAACGATGAACCTATGAGAAAACTTATCGATTTCTGGTCGGTGCCTCATTTTTTGGCCGGCGTGGTCGCGGGGCTTGCGGCAGCACTTTTCTCGTGGTCGCCGGTCCCGGTGTTTTTTGCGGTGCTTGCCCTCGCTATATTTTGGGAGATCTTCGAGGCCTGGTTCAAGCTTGGAGAAGTTTCATGGAACGTCGTGAGTGATATCGTGCTCCCGCTTGTCGCATTTCCGATCACCTATTTTCTCGCGAGTCGGTCGGAGCTCGAGACGGAGCATAAGGTGCTTCTCTTGGTCATCGTCGTCGTCATCTATGTGTACACGAACCTGATTTCCTGGCAGGCGCGTTTCAACGGTGATAAGGATTTCAAGAGCTGAGAGGCGTTTCTATGCCGGAAAAATTCCTGCTTCATACCTGTTGTGCGCCGTGCGGGATCGCGGTGATCGACGAGCTCCGAAAAGATTATGATCTTTCGGTCCTTTTTTATAACCCGAATATCTTCCCGAAAGCGGAATACCTCAAACGGAAAGCGGAGGTGATCCGCGTGTGCGAGGAGTGGGATATCCCGATGATCGACCAGGATTACGATTCCGCGAGGTGGGACAAGGCGGTGAAGGGGTTGGAAGGGGAGCCTGAAGGCGGCATACGGTGCGGAGTCTGTTTCCGGGAGAGACTTTTTCGTACCGCCAAGGTAGCCGCGGATCTCGGTATCCGGCTCTTCGGTTCGACGCTTACGACCGGGCGGAACAAGCGCGCGATCATCATCACGCCGATCGGGATGGCGGCCGGAAAGCGGTTCGGAGTCGCATATTTTTCGGAGGATTGGAAGAAAAAGGGACGGGAAGAGAAGGGGCGGAAAATGGTCCGGGAGCGCGGTATCTATCGCCAGAACTATTGCGGGTGCCGGTACTCGATGAAGACGGCGGAGTGATCCGCCGCTTGCCAAGACGTCCGGCCGGTGCTATGGTCGTGCCAGTTCGTTTTCCATCACGCCAACCAGAAGGAG
>CAYVDI010000064.1:0-2804 GCA_964450795.1 uncultured Bdellovibrionales bacterium
ATGAAACCTAATCAAAAAGCGATTGATAAATATGAAACCAATAAATGACTATGTAATTATTTCGCCAGATAAGATTGAGCGGGCGGGAAGTATTTTTGTACCTGACAATTTCCAGGAAGATAGCGGAATAGGCCAGGTTTTGTATTCATCGGATAAATGCACCGTACAACCGGGCGACCGCGTAATGTGGGATAGGTTATATGGTGCCGGGTTCCGGTTCGATCATGAAGGCCGGGAAATCCTGGCACTGCATGAGTCTGATATATTTGCTACGTTATGAAGGTTTCAATTATTATCCCTTACGACATTGACCGTGGCTTTCTGAATGAGGCGTTAAAATCGTGCAACAATCAATACGGCTTTTATTTGGGGATTGACTACGAGGTTATTCAGAGCCAGGACGATGAACCGATCGGGATAAACATTAACCGGGGCGTGGCGAAGGCGAAAGGTGAATTTATAAAGATTTGTGCGGAAGATGATTTACTGCTACCTCATTGCCTTTATCACTTATACAAGGCCGCGACTATTAACGCGCTGGACTTTGTTTGTGCGGACGCGTTAAACTTTGATAGTTACACCGGAAAAGTTATCCAGACGGTGAAATCTAAGTTACCCGTCACCGTTGGTGAACTGGCATTTGAAAATACAATACACGGCGGGACGTGTTTGTATAGAAAAGCAACCATGCCGAAATGGACGGAACGATATGAAACGGCGGAGGAATATGACTTAGCTTTACGTATGGCAGACGCCGGATTAAGGTTTGGATATACGCCGCACTTGGTTTATAAATATCGGATATGGTCACAGAACAAGAGCGGGAGCGCAAACCGGGAGGAGAGACACTATGACCAACGGGAAAGAATTATACAAAAATATTACTGGAGTACTAAGAAAGTAAACATTCCACATTGACATAACATTTGCATAGTGATAACTTTGCCTCAAACCTGGGTAAGTTATGGCTATTTTTCCGTTATACACTTCCAAAGTTAAAGAGTTAAAAAAGCAAGTATCTGACTTAAATAGTCAGGTTGCTGAATTGCGTAATATTGGAACCGTTAACGGAGAATTTATTAACTCTCTACTGGACAAAGATAACAGCACAACGGTAACGGATATTACAGCGATGAACTTATCCGCGTTCTATGCCGGTGTTAATATTCTCTGCGACTCCTTAAATTTACCCATAGGCATTTACCGGAAAGACAAGAACGGCAACCGTGAGCCGGTGGATGAATCTATGCCATATGAGTTTAAAGTATATAACCTTTTGCATGTTTCACCGAACATCCTGAACACGCCTGCGGAATGGATTCAACTTATGGAGTCCAGTCGGATTATTTACGGTGACGGCATTTCACTTATCCTGAGAAATAACCTTCAGGAACCGATCGCGCTGCAATGGTTTCACCCTTCTTATGTCGATGTGAAGTATGATGGAAAGAAACTTTCTTATGATTTCAGAGATCAGTCTAACGCAATCTATTTGAGGAATATCAGTTACATGGATGTATTTCATGTAAAGAACTTTTCATCGAACGGCATCCGGGGCCGTGGCGTTATTGATGTGGCGGCGGAGTCTATGGGCTTCGGCAAGGCAACACAGGATGCAGGTAATAAGTTTTTTAAGGATGGCATGACCTCGAAATATATCCTGTCACATCCTGGAAATCTCGGAGGGCCGGGAGGAGTTGCACGGAAGAACCTAACGGAATCAATGGAGGCCGAACTGAAAAAGAAATCCACCATTGTACTGGAAGAAGGGATAAAACTTTATACCATTACCGTCCCGCCCGAACAGGCACAATTTTTAGAGAGCCGTAAATTCTCAGTAACAGAAATCGCCCGCTGGTTAAATATCCCTGAGTTCATGTTAGCGAACATGGATCCGACTTTCTCAAACATTGAGAACTTCGCACTGCATTTTGTGACAAACAACGTCAGGGGCCGGTGCCGGATTTATGAACAGCAAATCAATTGGAAACTTTTGGCGAACCGTCCCGGCGTGTATTCAGAATTTAACATCAATGCACTGTTAAGGGCCGACATAAAGAGCCGCGCTCAATATTATGTGCAAATGGTGCAAAACGGCATGATGTTGCCAAACGAGGCGCGGAACCTTGAGAATATGAACGATCTGGAAGGAGGCAATGAACGCCTGACACCGGCAAACCTTATAACAGATAAACAACGTGAAAGTAGTATTAATCCCGGACCGGAAACGAACCGGATACCGGATGCAAATAATGACAACAGCGATAACCCGCAAGGGCAGAATAGTCGCTGATTTGTCGCAAGATATTAAATTTTTGGAGGACGAAGAAAATGGAATTAAGGTCTATACACGCTGAACTAAGGGCAATCCCCGATAACGTGGATGAAACCCGCACCGTTGAGTTTGTGATAAGCAATGAAAAGCGCGACCGGCATGGAACCGTATTGAAATTAGACGGTTGGAAGCTGGATAACTACAAACGTAATCCGGTAGTCGGCTGGTCACATTCATTGCACGGCAGTATGTTCGGTGAACCAGACCCGGATTCAGTTATCGGTAAAGGTGAAGTTTTCAAAGAAGGTAACAACCTTATTGGGCGTGTGACCTTTGAGCCTGCTGAAATCAATCCGCTGGCTGAGAAGATATTCCAGAAAGTTAAATTTGGCAGCCTCCGCACCGCTTCGGTTGGATTCACTCCAACGGGCGATCCTGTTTATGGTAAAGGCGACGAGGCCCGGGGCGGTAAAAATGAAACACAATATTTTCCAGGCCAGGAACTTTTAGAATGGTCAATCGTGAACAT
>CAYVDI010000065.1:0-2711 GCA_964450795.1 uncultured Bdellovibrionales bacterium
GCTAGTTTTCTCTTATACCAGACGAGGTCATAGCTTCACTTGTCTTCACGAGAGACTTCTGTATAGAGTTCTTCAAAAGCAGGGAAGTAGGTATCCCCATCGTAGTCCCCATGAATTTCAGAGAGACGAATTTCTGAAAGCGGATTATCCAAGAAGAGTTTATAGACTTCAGAGCCTCCGAGGACGAGTAAAAGTTCGTCTTCTCAGAGATGTTTTTGAACTTCTTCGACAGATGTATAGATTTCTATGACTCATTTTTCTCCACCATCGACTCTCCATCCATTCTCTGTCTGAACGGTAGGAAATTCTCCTATTTTCACTGCAGAAGGTTCTCGTGTGAGCATGATATTTCGTCTTTTTGGAAGTATTCGCCCCAAGCCTTCATAAGTTTTTCGTCCCATGAGAATGGTCTTTCCTTGTGTAAAAGCTCGAAAATCTGCGAGCTCCTCAGGGATATCCCAGGGGAGTCCATTATTTTTTCCGATAACACGGTTTTTTGCCATCGCGGCGACAAGAATGAATTTCATTTTATACAGTAATAGGGGCTTTAATCGCTGGCCAAGGCTCATAATCAACTATTTCTATATCTTCAAATCTGAAAGCAAACAAATCTTTGATGTCTGGATTGAGTTTGAGTTTTGGAAGAGGACGTGGTTCGCGCGAGAGCTGCTCTTTTACTTGGTCGAAATGGTTGTGATAAATATGAAGATCTCAAGAAGTATGGACGAAATCACCTACATCAAGGTCGCTTACTTGTGCAATCATATGTACGAGAAGCGAATAGGATGCTATATTAAACGGGAGCCCAAGGAAACTATCGACAGAGCGCTGATAGAGCTGACAAGATAGTTTATTGTTAGCTATATAGAATTGAAAAAGGCTATGACAAGGCGGGAGAGCCATATTATCAGCTTGAGCTGGGTTATATGCAACAACTAGATTTCGGCGACTGTTTGGATTATTTTTGCAGTTATAGAGGACTTTTTTGATCTGATCAATACCTTGCCCATTAAAATTTCGCCATTGATAACCATAAACAGGACCTAAATCGCCCCATTCTTTTGCAAAATCTTCATCAACTTTTATTTGTTCTATAAAGGCTGTCATTTTCTCCTTCCATTCTGGTGAATAAGCAGGAAATTGATCTGTGAGTCACATCTTTGAGAGATAGGTCTGAAAAGGCCATAAATCCCAAATATGGACATCATTTTGTGCTAAATATCGAATATTAGTATCTCCTGTGAGAAACCATATAAGTTCATGGATAATACTTCGAGTATACATTTTCTTCGTCGTCAGGAGGGGGAATCATTCTGAGAGGTCACATCGAAATTGATATCCAAAAACTGAACGTGTTCATACCTGCTCCACACTAGAAGAGTAGTTTTTGTCTTTGATGTCCGTGCCGTTGTTACGGTCGACGCCTTTATCCATGATATGTTGGAGGAGTTCGTGGTATTGTTTCATAATTATTGAGTTTAAAAGCTAGACATATCTTCTCACTTAATGCAGTTCTCCTTGTAAGATGGCTCTGTAACTTTATCACATAGTTTTAATTTTCAATAGCATCTATCTTTTAGAACTGAATTATTTTCTATTTTTTCGCATGCTCAGACTTGGGCATAACACCATGGTATAATATCTTTAAGATTTTTACTGAATGAATTATTTTCAAAAAATTTACAATCTTCTAATTTTCATTCTTTAGGAATTTTCTCAAGCATTGCAAAATATTCGCATCTTTCTATATCTTTTGGATTATTGTTGTTAATTTTTTGGCATATTTTAATATCCAGTTTTTCCGCTGCAATACTAATATAACACTCGGTCTTTTGGGTAGTTTTATCGCATAATTCAACAATTTGATTAAAAGTTGCTACTTTAAAATAGCAGTCACTACGAACTTCATCATTTGATACTAATTCGCAACGATTTAGATCGCTCAAACATTGGTCTACATTTCAAATTTCATTGCATCTGACTGGATCTCATTGTACCATGATACTATCATACAAAGCTCTACTTTTTTTTTCTTGTATATCCGTTTGTAAATTCATCAAACAACTTTCCTTGGAGAAACCATCAAAAAATAAACTTTTTATAATGCTATTACAATCATTTTCTTTTGTGATAGGACTAAAAATAGTGTGAGCATTGAAAACGAGTATAGTTATATATAAAAATAAAATAATTCAGTAAAAAGGTAAATATTTGTAGTGATATTTAGTTATTCTTTGAAAAATTTTTAATAAAAATATAAATGGTATTAAATATACAGCATTAAAAAATAGGAAACCTACAAAGAGTACGCCATACCCAATATACATTCATAAGGCTTCCATAGAAAATTATTTTAAATTTAATATATACTTTTTTATTATATCAAAAATTGTCCTATCGACCACTCTTTTTTCGGTTGACTTTTTATGTTTTTTGTATTTCTCAAGAATCTCCTTGAGTCTATTGATGTCCTTCTGTTCGAGGAGTTCATGCCCCTTTTTTTCAAAGGCTTTTGCGTTCCAATACTGGTGATTGTTCCCTGTAAATGGATGAGGGATGAGTATCATATGAAGTCAAAATGCTTGAAATTCAAAAATACTCGAACCGCTCCGGGCTATCACGAGATCACATTTTTGTACAACCTGGAGGTATTCGGATTGATTATAAAAGAAATCAAAAATACGAACGTTTGAGAATTTCTCGAATTTTGC
>CAYVDI010000066.1:0-2655 GCA_964450795.1 uncultured Bdellovibrionales bacterium
TCGCGGCAGAGTTGGAGGATGTTTGCCGGAGGAACGACGCCTGCGCCTTGGATACAGCGGACAGGGAATGAGAAAAAGTTCTTATCAATTGAACCCCTATAAGTCGCAGTATCGATCGAATTCAAGCCTCGAAACCAGATATTAGCACCTGACCCCGATGATGACCAGAAGTACCCCTCTGTGGCTGCAAACAACGGAACACGACCAAGAAAAGTTATAACACCGTTTAATGAAGCGCTACTGCTTCCCGTAAAATTCCATTCAAAACCACTTAAACCGCCCGGCTTCAATTTCGCACCAGCGGTTCTACAATCCCATGATACGGATCGAGTTGCACTGCACGTCTGACCCGCATCCTTCAAATAGCTTTCAAGTATGTACCACTCCGCATCGGTCGGGATATGCCAGCCTGCAGGACAAATGCCCTGTGCACTTTCGGTGGTCAAACCTTGCATCGCTTCGTCCCAGGTGTAGAGTCCACCGTCAGGGTAGGTCGGGTGGTTGGTGGTGCAATTATTTGGATCGTTATCGTAGCAGTACTTTTCTATTGTAGTAGAGTTGGACGGGACAGCAGGAGTATTTATCTGCTGACCGATGTTCATATTTCTTCTCATCCAACACTGGGTGCCGATCTGGACAGTGTCGTATACAGAGCCGTCACGGGTATCGGTGACTGTGCCACAGGAATCCACAAAGTTGTATTTATCGATAATAATCGACGGCTTGAGCCAATCGCCACTGAATCCGTAAATACCATCTTCCGAAGAAAGCAGGGAATAGTAATCCCCTTGAGCAGTAAAACAAACGGAGGTAATACTTTGCTTGCAGTTAAGGTTGTAACTAGCAACAATATTACCATCTCCATCACGCTTCCAGAGTTTACAAGACACCGTTCCAGTACTAGGATTATTCCCCTCGTATTCAAAAACCTCTCCAGCTGAATTCACTGCCACAGGCATAGTGAACCAATATGCGGTTGCTTTTGCGCTTTTCCTCCAAATTAGAGCACCAGTATCCGTTTTTCGCTTTTCAATCCACCTGCTGCCATCGCCACCGGGATACACTACCAACCGAGCCAGATATATCGATCCGTTCCTCACATATATATTTCCAACAGCGCCATAAGAAGTCATCTCTTGTAATGAAATATCTAGCGAAAAAATCTGAGATCCATCATTTAAGTTAAACTTTTTTATAAGTGAATAAGTCGAGAGACCGTAAGGATCAGCAGCGCTTGCATAGACACCAGTGTCATCAATTGCCAAATACCCAGCGGCTGAGCTAGTTCCAATAGACGAAACCAGTGATTTGCTCCAAACTATGTCGCCATTAAAATTTAATTTCTCTATAATTCTGTCGCCATTAAAATACGTTCTGGTTCTTGTCCAAAATAATCCTGATGTATCACCGACTAAATCTATAGCACCATAATAGTCATTAAATATCTTTCTCCAGATTAATGCCCCATCAGTCGCAGAACGCTTTTCAAGAAAACTCCCCCCAGGATGTCCAGCTAAAGCATCACTACTGTAATACCCGGAAAGGTAAACCCCGGAATCATTGACATACAAACCACTTATATTATAAGGGCTAATATCTTGGACATCCCACACCACGGCGCCATTCACAGCGTTGTCTTTTTGAATCCTACAACTTACAGATTCCACTGGGCCAGGATTAGATGAAATAAACGCTGAATATATATTCCCTTTGAAACTAAATTTTGCCGTGGAGTACTGCGTAAACATCATAGCATTCGAATGAGTGCTTTCGCGCCTCCACACCAAATCCCCCTCCGCCGCCGAGGCAGACGCAGGCACCCCAAGAAAGAGAAGGAGCATCACCGGAACGATCGCGAGTGATTTTTTCATACGTCTTCGGTTATTGTTTCGGACCCATGACCGGAGGGGTCATCCCCTTCTGATTCGCCATCATGCAGACCTGGAAGAAGGTCCTGGTCTTCTGGGACTGACAGGATTCCGCGAGTTTCTGTCGGTCGTTCCCTTTCATCGCGGAGGCGATCGCCTGGCAGTCCGCCTTCACGTCATCCCCGCGGAAGAGACCGCAATCGACTTCCCCGGGTTTCCCGTCGTCCGTCGGTATCATCATCTTCTGGGCATAGTACCCGTTCCAGCACTGATCAGCCTTGGTCTTGTCCGTATCCTGGTCGCAGAGTTTCGGATCCTGCTTCTTGTTTGCCATGCCGAAGAGGAAGGAATCCTCGCATTCCTGCTTCAGTTTCTCGTCCTTCGTCTCGGAGCAGACGGACTTGTCTTCCTTTTCGATGGCTTTCTGGTGTATGACCTGCCGTTCGCAGGAGCTTCTCTCGATGAGCTCGTTGTCGAGGTACTGGCAGTACGCGATATCCTTGGTTTCCTCGGCCTTGTCGAGGGCGATGTTGTTGATACAGACCTTTTTGTACATGTCGTTTGTGACTTGGTCGCAGGCCTTCATATCCCCGTTCTTTATGAGCGGGGCGATCTGTTCCTGGAGCTTCAGTTCCTGTTCGGAAGTGAGGGAGGCTTTTTCTTCGGTTGCCTGCCGTTTCTGTCCGTCGTCACCGATCTTGAAGAAGAAGAGGGCGGAGAGCATCGTGATGACGAGGGCGACGCCGATGCCGACGAGGGCGTATTTGAGAAGCTTCTCGTTTCTTGA